>JAUHYU010000011.1 GCA_030426345.1 Bacteroidia bacterium
CACGCGATTATAAAATCATTAAAAGTCATGTAGAAAGTTTAACGCCAAAAGTGATGCCATTTCGCGGCTCCGATTTAAAAAATGCTTTGGCAATGGCCGATTCTGCCATGAGCACCACCACCGCACCCGGCACAGTGGTTATCTTTTCAGATGATTTTGATGAATCTATTTTTGATTGGATGAAAGACTATATAGCCGATTCGAAAAACAGCATCGCCATCATGCCGATGAACACACCTTCGGGAGCCGATGTGCCCAATTATTCCGGCTACGGAAGTTTGAAATACAAAGGCAAAACTGTGCATTCTTCGTTAAATTCTGCGGTAATTTCAAAGTTAAATTCTTTAGAAAAGATACACGTACATCAGCTTACGCTAGATAAAAGCGATGTGGAAGCGATTGCGAAAAAAGTAAGTCAGAATTTAAAATTTACAGAAGCACCCGAAGAAAAAGAAAATGAATGGCGCGATGCCGGATTGCTGTTTGTTATTCCGCTAACGGCAATTTTATTACTGTGGTTTCGCAAAGGTTGGGTAGTGTTTTCTTTGTTGATGCTGTTCTCGCTTTCATCGTGCCAACAAGATGTTAACAGTTTTGCCGATTTGTGGTTTACGAAAGATTATCAAGGCGAACGTTTGGCAACAAAAGGTGATTTTTCCGCGGCAGCGAAAACCTACCAAGACCCATTGCGACAAGGCGTGGCCTACTTTAAAGCAGGAAATTATGAGGATGCCATAAAAGCGTTTAACGATGATACCACCGCCATGGGCGTCTACAATTTAGGTTTGGCATATTTTAAAAATGGTGATTATGCTGCGGCTCAAATGGCTTTTGGCATGGCGGTTCAACTCGATCCTGCAATGGAAGCTGCTCAGCAAAATCAGCAAGAAATGCAGCATTTGATGGGTGGCATGAACGAGGCCAGCATGGACGATGCCGAAGAAGCTGCCAGAGAAAAACAAACGGCAAAAACAAAGCAAAATGATAGCCAAGAAGACATGAGTGGTGGAGGGCAAAAGGCCACAAAAAAAGACATGGAAAAGGAACGCCTTTCAGAAACAGTGAGTACAGATATTCACAAAGCAAAAGAGCTAGACGAAGTGCCAGACGACATGAGCAGCTCTGATCCTGGGCAAAACAGCAAGGTATTGTTGCGCAAAATTGATGATGATCCTGCGCGATTTTTAATGAAGAAATTTGAATTTCAAGTGAAGAAAAACAACATAAAACCTCAGTCCGATGAAAAGCCTTGGTAGAAACTTGCGGGTTTTTGGGCTGATTTTCGCCCTGACGTTGAGTATTTCTGCGCAAGCGCAAAAACTGTGGAGTGAAGTACAGTTGAGCAAAACCAGCGTGTATGTGGGTGAGCCGGTACAAGTTTCGGTACGGGTGTACACCAGCACATGGTTTACCGAGGGTGTAGATCCCGGCAACGTAAAAGTAAATGGCGCTTTCACCGTGTATTTCCGTTCGGTGAGTATTTCTAAAACTGAAAAAGGCAAAACCTTTCCGGGTGTAGAAATGATTTTTAATGTCTTTCCATTTGACGATGAAAACGTCACTTTTCCCGCTTTAGAGATTCAGGTGTCATCGCCAAAAGAAGGAGATTACAAAGGAATTCCGCATACGGTAAAAACCAAAGAAAGGCTGATAAAAGTAAAACCCATCCCCCCAGGATTTGACGCCAGCCAGTGGTTGGTAACTACCAATTTGTCGGTAAAAGAACAGTGGAGCGGCAACGTTAAAAACATAAAAATGGGCGATGTTTTAGAGCGCAGTATTAGTCGCGACGCGGTGAATACAGTTTCGGAACTCATACCGCCTGCAGCATGGGATAGCGTGCCGAGCGTTAGTTTTTACCCAGCTCGAAGCAACGTAGAAAACCATAGTAGCAAAACGGCCATCAGTGCCACACGCACCGAAACCATGCGGTATCTCTTTGAAAAAGAAGGCGAAATAACCTTAACCGAAATGGTGTTTACTTGGTGGAATCCGGTTCATCAAAAGGTGTATAAACGAACCTTGCCCGCAATTACGGTAAACGTACAAACCAACCCAGATTTGGGAATGTTAGCTAGCATAAAAGACAGTCTGGCTGCGCAGGTTACAGCCGTTGAAAAAGCCGAAGAACCCGAACCTCCATTTACCATTTTAGGGTTGAGCCCGAAAAGATTTGCGGTGTATTTGGTTGCAATTTTATTGCTGGGTATTGCCTTTGTTTTTTTGTTGAAATGGAGCATCCGTTATCGAAAAAACTATTTGTTGCGGTATCGCAATTCTGAACTTTTTTATTGGCGAAAATTCGTGCGTGCAGCCAGTAGTAAAAATCCAAAAAAAATAATTGTAGCATTTTACCAGTGGATTGATACACTGGGTTTGCCCGAACCTACGGCCGGTTGTTTTGCTAAAAAAGTGGGAGATGCTTCGTTATTGGAAGAGGTCTATATTTTAGAAAAGTCATTTTCAAAAAGCACTTCACATCACGACATTAACATATACCATTGGCAAAGGGCGCGTAAAATGTATTTTTCACATCCTAAAAGGACCATGTCTTCAACAGGGTGGATAAATCCATAAATACATGAAGAAAGTAGCTTTCAAATCTATTCCGCCTCTTTTATTTTTTCTGGCGATAGTTTGTTTTTCTGCCAATAGCCAAACCAAAGAAGATCGCAAAAGTATGATGCGCGATACGCTGGACGGCAAAATGGATTTTAGCCAATTTCTTATTGAGGCACATGGATTTATACCAGTTCCTATGCTGATTACTGAGCCGGCACTCGGGAGCTTCGGTGGCCTGATTGCCCCTGTATTTATTCAACCCAAAAAAACAGAAGGCCGTAGTGGATATATTCCACCCGATATCACTGCTGGTATGGGTATGTACACCGCTAACTCCAGCTACGGAGTCGGTATTTTGCGCAGTGGTAGCTTCCCAAAGCAGGGACTCAAATACCGCATTGGAATTTTTTATGGAAGTTTGAACCTTTCTTTTTATCGCACACTCCCACAGATCGGTGAAAGGGAATTTAAGTTCAATATTCAATCCTTGCCCATATTTTTTTCCATATCAAAAAAGGTGTGGAAGGATGACATCTATCTCGGTTTGAAGTATAGCTATGCAAATACGGAAGTGAAGGCAAGATTTGATGGAGAAATGCCTGATTTTATAACATCCAAGGAATTGGACAACAACACAGGAACGCTGGGGATGTTTATGGATTGGGATAAACGAGATAATATTTTTACTGCAAATCATGGATTTCGGCTGCATTTTGAATACAATGTAAATGCCTCATGGACTGCAAGTGATTTTGATTACAAACACATCAATTCCTCATGGATATGGTTCAAGCCTATAAAACCTACATGGATCAGTGGTTTGCGTTTAGAATATCAACATGTCTTTGAAATGCCACCATTTTATTTGTTGCCTGGCATCAATTTGCGAGGTGTACCTGCGGCACGCTATCAAGGTGCCACTACATTGATTGCCGAAACAGAGCAGCGATTCGATTTAAATTTACGATGGAGTGTTTTAGGTTTTGTTGGCCTGGGTAAAGCCATCGAGTTTGATGAGAGTTTTTCTGATGGAGCTAATGTCTTTGCAGGTGGCACAGGTTTTCGATATCTGATCGCAAGGGCATTTAAGATTCGCGCAGGATTGGACATCGCTGTCGGTCCCGATAGTTTTGGATATTATATAGTATTCGGTCATAATTGGAATCGTTGATGGAAAAATGGGGGTTTATAGGTGCGAATTTAGGAGAGTCCTAATAAAGGGGGCGTCCTTATTATTTATAAGCTTTCAAAACCTACAAACTGGAAATAGGCATCGTAATTATTAAAAAATGAATAATTATATTTAAAACAAAAATTCTATAACAACCATGAAAAAAATATACTTTTTTATAGTAAGTTTTGTATTCCTGTTTTTTGGGTGTTCAGAGAATTCCGAGAAAAAAAACATAGAGAATGACCCTCTTCCCTCTTGGAATGACGTTCAAAGCAAACAGCAAATTATCGATTTTGTTAACTCCTCGATTGACACGAGCAGCCCAAACTTTATCCCGATTTCAGAACGTATAGCTACCTTTGATAATGATGGAACTATTTGGAGCGAGCAGCCTGTTTATTTCCAGCTATTTTTTGTGTTTGACGAGATTAAAGAACTCGCTCCAGAGCATCCAGAATGGAAAACTCAGGAGCCATTTAGTTTTGCTTTGGAAAATGATCTAGAGGGTCTTGCGAGCTCAGGTATGCATGGCTTGATGACCTTGTTGATGGCAACACATGCCAATATAACTTCAGAGGAATTTAAACAGACTGTGCTAGAATGGGCAAAAGGAGCTAAACATCCGACTTTGCAAAGGTCATTTACAGATTTAGTCTATCAACCAATGCTTGAGTTACTCTCGTACCTTCAGGAAAATGACTTTAAAACTTATATAGTTTCAGGAGGAGGTGTGGATTTTATGCGGCCATTAGTCTCGGAGATATATAATATTCCACCTGAGCAAATTATTGGATCAACTATCAAAACGAGATATTCTTATAATGAAGGTAGCCCAACGATTGATCGTATTCCAGAGATAATGTTTATTGATGACAAAGAAGGTAAGCCTGAAAATATTCAGCGGATTATAGGTCGCAAACCTGTTATCGCTGTCGGTAATTCTGATGGGGATCTCGCTATGCTACAATGGACGGCATCGAATAAAAATTTCTTAAATATTTACGTGCGCCATACCGATGCGGAGCGAGAATGGGCTTATGACCGAGATTCACACGTTGGTCAATTAGATAAAGGGTTAGACCAAGCAGCAGCAGAAGGTTGGACGATAATAGATATTGAAAAAGACTGGAAAGTTATTTATCCCTTTGAATTAAACAATTAAAACCTGACAGGGATACCCATCTCGCTCGGTTTATTTTACTAGATAAAATATTTTAGAACGGGAGCGTAAACCAAAAATACCAGAGACAAATGCTGATCTTTTTGGTTGACAAAATATGCATTTATTATATTTTCATAGTTAATTTGTTCTTTTCAAAAGGAGGCAAGGATTTGCATAAATTGTACCAACAATGATCAAGAAAATCATCTATGGATTTTTAATAGCTTTTGCTACTGTGATGGTCTTGTTATTGGTTTTTATATCGTTGATCATTCGAAATGTTGTAGAAAAAAACAGTAAAGAGTGGATTGGCAGAAGTGTGAGTATTGATAAACTCGATCTTAATTATTTTACCGGTACTGCTAAGGTCGCTGGGTTTAAATTATACGAACCAGACGATGCTACCAATTTTGTTTCTTTTGATACACTGATCATAGATACGGAACCATACCAGCTTTTTCGAAATGAGCTGGTCATGGAGAGGTTGTACCTAAAAGGACTTGAGGTAAATGTCGTTATGTATGACTCTGCGTACAACTTTGACGATATGTTGAAATTCTATGAATCCAATGCTGATAATACGGATTCTTTGGAATCGAACAAAGAGCCACTACATTTTCAACTTTCCAACTTGGAGCTCAACGGGGCACTGGTTAATATTCATGATGCAGTGATTGATAAAGATCTCGAAATGCATGATCTCGACTTTTTTATTCCCTATATAGGATGGAACCAAGATAAGGATAGTGAGGCGGGCCTTAAGTTTAACTTTAAAAACGGCGGGTATTTTCAGTCCAAAATAAATGTGGATCCCCAAAAGGGCGATTTTGATGCCGAGATAATATTGAAAGAACTGGACATCAGTGGATACGACGATTTTATTTCTAAATACATGGATTTAGGAAGCTTTGAGGGGCGGACAGATCTCAATATCTCTTTGGAAGGCAATACTAATTCTCCGGAAAAACTGATCGCTTCAGGGAGATTCAATATTCATGATTTTAAATTGCAGGATTATAATGAAAAACCATTGATAGGCATTAAGCGCATGGAGGGCAATCTCAAAAAGGCAGATGTAGCCAATATGCAGTTTGTGCTGGACACGCTGAAATTTACAGAGCCGTATGTATATTTTGAAATGCACGACTCTACCAACAATTTTAATGAAATGATGGATCGAGCATTTCCTCACAAGGCTGACAGTAATACTACTGTTGTCCATGAGACTGCTCCTGACTCTACTTCGCAGAAATTGTACTATGCACTTAATAATTTGATAATTGAGCATGGCATTGTAGATTTTATGGATGCTACCACAGAAGAGCCGTTTGAATATCATTTGAGTGAAATAGAAATGGCAACAGATTCCATCACGAGCCAATCTTCTTGGGTAGAAATGCATTCCAATATGTTGCTAAATGAAAGAGGGAAACTGATAGCAAAATTGGGAGTAAACCCTTCAAATCCCATGGAATTGGATCTGGATTATACCATCACGGATTTTATGCTCAGCGACCTCAATATCTATTCGAGGCACTACATGGGATTTCCGATACTTTACGGTGATATGTATTATAAAGGGCATACAATTGTAAAACAAGGGCAGCTTGCCAGCGAAAATAAATTAGTGATTCACAACGTAGAATTGGGAAACAAGGGAGGAGGACTTTATAATTTACCCATAAAATTCGCTCTTTTCCTTCTCAAGGATAAAGATGGAGTGGTTACGTTGGATGTTCCAGTCAGGGGGGATCTGAAAGACCCTAAAGTGAGTGTTGGTAAAATTGTATGGAATACTTTTAAAAACCTGATTGTTAAAGCTGTGGCTGCCCCGGCCAAGTTATTGTCGGGTTTATTGGGCACTGACCCGGATCAGATCAAAGCCATAGAATACGATTTTAAGGATACCGTTTTGACCGAAAATAAGAAGAATCAATTGGATTTATTGTTGCAACTGGAGCAGAAGAAACCGGGTTTGGAAATAGAATTGGTTTATTTTAACGATGCAAGTCTGGAAAAGAGTGAAATTGCCTTGCAGGAAGCCGGGAAAGTATTTAATGAAAAACACCAAAAGGATTACTTACAAGATAAGGCGGGATTTGAAGAGTTTGTTCGTGCACAGATTCAGAGCGATACTTTGAGTAGTGTCATGGACGCATGTCGCGTTATGATTGATGATCTTGTGCTAGATTCCATTGCCAATGAATTTCATCGTATCAGATTGGATGGAATTTCTGGGTATTTAATTGACGCTAATGACTCAACTGAGATTGCTGTTGTCAATTCTAAACCAGAAGCACCAAAGAACTTAGGGAGTAAGCCAATATTTGAAATAAAGTATGGGATGAAAGAGGAATTAATGCCATGAGCTAAAAAGATAAAAGACCACCTATTCGATCAGTTATTCATAATTATTCTAAATAAGTAGCGTATTTACCTGATTATTAGACAAGAATAGATAGATGTGTGTGAAGAATTGAAAAAAAAAAAACATTTGCCCATTTTAGTTTCCTTTTGAAGTTTGAAAAGAAGGCATCGCATATTACATTTGTGGCATCGAATCAGGCCCTTTGGCAAGAGTTGCTGAAAAAAGATAAATATATGTCTATAAACGTTCACCTTAGGAGTTGTATTATAACATGCGCTTCTATTTTTTTTATTTTTCTCCAATCAAATTTTCTACAGGCCCAAGATGCAGCAGCCCCCGAACTCAATGACGAGTTGGTGAAGGCCGGAGAATCCATATTCAAAAATAATTGTTTGGTATGTCATAGTATCCATGACAAGAAAGTTGGGCCAGCTTTAGCAGATGTTACAAGTCGAAGAACTGTCGATCAGATTAAGGCATTTATTACAAATTCACAAAAGGTTATCGCAAGTGGGGATGAGTATTTTGTCAATCTTTATAATGAATATAACAAGACTCTAATGACTCCGTTTGATTTTTCGGATGATGAGTTGAATTCCGTTATAGAATATATAAAGAGTGAAACAGCTAAGGGTCCTGCTGTGCAAGAAGTGGCGGCAGTTGCAGGAGCAACGGGGCAGACAGCTGGCCAGGAAGGAATGCTATCTGCAGAAACCATTACTGTTTTTCTCGCCATATTACTCGTAATTCTACTGCTTATACTTGTTGTATTATTCGTATTAGTAGGTGTATTGACCAAATATCTTAAACAAAAGGCGCAGCTATCAGATGAAGATCAAGAAGTTGTATTTCAGAAATTTGATATTAAGCAATACATCCGTAGTCCCGGATTCATTTGGATCATGATATTTGTATTTACAGCCATTTCATTAATGACAGTGATTGATGGACTTTACAGTGTTGGGATTCAGCAGGGATATGCACCGACTCAACCAATAGCATTTTCTCATAAACTACATGCTGGAGATTTTAAGATTGATTGTAATTATTGTCATACAGGTGTTCGTAAAAGTAAAAACGCAAATATCCCATCTGTAAATATTTGTATGAACTGCCATAGTTCTATAACCAAAGTGACAGGGGCGACAGAGCCATCTAAGGAAATTCAAAAAATATATGATGCCAGAGTCAATAATACTCCTATAGAATGGGTGAGGGTACATAATTTGCCTGATTTGGCTTATTTTAACCACTCTCAGCATGTTAAGGTTGGTGGCATTGAATGTCAGACGTGCCATGGACCTATTGAAGAAATGGAAGTGGTGCGACAACATTCTAATTTGACTATGGGATGGTGTATAGATTGCCATAGGACTACTGCGGTAAACACAAAAGATAATGGCTATTATGACAAGTTGGTGGAGTTGCACGCAGAAAGCTCTAAAAATCCAATGGTAGTAAAGGATATTGGAGGGTTGGAATGTTCCAAATGTCACTATTAGTAATTTGATTTAAAGCAGGATTGAATAATTCGCATAATATATTTTATGAAAGAAAATAAAAAACAATACTGGAAAGGGGTAGAACAATTAACCAACGATCCGGAATTTGTTAAATATGCCGGCAAAGAATTTTCACAAGACCTCCCATATAAAAAGGGAGTTCTTCAAGAAGAAGAAGGTGGAAGTTCGCGAAGGGATTTTCTTAAGCTCATGGGATTTAGTGTGGCTGCTGCCTCTTTAGCAGCATGCGAAGCTCCAGTAAGAAAAGCCATACCATATCTAAATAAACCGGAAGTAATTGATCCGGGAGTGCCAAATTATTATGCTTCGACCTATACCAATGGTGGAAATTACTGCAGTATTGTAGTTAAGACCAGAGAGGGCAGGCCGATTAAAATTGAGCCAAATAAATTGTCTGATGTTTCCGGTAGCGGAACAAGTGCACAAGCAGAAGCTTCTGTACTTTCTTTGTACGACAAGGCTAGACTACAAGCCCCTACTGCCAATGGAACAGCGATAGAATGGAAGGAACTGGATAGTCAGATAATTGGCAAATTGGAAGGTATTGCCGCTAGTGGTGGACAAATCAGAATAGTGAGCAAAACCATTCTAAGCCCATCAACTAAAGCTGTTATTGACCAATTCATTGAGAAATACCCAACTACAGAGTTGGTAATGTACGATGCGATATCTGCATATGGTATCGTAAAGGCAAATGAAGAATCATTTGGAAAGGCGGTTATACCTACTTATAATTTTGACAAGGCGAAGACTGTAGTAAGTTTTGGCGCAGATTTTTTAGGTACTTGGATTAATCCAAACAGGTTCAGCTCTGATTTTGTGAAAAACAGAAAGTTGAATTATGGCAAAAAGGAAATGTCCAGATTATATCAGTTTGAGACAAACCTTTCTCTTACAGGAGCAAATGCAGATTATCGCACGCCGATCAAGCCTTCATCAGAAGGGATCGTAGTTACGACTTTATACAATTTATTAGCCGCCAGGTCGGGTCAACCAACTATTGGGGTTTCAAAAATTGAAGTTGCCCATCTTGAGGCTGCGGCCAATGACCTATGGAGCAATAAAGGACAATCACTTGTTGTTTCTGGCAGCAATGACCCCAATGTTCAAATAATGGTCAATGCTATCAATGGCCTGCTTCAGAATATCGGTTCTACGATCGATCTCAAAACCCCTGTTTATTTTCGTCAGGGCAATGATGACAAAATGAAGCAGTTTGTCAATGATCTGGGAGCAGGCAAGATTCAAGGGGTAATATTCTTGAACAGCAATCCGATTTATGATCATTATCTTGGGAAGACTATCGAGGCTGGCCTTTCTAAAGCAAAGCTAAAAGTAGGTCTTTGTGAGCGGGCAGATGAAACAGCGTCTGACTTGGATTATTTGGCTCCTGACCACCATTATTTGGAATCATGGAATGACGCCCAGCCAGTAGAAGGCAAATACAGCCTATGTCAACCTGCGATCTCTCCATTGTTTAATACTCGTCAGGCTCAGGAGTCTTTATTGACTTGGGCAGGATATGGAAATAATGATTATTTTGAATTTGTCAAAGCGTATTGGCAAACGTATATTTTTACAACACAGAATAAACTACAGGATTTTCAGACATTTTTTGATCAGTGCTTGTACGATGGCGTTTACAGCGTTGCTGGAAGAGCTGTTACGCTAGAACTTATTGTGTTTGGTGGCAATATTAGTGCTGCCGTTGGTAATATTTCAAGAACTTATACAGCAAATAATGAGGGGCTTGAGTTGGCATTGTACGAGACAATTGTAATTGGTGATGGGTCTCAAGCTAACAATCCTTGGCTACAGGAGACTCCGGATCCGATAACCAAAGCTTGTTGGGATAATTATCTGACCATAAGTCAGGCTATGGCAAAGGATTTGGGTGTAGAAATGGAGGAAGGAAATACCTATCAGGTGCAACTTAAAGTTGGCGAACAGACTTTGGTGCTTCCAGCAATAATACAACCAGGACAGGCAAGAGGAACCGTTGGTCTTGCAGTTGGATATGGAAGGACTAAGGTGGGCAAAGTCGCAGATAATTTGGGGGTGAATGCGTTTCCTTTGATCAGCGAAATATCAGGTACACCTACCATGAATGTATTGTCGAATGTATCTGTATCTGCAACGAACGAGTCGGTAAAAGTAGCTCAAACGCAGACACATCACACATTCATGAATAGGGAATTTGTCGTGCAGGAAACAACCCTTGATACCTACAAGAATCATCCGGAGCACGCATTCCACAGACCGAAAATCGCAGTATCCAATGCTTTGGAAAGGAAATTAGGAGATGAGGTAATTGATGGTAAAATAGAGCCAAGGAAAATATCCCTTTGGAAAGGCCATGATTATAATAATCATCATTGGAATATGTCGATAGACATGAATTCTTGTATTGGTTGTAGTGCATGTTCTGTTGCATGTCAGGCAGAAAATAATGTTCCTGTTGTCGGCAAGAAAGAAGTGCTGAACCGAAGGGAAATGACCTGGATCAGGATTGATAGGTATTACAGTAGCGAAACGACAGCAACGACAAATGCGGAACTAGAGATCGCTGCTGAAAATCCTGAAGTAACATTTCAACCCATGATGTGCCAGCATTGTAACAATGCTCCATGTGAGACTGTTTGTCCTGTAGCAGCAACATCCCATAGTACAGAAGGGCTCAACCAAATGGTTTATAACAGATGTATTGGAACGAGGTACTGTGCTAATAACTGTCCTTATAAAGTAAGGAGGTTTAACTGGTTCAAATACCATGACAACGAGCAGTTTGATAATAACCTGGCAATGAATAATGATCTAGGTAAAATGGTGCTTAATCCAGATGTTACAGTACGCTCTCGTGGGGTTATGGAAAAATGCACCTTTTGCGTTCAACGAATTCAGTATGGGAAGTTAGAAGCTAAGAAAAAAGGCAGAAGAGTAGTTGATGGAGAAGTGACCACTGCTTGCGCAAGTGCTTGTCCTACAGATGCAATTGTATTTGGCGATATCCGGGATCCGAAAAGTGAAATATCTAAATTGCTACAGATTAAGGATAAGGGAGATTCACAAGAGATCCATGAGCATCGAGCATACAATGTACTGGAAGAATTAAATGTGAAGCCAAATGTTTGGTATTTGGCTAAAGTTAGAAATAAAGAAGAAAACGCATAATTTATGGAAGTTGTTTCATCCGTACGTACCCCGCTGATAACCGGTGGTAAAACTGTAGGAGACGTCACGCAGGATATTTGTGTTAGGGTTGAAGCCAAGCCACCTAAGTCCTGGTTTTTGGCAATGGCCATATCTCTGACTTTTTTGTTTGTTGGCCTTTACGCGGTTTTTACTACAGCGTGGGAAGGTATCGGTGTCTGGGGCCTCAATAAAACTGTTGGTTGGGCATGGGATATAACCAACTTTGTGTGGTGGGTTGGTATAGGACATGCGGGTACGCTGATTTCTGCCATCTTGTTGTTGTTCAGACAGAAATGGAGAATGTCCATTAACAGGGCTGCGGAGGCGATGACTATATTTGCTGTGATCTGTGCGCTGTTTTTTCCCTTTATTCACATGGGAAGGTTATGGCTTGGGTTTTATTGGGTAATGCCATTGCCAAATACATTTGGTTCACTCTGGGTCAATTTTAACAGTCCATTACTTTGGGATGTATTTGCTATCAGTACCTACTTTACTGTATCATTGGTATTCTGGTATATTGGTTTAATTCCCGATTTTGCTACTATTAGAGATCGTGCTAAAAATAAAGTATCAGCAGTCATATATGGTGCATTGAGTTTTGGGTGGGTTGGAAGTGCCAAAGATTGGTCTAGGTATGAATCTGTTTCTTTGATTTTGGCAGGTTTGGCTACACCGCTTGTACTTTCGGTACATACCATTGTATCATTTGACTTTGCAACTTCAATTATTCCGGGATGGCATACTACAATTTTTCCACCATACTTTGTCTCTGGAGCTGTATTTTCAGGTTTTGCCATGGTGCTGACGTTACTGCTGATAACAAGAAAGGTATATAAACTGGAGGATTATATTTCAGTTCAGCACATCGAATTTATGAATATCATTATCATTGTTACAGGTTCTATCGTGGGTATTGCCTACTTGACGGAGTTGTTTATAGCTTGGTATTCTGGTGTTCCTGCGGAGCAATATGCATTTCTGAATCGTGCTACAGGGCCTTATTGGTGGGCTTATGCTACAATGATGACATGCAATGTGGTAACACCGCAACTATTTTGGTTTAAGAAGATTAGGACAAGCTTGTGGGCAACTTTCTTCCTTTCAATAATTGTAAATATAGGGATGTGGTTCGAGCGATTCGTAATTATCGTGACCTCGCTGCATAGGGATTTCTTGCCAAGTAGTTGGGCAATGTTCTATCCTACTTTTTACGATGTTGGAGATTACCTGTTTACTTTTGGGATATTCTTTACCTTCTTCTTTTTGTTTGCAAAATTCTTTCCTGTAATCAATATGGCAGAGGTGAAGAGTATTATAAAATCAACTTCAACTTCAGATAAAGCATTAAAATAAATGGCGACAAATAATAAATATCTTGTAGGCGTTTACGGAGATGATGATATTACGCTTAAGGCCGTGAAAAGCATAAGAGCTGCAAATATCAAAATTCACGAAGTGTTTTCACCTTTCCCTATTCATGGAATTGACGAGGCTTTGGGGTATAAACATTCGCGTTTGCCAAAGGCGGCGTTTATGTTTGGTGCTCTTGGGTTAACTTTGGCACTAACAATGCAGTTTTGGATGTTAGGCTATGACTGGCAAATGATTATTGGTGGGAAAAACTTTGCTTCATTGCCACCGTTTGTGCCTGTTTCATTCGAGTTAACCGTACTGATAAGTGCTCTGGGAATGGTTGCTACCTTTTTGATTGCCAGTGATTTGAAACCATATAAAAAACCAAAGATTTTTGATATCAGGATTACAGATGATAAACATGTGATCGCTATTGACCTTGGGCAGAATAAATTGGCAAAAGAAGAAATCAGCAAAATTGTTGCTGATACAGGTGCTGAAGAAGTGAACGAAAAAAGTTTCGATTAAAAAAAGTTTAAAATGAATAAAAGTAATATTCATCTCATATTACTCGCCATCTTGGGTTTGTCTTTGTGGTCGTGCAAGGCAAAAGATAATTTTCCGGGTTTGGAGTATGCCCCGAATATGTATAATTCTGTTCCTTATGAAGGTTTGAGTCAAATTACTGATAAAAGCCAAGGGATGTGGTTAAGTAACCGAGAAGATGGTTTGGGTGAATTTTTTAATTCCAATATCAACAATGATCATAACATGAATATGCGTGAGCCTGTTACGAATACTGTAAAAAGAACAGATGGCGGATATTTGCCATATAGAATCCCTAAAGATAGTGCGGATTATGCCGGAAGAGTTTTGGTAAACCCTACAGATTCTACGGCAGAAGTATTGGCAGATGGTAAAGCTCTGTTCAATATATATTGTTCCGCCTGTCATGGGCCTACCGGGAATGGAGACGGAGCAGTAGGTAAAGTATTTTTAGGGGTTCCACCCTATAACTTGGGACGAGTAAAGGAATTGCCAGAAGGGCAGATATTCCATACGATTACATATGGAAGAGGCCGTATGATGTCACATGCGTCACAAGTAGCTGTAGAAGATCGCTGGAAAATTGCGCGATATGTTCACGTTTTACAAAATCAAAACTAAGACTTACTTAATAGATCATCATGTCTGAAGATAAATTTGTTTTTACTGCTGGATTACAAAAAAAACTGTTGATAGCCAAGCTCATAGGGATAGCTTTGGTAGTGGTAGGAATTTTATTCGTAGCATTTGGAGGTCATGGCCATGAAGAAGCTGCCGCCGGGCATCATTATCATTGGTTACATCGTGTTTGGGTAAATTTATGGATTAACAATATATATTTTCTGGGGATTGCTCTAACAGGAGTTCTGTTTTTAGCTCTTCAATACGCCTCACAGGCGGGTTGGTCGGCCTACATCAATCGTATTCCGGAGGCATTTGGCGGATGGATATACGTGGCTTTTGGATTGACATTGATTATTTTTGGATTGGGCAATTATGCCGGGCCATCACACTTCCATATTTTTCATTGGTTGGATAGTTCATTATATGTTGAGGGAGGTGAAAATTATGATGCAATCATTGCAGGAAAACAGGGATATCTAAACCTTCCTTTTTTTCTTACACGTTTGGTCATATATTTTGTGCTGTGGATCATGATGTTTCGTTTTATTAGAAATGAATCATTGAAGGAAGACATAAATGGTGGGGATAGCCATTGGCGAAAACTAAGAGTTTATTCAACAGTATTTATTATTATTTTTGCAGTAACTTCTTCAACTGCAGCTTGGGATTGGGTATTGTCTATTGACACCCATTGGTTTAGTACCATGTTTGGATGGTATGTCTTCGCTAGTTGGTTTGTAGCTGCTATAGCTGCAATTACGCTTATTCTGATTTGGTTAAGGGAACAAGGCCATTTTATGCAGCTAAATTCAGACCACTTGCATGACCTTGGCAAGTACCTATTTGCATTTAGTATATTTTGGACGTACATATGGTTTTCTCAATATTTATTAATCTATTATGCCAATATACCTGAAGAAGCCGTTTACTTTTTGGAAAGGGTGAATAGCGAACAATATGCTTGGGTATTTTATGTCAATATTTTATTAAACTTCATCCTTCCGTTTTTTATATTGATGACTAGAGATTCAAAGAGGCATACTATATTTTTAAAAATCGCCTGTACATTCATATTGATTGGCCATTGGTTCGATTTTTATCTAATGATAACACCTGGAACCTTGAGCGAAAATGGCGGAGTTGGATTTATTGAAATAGGCATGGCTGTGATTTTTGCAGCTGGATTCATATATGTTGTTTTTCGCGGTTTAGCAAAAGCATCACTAGTAGCTCGAAATCATCCGATGTTGGAGGAGAGTCTTCATCATCACGTTTAGAGATACTGACTATTGGTTTCGCCGGGTGCGCTTGGTGTTTACAAAATTTCAGTGAAATAGGGTACAAATTTCTTAGATTTTGCATACCCTAGTTCACGCTTAAAAAGTTTAAAAGTATTAGCTTAAAAAAATTATGATTGGATTCTCGATCGCAGTCGGTGTATTTATTATCCTTGCTATTCTGCTGTTGATTTTCAGATTGCACACATTGGTTAATGTGATGAAGGAATCTGATAAAAAAGCAGGTGGTGGATTCAATAAAGGAAATGCCTTTTTGTTTATGGTATTTTTGATTGGAAGTTTTGGCCTCCTTTTTTGGTATTCTGTAAAGAATTTCCACCTCTATCAATTACCAATAGCTTCTGAACATGGTGTCACGACGGATAGGTTGTTTTGGATTACCATGTGGATAACTGGCATCGTGTTTATAATCACTCAAGTTTTGTTATTCTATTTCTCCTTTAAATATCGGCATGATGAAAATAGGAGAGCATTGTTTTTTCCTGACAATAATAGGCTTGAGTTGCTTTGGACCATTGTTCCTGCAATTGTACTGACTATTTTGGTGGTATACGGGCTTTTTGTTTGGAATAAAGTGATGGCTCCGGCACCTAAAAATGCCGAAGTGATAGAAATTATGGGATATCAATTTGCTTGGAGGGTAAGGTACCCTGGTAAGGATGAGGTGCTCGGGACACATGACTATCGGAAAATTGATGCTACAAATGAATTTGGTTTGGATTTCACTGATCGTGCCGCTTATGATGATTTTGTGCCTCGAGAGCTGCACCTGCCTAAAGGACAGCCGGTTGAGTTAAAAATAAGGGCTAGAGATGTGTTGCACAGTGTATTTGCACCACATTTTAGATTGAAGATGGATGCTGTACCGGGAATGCCAACGAGATTTTGGTTTATCCCTACCAAATCAACTGCTGAGATGAGAGAGGAAACTGGTAATTCTGAGTTTAATTACGAGATAGCCTGTACGGAAGTATGCGGAAAGGGTCATTTCTCCATGAGATTGCTAGTTGTTGTTGATGAACCTGCAGACTATGAAAAGTGGAAATCTGAGCAACAACCTTGGTTATCTAAAAACCCTGAGTACATGGCACAAGTACCTCAAGACCTGAAGGAACTTGCTATGATCAAATCACAATCTGAATCAACAAAATTAAACTGACGGCAGTCACGTAAACTAAAATATTTATGGATTCTACAGTAGTAAATGAGCATATTGATCACGCCGTAGAGGATCATGCCCATGAGCATCATGGTAATTTTATAACTAACTATATTTTTTCTACGGATCATAAGATCATTGCCAAACAATACTTAATAACTGGTATTTTTTGGGCGATTATAGGAGGCGGGATGTCCATGATATTCCGACTTCAATTGGGCTTCCCCGAAGCAACTATGGAATGGCTACGACCATTGTTGGGCGACTGGATCACATCGACAGGCAAGCTAGATCCAGAATTTTATCTTGCTTTGGTGACAATGCATGGAACAATCATGGTATTTTTTGTACTTACTGCTGGCTTGAGTGGAACATTTAGTAATTACCTGATCCCGTTACAAATAGGTGCACGAGACATGGCTTCAGGCTTTATGAACATGCTGTCTTATTGGTTCTTTTTCGTTTCCAGTGTTGTAATGTTTATTTCTATATTTATCGAAACCGGACCTGCTTCTGGAGGATGGGTTATCTATCCGCCTTTGAGTGCTTTGCCTCAAGCGATATCAGGATCAGGGTTAGGTATGACTTTATGGTTGGTTTCTATAGCATTATTTATTGTTTCTACTTTATTAGGAGGTATAAACTACATCACGACTATAATTAACCTAAGGACCAAAGGAATGTCGTTTACGAAACTTCCACTGACCATATGGTCATTTTTCTTTACCGCAACCATAGGTTTACTTTCATTCCCTGTGCTTTTAGGAGCGGCTTTGTTGCTGATATTTGATCGTAGTTTTGGCACGAGTTTCTATTTATCAGAAATATATATCGCAGGAGAAGCACTTCCTAACATGGGAGGAAGCCCGATATTGTTTCAGCATTTGTTCTGGTTTTTGGGACATCCAGAAGTATATATTGTAATTATGCCGGCCTTTGGGATTACATCAGAAATTATTTCTACCAATAGCCGTAAGCCTATTTTTGGTTATAAAGCTATGATCATTTCACTACTAGGGATTACCGTACTCTCGTTTGTTGTATGGGCGCATCACATGTTTGTGAGTGGGATGAACCCCTTTCTTGGGTCAATATTTATGTTGTTAACATTAATCATTGCGATTCCATCTGCGGTGAAGGTGTTTAATTATTTGACTACCTTATGGAAGGGGAATATTATATTTACACCGGCTATGTTGTTTTCTATAGGTTTGGTTTCCTTCTTTATTTCAGGAGGACTTACTGGGCTTTTTGTGGGTAATTCGGCTGTCGATATCCAATTGCACGATACCTATTTTATCGTTGCTCACTTCCATTTAGTGATGGGAAGTGCTGCATTTTTTGGTATGATTGCAGGGGTTTATCATTGGTTCCCGAAAATGTTTGGTAGGATGATGGACAATAAATTGGGCTACATACATTTCTGGCTTTCCTTTGTAGGGATATACATGGTGTTTTTTCCAATGCATTATATAGGCATTGCTGGATTTCCGAGAAGGTACTATTCATTCACAAACTTTGATGCGTTCAGTACTTTTGTGGATTTGAATGCTTTTGTAAGTATTGCTGCCCTTATTACTTTTGCTGCACAATTTATATTCCTTTTTAACTTCTTTTATAGCATCTATAGAGGCAAGAAAGCCCCTGAAAATCCATGGAATTCCAATACATTGGAGTGGACAACACCTCGAAACCCAGGTCATGGTAACTGGCCTGGTGAGATTCCTACTGTCTATCGTTGGCCATATGATTATAGTAAACCTGGTGCCAAAGAGGATTTTATTCCTCAGAATATTCCATTTTCAAAAACACCTGAGTCAAATTTGCCACATGAAGTAAAAGAAATTGAAAAGGAGAAAGCTGTAGAAAAGGCGTAATGCACCCTATGAGAAAACAATTGCATTTAAAAAATAAAATAGTAGCAAGCTGATATGATCGAATCTACCGGTAAACTGGATTTTTCTTCTTTTATGGCTATGAAGCTAAAATGCTACTATGAACTCTTGAAAGTACGGCTCAGTTTTCTTGTAGCATTTTCATCAGGGTTTGGATATATACTTGGTCATCAAGGCGCATTGAATTGGGGTAATTTCATTCTTTTTTGTTTTGGTGGGTTTCTCGTAAGTGGAGGGGGGATTACGATCAATCAAATTTTGGAAAAGGAATTCGACAAAGTAATGAAACGCACCATGGGGAGGCCTTTGCCGACCAATAGAGTAAGTAAACAGGAAGCGTCGATTTATGCAGTATTATTGTTGATAATTGGGTTTTCTTTAATATTGATTACTGCAAACCTATTGACTTTTTTAATTTCTGCATTTTCATTGGTAATGTATAGCTTTGTGTATACCCCGTTAAAAAGGGTAGGCCCCATCGCTGTTTTTGTTGGGGCTATTCCGGGAGCACTTCCTCCTTTATTAGGCTGGGTAGCAGTGACAGGGCATATTTCATATGAGGCAATAATAATTTTTGGGATTCAGTTTATTTGGCAGTTTCCTCACTTTTGGGCTATCGCATGGGTGGCAGATGAAGATTACAAAAAGGCTGGTTTTAAGTTACTCCCTGCGAATGGTAAAAAGGATTTGCGTACCGCCATCAATATCATGATTTATACATTGTTTTTACTTCCATTGGGCTTATTGCCTGCTAAGTTTGGTGTGGCAGGGATTAATTCTGCCATCGTAGCTACAGTTTGCGGTGTGTTGTTCTTGGCACAAACATTTGGCTTGATGCGCGATAATTCAAGAAAATCGGCATTAAAAATAATGTACGGATCTTTTTTGTATTTGCCCATAGTACAAATAGCTTATCTTGTTGATAAAATATAATGGTAGATCAAAATATTCATATCGGCGAACCAAAGGCAACCCTATCGATGCATCCTAAAAAGTTTGCATTATGGCTTTTTATTGTCTCCATTGTAATGTTGTTTGCGGCACTTACCAGTGCCTACATAGTGAAACAAGCAGATGGGAATTGGCTGTCTTTTGAATTGCCCAAAATATTCATACTAAGTACTGCGATTATTATGATCAGTAGTTTGACAATGCATTTGTCATACCTAGCTGCTAAAAGGGACTCTCTCGGTAGAATCAAGTGGTTACTTTTCATTACTGTGGTTCTTGGTTTTTTGTTTTTGTTGACGCAATATATGTCTTGGTCTGAATTGGTAAAGGAAAATGTGTTTTTTGTTAGCAATTACGCATCTGGATCTTTTATTTATATATTCACAGGAGTGCATGGATTGCATCTGATAAGTGGAATTATATTTCTATTGATCACATTTGGGAAATCGTTAAAAGCTGAAGTTCATTCTAAAAACCTAGTGCTGATTGAAATGTGCATGACGTACTGGCATTTTTTAGGAGGCCTTTGGTTATATTTATATGTATTCTTATTGTTTAATCTATAATAAAAATTAACCTATATGGCGTCAACAGCTATAGCAGAACAATCTGATAAAAATATATGGGAAGGGGGCGTGTCACCGTTCAAGGCAAGCTATGGGAAACTCATGATGTGGTTTTTCTTATTGTCAGATGCATTCACCTTTTCCGGCCTGCTCATCACCTATGGTTTATTGAGATATAGCCATCATGCCTATGATGGTAAAGTAGCGGATTTTGTCAATTCCCATGAATATTGGCCTATTCCTGAAAAAGTATTTGATGCAGTACCGTTTTTACATGGCATGTCAATTCCTTTGATGTTTGTGGGCATTATGACATTTATCCTTATTTTGAGTAGTGTCACCATGGTATTGGCGGTAGAGGCGGGTCATAGGATGGATCGCAAAGGAGTGATGAAATGGATGCTTTGGACAATTGTTGGTGGGTTTGCTTTTTTAGGTTGTCAAGCTTGGGAATGGGCGCACTTTATCCATGGATCGGAGCACGGATTAACTTTGGCAAATGGAGTTAAAATTTTTGGAGCCAACCTTTCAGTAAATGAATACGGTCCTCAGTTGTTTGCGGACTTGTTTTTCTTTATTACTGGTTTTCATGGAACGCACGTACTCAGTGGAGTAGTACTTAATGTCATTGTATTCTATCAAGCATCTGTAGGTACTTTTGAGAAAAGAGGACACTATGAAATGATTGAGAAAGTTGGCTTATACTGGCATTTTGTTGATTTGGTTTGGGTATTTGTATTTACATTTTTCTACTTGATATAAATTGAATTGATATGGCATTATTAGAAGAAATATCAAACGTTAAGGTCGTACCGGTTGATAAATCAGCCACCAACAAGCTTTGGAAAATCGCAGGTGTTTTGTTGGTTATTACGATTATTGAATTCCTTTTTGCGTTTCTACTTCCAGAACATTGGAAATGGATGAAAATATCAATCTTTATAGGATTGACATTCGTGAAAGCATTTTATATTGTATCAGAGTTTATGCACCTGAAACATGAAAAGAAAGCACTGATGTGGTCTATAGTGTTGCCATTGATCTTTGTGGTCTGGTTGACCATTGCGCTTATAGATGAAGGCGGAGCAATATTATTTGCACGATAACCCACCAATAATATAAACGATAAAGTCAATGATCGCTTAATAGAAGATCATTGGCTTTTTTGCTTTAACCCGTGTTAAACTATATGGCATGAAGAAAATACTATTTCTCGTTTTTACCTTAGCCATACCCGCTTCTATTTTTATTTTTTTAAAATATTTTGGAACAAATACATTTGAAGTCCCCATATTGTTTGAACAAGGCATTCCGGGATGTGATAATGATAAACAACCTCATATAGTTCCAAATATTGAATACTTGGGGAAGGGCGATAAATCCTTCCAATTCCATGATTTGGAGGGGTTTATCGTGTATGGATTTTTGGATGCTTCTAATCCAGATCAGTACAACAAAACAATAGTCGATCTGATACAGGTTCAGGATTCATTCTATGAAAAAAAAATTCCATATTTTTTGTTATTTGTACTTGGAAATAGACACGAACGAGATACTATGGAAGCCTTACTCGAAGAAAGGGGAATGGACAAGGGCTATTTCAATATAGCATATTTAGCAAAAGAAGAGCTGATTGATTTTTTGCGATGCGGAATGGGTTTTGTTGATGCACCTACCGATGCATTTGTTAATTTAGTCATGTCAGACCCTAAGGGGAGAATCAGAGGTGTTTATAATTCTTTGGATCAAGCGGGAACAGATCAATTGATTTTGGAGTTACAGATTTTGAAACAAAAAAAATGAAATGGACAAAGGCAAAAATATATTCAAACGGCTGTTTATCATCATTTCGTTGTTGGTTCCAGCTATCGTTGCAGTATTGATATTTCTACCAAAGGGTGACCCAAATCATGTGAGTCCATGGATTTTTTCCTTGCCCATGTATAACGCTGTTATTAATAGCCTTACGGCTATTTTATTGATTTTAGGAGTTTGTTTTGTAAAAAGAAAGAAGGTTGAAAACCATAAACTATGCATGATCAGCGCTTTTATATTAGGGTGTATTTTTTTATTGGGATATGTTATTTACCACTCTAATGCCCCTGCTACAAAATTTGGAGGCGAAGGCTTAGTCCGTTATGTATACTTCTTCCTGTTAATAAGCCACATTTTATTGGCATTCATAGTAGTTCCGTTGGTGTTGTCGGCAATTTATTTTGGGGTAACTTTAAATATTGAAAGGCATAAAAAAATCGTAAAATATACATTTCCTGTATGGTTATATGTATCTATTACTGGTGTTGTCGTTTATCTTATGATAAGTCCTTATTATGTACATTGATATGAAAAATATTGTATTGAAGTCTCTATTCTTGTCATGGGTGTTGGTGGTGGTCAGTGCAGGAAATATTTTGGCACAATGCGCCATGTGTCGTGCTTCAGTGGAAACAAATGTTAGTGAAGACGGAATTGGATTTGCCGCAAAGCTCAACACCGGAATCCTTTATCTTTTTGCCATGCCCTATCTATTGGCAATTTTGATTGGATATATGTGGTATAAAAAAAGTACAGCGCACAAGCGCAAACTGGAGGAGGCTGAGTTTCGAAAACACCGAATTGCCAAACTATAAGTGAATTGACCATTAACTTCATCGCAAAGTTTGTTGGACTTGAATTATTTTATATAATTTCCTTCCTTTTATCAGCGATGGTTAGTTTTCTCCTTCTTGTTTTATAATTTTAATTGAAATCTAAAGCTAAGTTGGCGTGAATACCGGACGATATGGCAAGTACATATTTCTCTGGCTTTCCATTGGTTTTCTTCTTGTCGCAGTTGCCTATAAGTATTTTTTAGTAACGATAAAAAATACGGATCAGCAGAATGCACTACTGATTTCGGCAAAACTGGAAAAGGAGGTGAAAACCATTGAGGGCTCCATGGCAGATATTATGTCTGCCATCCGGACTTCTGACGGCTTATCTTTTCGGTCATTATACCGAAATACAACATATCCTTATAGTATTTTTTCTAATAAGCGATTGGTTTTTTGGTCAGATAATCTCTATACTCCCAAATATAGGGATGTGATCGGGGACTTCCACTATGCCTATGTTGTGACGGCCAAGGGAAAGTTTATTGCAGTAAAAGGGTCTGTTTCCCATGAAACAATGACTTATGAAATCGTATTCCAAATTCCTTTGGAGGAGTATTCTGCAGTGGTCAATGCGTATCTAAAAAACACCTACAACAAAAAGTTATTTACAGATTCGAATTTTGAATTGACTGAAGTTGATCAAACTGAGAACTACCAACAGGTAACACTGCAAGGCCAAAATTTGTTTTCTGTAAAATTTGGCACTACTTACTCAAATACTGATGCGAATTCTAAGGTTGTTTTACTCGCACTTATTATTTGTTGCTTCGGCTTTTTGGGTGCTTTTGTACAAGGACAATTACAGCATTTTAGGGGCAAACAAAAGTTTGGTCATGGATTTTTATTCCTTTTTTGCATCATAGTTATTGTAAGGGGTTTAATGCTGCTCATAGGTTTTCCTCTCAATTTTGTTCAAGTTGATTTGTTTGATCCGAAGCACTATGCATCCTCCCTTGTCAATCCTTCTTTAGGGGACTTGCTGCTCAATGTGCTTTCTCTGCTGGTTCTCGGGTATTATTTATTTGTCAATTTCTTTAGGCTGAACTTTGTGAGGCGGTTGTTGTACGCTGGCAAGAGACCTCAATTTGTGGCTGCTTGCACTTTCCTGTTTTTTAGTTTTTTTTGGCTAGCAGTGCATCACCAGGCCATGAAGACTTTAAACTTCGACTCGCAATGGTCGATGGACATCACACAAAATCTTGAGTTTGATTATCTGAGGGGGATTGGGTTTTTGATTTATTTTATCAGTGTAGTTGTCTATTTTTTATTCGCACATGTGTGTTTCAGAATGTACATACAATTGATACCTCGCAACACGAAAAAGCATGTTTTTTCCATGATTATCGCAATAGCGTCTTTTAGTCTGCTGACATTCTTGTTGCGATGGGATTTTGTCATGGTCATAGTGGTCAATGCAAGTTTTTTTCTTGGAATATATTATTTTAGTCTCCCCAAATTCATTGGCAGATTTCATTATCTGACTTTCATTTATCTGTTTTCTTTTGGCCTTCCCGGTGCTATTGTTGGGTTATACGCCAATTACCAGTATGGGTTAAATAAAGCGAATTTCAATAAATCAAGGTTGGCCAATCAGCTATTGGTAGAGAGCAATTTTTTCACTGAAATGCAGTTGGCTGATGTGGCAAAAAAGATAAAAGATGATTTTTTTATTCAAAAGAGAATATTCAGTCCTTATGCCTCTAAACAGATTATTGAGAAGAAGATACGTCTGGAATATCTGAATAACCTGAATAAGTTTGATATAAAGATTTATGTTTTTAATTCGAGGGGCGAACCTTTTGAGCATTTTAATATTAAGGACAACTACCATGATTTTAAGGCGAGGTTAAAGGAATACAAAACTGACACAGAAGGGCTTTATTTTATCAACCAGACTCATGGTCAGGCTGCTGTCCGCTACATGGATTTTATTGAGATTGAGGATCGGGATCACGTGATTGGCTATGTGCTGCTGGATTTAACGCAAAAAAGACGGGTGCCAAATTCTGTATTTCCACTTTTGCAAAATGAGAATCTCTACGCTTCGCAAATCGAAGGAACAGACGAATACAGCTATGGTGTATTCCAAAACGGAGAGTTGCAATATAATTATGGCGAGTTCAATTACCTCAAAAATCAAGATGATTTTAGTACAAAGGCCGATCGATTGTTTGATTATAGTGTACGTATCCAGGGTTTCAATCACAAAGGGTTTCGCGGAGAGGGTAATAAGTTTGTAATCGTTTCGGATAAATTACCGACTGCTGAAGCCTGGTTTGCGAACTTTAGCTTCCTGTTTTTGGTATTCATTTTTTCTATGTTGTTTGTGCGCATAGTCATTACTGTTTATCAGGGATTCAGGCAGGTTAAATTAAACTATGCTACGAAGATTCAGTTGTACTTGAATTTTGCTTTTTTTACCCCACTAATAATCGTAAGTGTCACAACTGTAAGTATCATCATTCAAACATTCAAAACTTCGCTGGAAGATCAATATCTGGAGTATGCGGATAACTTGAGTGCAGAATTTTCAAAACCTTTGGGCGATTACAGAAATTTGAAGATTGAAAAGGAAGACTTGTCTGATATTATTTTTCAGGTGGCAGAAATCGCAGATATGGATGTCAATGTTTATAATATCAACGGCAGGTTGTTGGCGTCTAGTTTATACCAGATTTATCAAAATGAGATTTTGTCGGGCAACATCGAGCCCAATGCCTTTATTAAAATTGTGGAAGACCAGGAATCCTCTTTTGTGCAAGAAGAGCAGGTTGGGTTGTTGCATTATAAAAGCGTGTATGTAGGCATTCGATCGTATGACACAGGAGCGATCATTGGCATATTGAGTTTGCCATTTTTTGCATCTCAGCAAGATTTAGAACGCAATATTGTGGAAGTGCTGTCCAATATTATCAATATTTTTACTTTTGTTTTTATCATATTTCTAATAGTCTCATTTTTTGTTTCCAGAGGACTTACTTTTCCACTCCGATTGATTACACAAAAAATCAAGAGAACTACCTTGTCGGCATATAACGAGCCATTGAGCTGGAACTCTGATGATGAACTTGGACTGATGGTTAAGGAATACAATAGGATGCTGCTGAATCTGGAAGCAAGTAAAAGGGCCTTGGCAGAAAGTGAAAAAGAAAGCGCCTGGAGGGAGATGGCCCGGCAAGTAGCTCATGAGATCAAAAACCCACTTACGCCCATGAAACTGACTCTACAGCATATGAAAAGGGTTATACATGAAGAAGATAACGGCGACTTGCACGATCAAAAACTGAAGCAAATTCATACTTTGCTAGAGCAGATTGAGACCCTTAGTGATATTGCTACCTCGTTTTCTGATTTTGCCAAAATGCCAGAGCCTCAGATGGAACTGTTGGAACTGAGCAGTTTGCTTACCGACACCGTTGAATTGTATGACAAGAAGGAACTGGGTAGAATTACCTCCTCTATTGAGCACAAGGAATTTTGGGTGAAGGGTGATAAGAAATGGCTTGGAAGAGCATTTTCAAATCTGATTATCAATGGATTTCAATCAGTAAATGACAAAGAGATCGCTCATGTTGAGGTGAACTTATTTGATACGGATAAAAAGGTGGCACGTTTGGAAATTAAGGATAATGGCAATGGTATCCCTGATGATATTCGCGACAAAATATTCACGCCAAATTTTAGTACAAAATATACAGGATCAGGCCTTGGACTTGCCATCACTAAAAAGGGAGTTGAATATTCTGGGGGAGAGATTTGGTTTAGATCTGAAATAGGAGCTGGCACCACCTTTTATATAGAGATTCCATTTTTGTCAAATAATCCGGAATAGGAAAGAGTATCATCAATACTTGTAAAATTAGGTCACCTTGTTTGCTGAGACCGCAATAGATATTTTTGCGTATTGTATAGCTTGGATATTTTGTATTTGATGTTGCGGCTTTTGGGGTGTGTATGTTGTTTGTTACCTGCATTGGGCTTTGGTCAATCAGCCGGCGAATCGTGCAAATATATAATGGCATCACGATCAGAAGTTGCATTGGATTCTTTGTCCGTGATTCCGGGAAGTATTTACATCAAGTCGAATGAGAATGTGGATTATCACTATGACCTAAACACTGGGTTAATATATTTTGATGTACTCCAGCCCATGGATTCTGTCCTCATTTGCTTTCAGACAATTCCTTTTCCTCTTCATAAAACCTATCAGCGCAAAAGCCTGGCAGAGTACCAAGCTCAGATAACACCATCAGTTCAATATCAAAAGAAAGTACCTAGTATTATTGATCGAAAGGAAGAGCTTTTCCCAACGGACAACCTTCAAAAAAGTGGTAGTTTGAGCCGAGGGATTTCTTTCGGTAATACACAAAATGTGGTAGTAAACTCTGCCTTGAATCTACAGCTGGAAGGTAAATTAGGTGATGATCTCAATATCCGTGCTTCGATTACTGACCAGAACGTACCATTTCAGCCGGAAGGAAATACGGCACAAATCCAGGATTTTGACAATATTTTTCTGGAGTTGTACAATGATAATTTTTCGCTGAAAGGAGGTGATGTGGTATTTAAAAATAAAAACTCAGAATTTTTGAGGTATCACAAAAACGTGCAAGGCGGATTGCTTAATACTCGCTATAAAATGGGTTCAAAATCCATGGCAGAGACCTCTCTCGGAGTTAGTGTGGCCAAGGGTAAATTCGCCTCCATTGACCTGCAAGTGGAAGAAGGAGTTGCCGGCCCATATCGTATCAAGATTCCCAATACCAACGATTTTATTATCATCTTGGCCAATTCTGAAAGTGTGTTTCTGGATGGGAAAAAGCTGCAAAGGGGATTTAATTTTGACTATATCATCGATTATAATAAAGCTGAAATCCAGTTTACGAGTAAGGTTTTAATCACTAAATATTCCAGGGTCAGAATTGATGTGGAATACTCTGACCAAAACTACAGTAGGAGCATTATTACAGGCAGTCAATATCAGCAAATGGGAAAGGCGAGCTTTTCATTTAATTATTATTCGGAAAAAGACAATCCCAATAAACCGCTAACGATTGGACTTAATTCGGATGATAGGTCGTTGATGAAGTCTATTGGAGATGATTTGGACAAAGCGGTGAAAGTAAGTGCACAAAGGACTCCATACAATGTAGATGAGGTGCTGTACAAATTGGTAGATACGCTAGATAACGCTCTGAATTTCATTCAGGTTTTTAGGTATTCGGCGAACCCGGAAGATTCACTTTACAGAGTGTCATTTAGTGAAGTAGGAGATGAGAAAGGTGATTACATTTTGACCAACAGTACGACGAATGGAAGAATCTACGCATGGGTGTCACCGGTAAATGAAGTGCCACAAGGTAACTATGCACCCTTGGTCAGAATCCCTGCACCAAATAGAAAGGATATGGTGACACTCGGTGGGGAGGTGGAATTATCGAAATATGAGAAGGTATTTACGGAAGTGGCATTTTCTAAAAATAACCTGAATCTATTCTCCGGTTTGGACTCTGAGGATGATAATGGTTTTGCAGTAAAAAGTGGTCTAAAATCCATGAATCGACCTGTTAGCTTCTTGAAGGATTATCTTTTTTCGGCGTTTACTAACTATGAGTTTGACAATGCTTTTTTCAATCCGATTGACAGATATAGGTATGTAGAATTTGACAGGGATTGGAACTATGATGTTGAAAGCAAAGACCAATCTGCAGACCATATTTTGCAAGTTGAGATGGGTGTGAAAAAGGATGCACTTAACATGCTCGGATATAAAATGGTGAAAAGGAAGCGCGCAGACTATGTAGATGGAATACAGCATTATTTTGATTTTGCACAAGGGATAGGGCCATTTCAGATTGTCTCTGATGCTTTTATTTTGAGAAATACTACCAACACATTTCATTCGAAATGGGAAAGACTGAATGCACAGATTGCTTATAAATCCAAGGTTTTTGTTCCGGGATATAAGTTTTCTATTGATGAAAATGAAATGCGGGCATTGGATTCTGATTCTATTATCAGTTCGGCTATGAATTTTCGTGAGCACAAGTTTTTTATAAATAGTAATGATTCGCTTGCAACGAAATTTGGACTCTCATACAGTTTGAGGGAAGATAAGCGTCCAATAACCGGGGAATTGAAAAACTCAGATCAATCGGAGACTACTCAGTTTTTTATCAATTCCTCCCTCAATCCAAACCAAAAGTTGAACTTCCTTTTAACCTATCGAAACAATACCAACTATCAGGTGGCCGATGAGCCGAAACGAGAGGAGACTTTGATGGTACGCACAGATTGGTACGCAGGATTTTTAAATCGGCACATCAGATCGGATCTGACGTATTCCATTGGTAGCGGTAGAGAATTAAAGAGGGAGTTTGTTTATGTACAGGTGCCGACAGGAGAGGGGACACATACTTGGCGAGATGATAATGGTAACGGGATTCAGGAATTGAATGAGTTTTACATCGCCATCAACCCTGATGAGAAAAACTATATCAAAATATTCGTACCTACCAATGACTACATTTTCGCTTATGAAAATAATTTTAATTATAGGCTCAATTTAGAAATGCCCAGAAATTGGAAAAAGTCTGATGGAATCAAAAAGATGCTTTCCCGATTTTCCGGAACAGCATCTTGGAATAGTATTAAGCGAATAACTGCCACTGATCTTGCATCCAGAATATTGCCTTTTTATGCTAAAATACCAGAGTCCGAAATTTTATCCCTAAAGGAGACTATTCGAAGTAGGATTTTTTATAACCGGGCTAGCCCTGGGCTGGGCATGGATTTTGGATACTTTCAATCTGCCAATAAGCAGTTAATGTCCCAAGGGTTTGAATCCAGAAATAGGTCTGAGTATTCTGCCAATGCCAGATTGAATTTAAGTAAAAGCCACTCAATGAAACTACTTTATCTTTGGGGAACTTCCGGTAGCAAATCTGATTTTTTGCAAGGTAGGAATTTCGGGATATATAGATATAAAATTGTGCCGGAACTGGCTTGGCAGCCCGGCACCAACCTGCGGTTGTCTTTGATGTATGGATACTCTGACAAAGTAAATCGTGAAAGTGATATGACAGAAGAGGCAAAAATCCATGAAATAACAGGCAACCTAAAGGTCAGCAAAGCTGCTGACCTTTCATTAGATGCGAATTTGAAACTGAGCGAAATTCAATATTCCGGCGAAACCAACACTTCAGTTGCCTATGAGATGTTGGAGGCACTTCAGCCTGGCAGAAATTATACGTGGAATTTAATAATTCAGAAAAAAATTCTCATGGGTCTGCAACTCTCTATGAGCTACGAAGGGAGAAAATCATCAAATATCCAAGCTATCCATATTGGAAGGATGCAAGTGAACGCTCTTTTTTGAGAAGAACTTAAATATACTTATCCCCTTTCTCAGTGCTCACATCATTGACAATGCTCTTGATCTTTTTCTCATCATCTTTTTTACAGATCATCAGCACATCATCACAATCAGCCACAAGATAGCCTTCAAGACCTTGAACTACCACAAGTTTGTCTTTGTTTGACCTAATGATGCATTCATTGCTGTCATAAACCATTGCATTTCCATCAATCACATTATCACTTTCCCCTTTGCTGTGGTATTCGTGTAGTGAACTCCATGAGCCAAGGTCAGACCATCCAAATTCACCTGGAACGACATAAACGTTGTCCGCCTTTTCCATTACTCCATAATCGATCGATATAGATTTAGTTCTGGCATAAGCCCAAGCAATTTTCTCTTTTTCTTCTTCAGTAAAATACTGATCAGAAATGGAGAAAAAGGTTTCTGAAATTTCTGGTAAGTGCTTTTCAAAAGCCGTAATAATATTTTTTGTTTTCCAAATAAATATCCCCGCATTCCATACAAAATCGCCACTTTCAAAGAATGCTTTAGCCAGTTCGAGTTGTGGCTTCTCCGTGAAGGTTTTTACCTTTTTTACCTCTCCCTCTGTATCCTGTTGGTATTGAATATATCCATACCCTGTTTCTGGTCTGCTAGGGGTAATGCCGATAGTGACTAACTTATTTTTTTCATTGGCAAAGTCCAGAGCTGTCTGACAGGTGCTGATAAATTCTTTTTCCATGAAGATGGCGTGGTCTGCCGGGGTTACTATAGTAGTCGCATCTGGATTTCTACTGGCAATTTTATAACTTGCATATGCTATACAGGGGGCAGTATTTCTTCGGTTTGGCTCTAGCAATATTTGATGGTCTTGAAGGTCAGGGAGCTGTTCACGGATCAAATCATAATAGTCATCGTTGGAAACTATATAAATATTTTCCTTTTCACATATAGCTAAAAATCGATGATACGTAAGTTGGAGCAACGATTTGCCAACACCGAGTACATCTAAAAATTGTTTCGGCCGTGACTTTCTACTATAAGGCCAAAACCTGCTACCTATTCCTCCAGCCATTATAATGACAAAAGTATTATTATTGGTTTTCATCTGTGCTAAATTTAGTTTTAAACTAGGATGTTGATTGTATTGATAATAAAGAGGCAAATTATTGAATTATAGCTGCATTATTCAAAAAAAAGATTTTATTTTTACAATGGTATTTTAAAAATGGCTATCTTAATTTCGAGGAAACAATAAAAAAAAGATAGTGCTATTTGGATATTGCCACTACAAAATTTTGACGCAAAATTAGAAATAGGATCTGCGAGACTGAATTTGGCGCAAGCTGTAAAATCGAGGCAATTAATTTTTAAAAGTCAAAAATATCTGTTAATTTTTATAATCCTTTCGTATTTGATTTTAGAAGGGCAACGCATACATTTTTAAGGAGAAAGAAATTGGATAAGCTACGGGAAAAATTAAAAGCTGTATTCGGATTTTCGCAATTTCGAGGAAATCAGGAGGTCGTTATTAACAATATAATGGCTGGTAAGAATACGTTTGTCATAATGCCGACTGGTGCGGGCAAATCGCTTTGCTATCAATTGCCGGCTTTGATGCAAGAGGGCACCGCAATCGTAATATCTCCCCTCATAGCATTGATGAAAAATCAGGTAGATCAGCTCAATGCTTTTGGGGTTAACGCAAAGTTTCTGAACTCGACATTGTCTAAGGGGGAAATTAATAGAGTAAAAAAGGAAACCTTGTCAGGAGAAATAAAATTGTTGTATGTCGCGCCGGAATCACTCACAAAGGAGGAAAATATAGAATTTTTGAAAAAAGCTAATTTATCCTTTGCTGCCGTGGATGAAGCTCATTGTATTTCTGAATGGGGACATGATTTCAGACCTGAATACCGAAGGATTAAGAGTATATTAGACGAAATCGGAAAATTGCCTATCATTGCACTTACGGCAACAGCAACACCAAAAGTGCAATTGGATATTAAGAAAAATCTTGATATGGATGCGGCTGATATTTTCCTTTCATCCTTCAATAGGCAGAATTTATACTATGAAGTGCGGCCTAAAGTTCATGTGAAAAAACAACTTATCCGATTTATCAAAGACCATAAAGGCAAATCGGGAATTATCTATTGTCTGAGTAGAAAAAAGGTAGAGGAGATTGCTGATCTGTTAAAAGTAAATGATATCAATGCAGCACCTTATCATGCTGGGCTGGAACCTGCCGTAAGAGTAAAAAATCAAGATGATTTTTTGAATGAGAGGGTTGAGGTAATAGTGGCTACCATTGCCTTTGGTATGGGGATAGATAAACCAGATGTCAGGTTTGTGATCCATTATGATACACCAAAGTCACTTGAAGGGTATTATCAAGAGACAGGGAGATCAGGGCGTGATGGTCTGGAAGGCAACTGCATATTGTTTTATAGATATCAGGACATTCTAAAACTGGAAAAATTCCATAAAGACAAAACTGTTACTGAAAGGGAAAATGCAAAGCTGTTGCTTGACGAAATGTCGATGTATTCAGAGTCTTCTGTTTGTAGAAGAAAGCAATTGTTGCATTATTTTGGTGAAAAATACGACGAGTCAAGTTGTGGCAAAACCATGTGGTGCGATGTGTGTAAATATCCTCCAGAGAGCTATGAGGGACAAGAATACGTGACGATGGTCTTGGAAGCCGCAAGGGATACAGAAGAGCGTTTTGGATTGAAACATCTCTCAGATGTGATTAGAGGAGTCGAAAACGAATATGTTCTTAGCTACAAGCAGAATAAGCTTGAAATTTTCGGAAAGGGAAAAGACAAAAAAGAGGAATTTTGGAGTTCGGCGGTCAGACAGACTTTATTACATCACTTGATGGCAAAAGATTTAGATAACATCGGTGTATTGAAGATCACAGACCTTGGTAGGGAATTTCTAAGAAAACCTCATTCTATTACTTTGGTCAAAGATAAGGATTTTGAAAGCCTGATCGAAGAAGAAGACAAGGAGCCAAGAATCGTAACGAAATCTTATGATGAGACACTTTTCGACTTATTGAAAAAACTTCGCAAAGATATGGCAAGAAGGAAAAACCTTCCTCCTTATGTCATATTTCAGGACCCATCGCTAGAAGAAATGGCGACAGTTTATCCTACTAATAAAGAAGACCTTGCCCAGATTAATGGTGTTGGGATGGGTAAAATAACCAAATTTGGGAAGCCATTTTTGGAGTTGATTCAAGAATATGTAGATGAAAATGATATAATGACTGCGTCAGATGTAGTGATTAAATCTGCAGTAAATAAGTCAAAAATCAAGATATTCATCATTCAACAAATAGATAGAAAAATTGATCTTCAGGAAATTGCAGATGCCAAAGGGCTCTCTTTTTCTGAACTCATTGACGAAATAGAACATATCTGTTATTCTGGCACGAAACTGAATTTGGACTATTATGTGGAGAATTTATTGGATCCCGATAGGCAAGAAGAAGTATTTGACTATTTCTTGAATTCTAACTCTGATACCATTTCTGAGGCTCGTATCGAACTCGGAGAAGATGAATATGATGAAGAGGATTTGAGGCTTCTTAGAGTCAAATTCATGTCAGACTACGCGAACTAATCTTTTGTTTTTTTTAATCTCCAATTAATGAATATACTAGTAGTAGGATCAGGAGGCAGAGAACATACTTTTGCCTGGAAACTGATCCAAAGCCATAAATGCTCCAATTTATATATGGCTCCCGGTAATGCAGGAACCGAAGGAATCGGTCAAAATATTGCTATTGCCGTTGGTGATTTTGAGGGCATTAAAAACCTGATAATTGAAAAGGATATTTCTCTTGTCATTGTAGGCCCTGAAGCTCCTTTAGTAGATGGTATTCGAGAATTCCTGCTTCAAGACGATCGCTTGAAGAACCTGAAAATCGTAGGTCCTGGTACAGAAGGTGCGCGTCTGGAGGGGAGTAAAGACTATGCCAAACAGTTCATGGTTAGGCACGGGATTCCTACTGCAGATTCAAGGACTTTTACCAAGGTAACACTTCCTGAAGCTAAGGAATATCTAAAAACCGTAAAAATGCCGATTGTGTTAAAAGCTGATGGGTTGGCTGCCGGGAAAGGAGTGATCATATGTCAAAATCTAGAAGAGGCGACTGATACTATCGACAAAATGCTGGCTCAAAGTATGTTTGGGGAGGCGAGCGATAGTGTAGTTATTGAAGAATTTTTGGCGGGGATTGAGCTATCAGTTTTTGTCCTTACGGATGGTAATTCCTATAAAATATTGCCAGAAGCTAAGGATTATAAACCTATTGGTGAAAAAAATACCGGACCAAATACCGGAGGTATGGGAAGTGTTTCTCCTGTGAATTTTGCTCAAGGCGATTTTCTTGACAAAGTAGAGCAACGCGTCATTATCCCAACTGTCAATGGCTTGAAAAAGGAGAATATCGATTATCAAGGATTTATTTTTATTGGATTGATGAATGTGATGGGTGATCCCTACGTGATCGAATATAACGTGAGAATGGGAGATCCGGAAACAGAGGTAGTATTGCCACGAATAGAATCAGATCTGGTGGATTTGATGGAAGCGACAGCTGGTGGAACATTATCTGAGCATAAATTGAAGATAGATCCAAAGACAGCTACGACTGTAGTACTTGTGGCAGGAGGATATCCTGATGCCTATAAGAAGGGAGATGTAATCAGTGGAATAGAAAGTAAAGTTGATAATACTGTTGTTTTCCATGCAGGCACAAAAATGCAAGGAGAATCAGTTATCACAAATGGAGGACGTGTATTGGCTGTGACAGGGCTTGGGGAAAACATGGAAGAGGCACTGGATCGTTCATATCAAAAGGCATCTAAAATCCATTGGAAGGATGTTTACTATAGAAAGGATATTGGACAGGATTTGATGGAACTGGAACAATAGTTTTTTATGTCACCGATATAGTGGTAATTTGAAAGCTGCTTTTTTATATTTATAAAGTAACAAAACTAGATTATAATGTCAGGTTGTGGGTCATGTAGTAGTACCAGTAAAACAGGTGTAAGCGGTTGTAAAAACAATGGCACATGTGGGACGAGTGGTTGTAATAAACTTAATTCATTTGACTGGTTGATCGATATGGATCTGTCACTAGATGAACAGTTTGATATTATTGAGGTTCGGTTTAAAAATGGCAAAAAGGAGTTTTTCAGAAATGTAAACAAATTCGCATTGCACAATGGCGATGCCGTGATTGTAGATGTTCCCAGCGGTCATCATTTGGGACATGTAGCCTTGCAAGGGGAGTTGGTACGTCTACAGATGCAAAAGAAAAAAGTAGAAAATAACGATGAAATCCGTACTATTTATCGGCTTGCTACGGAAAGAGATATTGAAAAATTTGAAGAGTATTCTGCAAAGGAACAACCCACACTACACCGTACTAGGGAAATTATCTCTGAGTATAAATTGAAAATGAAGCTTACGGATGTCGAGTATCAAGCGGATGGAACTAAGGCTACTTTTTACTATTCGGCGGAAGATAGGGTAGATTTTCGGGAACTTATAAAAAGGCTCGCTTCAGAGTTTAGGGTGCGTGTAGAAATGAGACAGATCAGTTTGCGACAGGAAGCTGGACGTCTTGGTGGTATTGGATCATGTGGAAGGGAATTGTGTTGCTCAACTTGGCTCACCGAGTTTAAAAGCGTGACAACCACTGCAGCAAGGTATCAAAACTTATCCCTAAACCCAGGAAAGTTATCCGGGCAATGTGGCAGGTTAAAGTGCTGCCTTAATTATGAGCTAGAGACCTACATGGATGCGCTCAAAGACATCCCTGAAATTAGTGGTTTTTTGCTGACAAATAAAGGGGAAGCTAGGTTACAGAAGACTGATATTTTTAAAAAGATTATGTGGTTTGGGTATGCCAATGACAATTCATGGATTTCCATATCTGCGGATCGCGCAAAGGAAATAATCAAACAAAACCAGGAAGGAAAAAAGCCTGCAACCCTCAAAGAAGATAGCCTAGAAACTAGGGATGAAGTATCCGAAGCACTTAATAGTGATTTAGAAAGATTGGACAAAAAATTTCAAAAACGTTCAAACAATAAAAAGGGTAGAAGGAACAGGAATTTTAAGAATAGGAACAGAAAGCCCAAAAATAAGGAATAAGTTAACTGGCATGCCAATCAGTTGAGAATGATCATATTACCATGACAAATATATTTTATCAGAGTAAAGGAGTACTTGTGTTGTTGATATTGAGTCTTTTGACTTTAATGTCAGGGTGCGATGGCAATAGTGTGTTTGAGGGCAAAAAGGATTTCTCTAATCGATTCTGGGCGTTTAATGACCCTGCCGAATTTGAATTTGAAATTGAAGATATTGATAAGACCTACAATTTGCTTTTCAGTGTTAGAAATACTTCCATGTACCCGTTTCAAAATATTTACCTTCAATATTATCTTGAAGATTCCATCGGAAGGTTACAATCCAAGGAGTTGACAAACGTACAGCTTTTCAATGCAAAAACCGGCATTCCCCTAGGAAGTGGATTGGGGGACTTATATGATATAGAAAAGCCCTTTCTAGAAAAATATAAATTTGAGTCAGTTGGAAAGTACAAACTGAGGATCGATCAGTTTATGCGAAAAGACAGCTTGCCTGAAATTGTATCTGTAGGCATACGAGTAGAAACGGCTAAATAACTCTTATTCTTTTTTGGCTGTAAATCTAAGCAGCCGTTCCTTAATTACCTTCTTGTCATGCCAATATTCTCGGCTATGGATTCCTGTATATTTCCAGTTTTTGGCAGACAATGTATAGGGTGTATATATGTACAAATCCTTGATTGAAATGCTCTGATGAAACCTATCGTCATCAGTTAGAACCAATCCTAGATATTCATTTGAGTTCTTCAAGGTCAGGTCAGCAAAAGGCATTTCTTCGGTTATTTCCAACTCGACATCCGATCCAAACTCCAGTTCCTGGATTTTGCTTTTCAAATACCAGTCGCCTCTATGTTTTTCATACTCTTTTTGCTCAGGAGTAAAATTCCCCTTGGAAACTTTCTGTGCGTATTGTAAATATTTTTTGAGCAATTTTGGTCCTTCGTTTCTGGCATCTTCTACCTTCAATTGTTGGGGAAGAATACTGGTGACAACTATGATCTTTTCCTTGGCTCTGGTAATTGCCACATTCAGCCTGTTTTCTCCTTTTTGGATGTTCAAACTGCCAAAGTGATGCTGCATTTTTCCTTTGGCATCAGGGGCATAGCCAATAGAAAAAATGATGATGTCTCTTTCATCTCCTTGCACATTTTCAATGTTTTTCACGAAAAGAGATTCTGGAATCACAAACCCATTTGCAACTGATCTGCTCTCCAATTGATCCAAAATATAATCCTGCTGCTTTGCATTGAATGACACAATTCCGATCTCCTTGCCAGCATGGGATTTTAATAGTTTTTCAACCAGATCAACCACTTTATGAGCTTCATCTTCATTGATTTGTTTGTCCCATGTTCCATTGATTTTAACAAATTCTATAGCTGGTTTGCGCTCCTCGACTATGTTTTTATCCGGCAAAAGGGTCAAATTTCCATGGTAGAAATGCTGATTGGAAAAATCGATCAAATCCATGGATTGGCTTCTGTAGTGCCCGCGAAGTTGCACCTGCATCAAATACTGACTTGTCAGATCCAAAAGTGAGTCGACTTCGAGAGAGGGATCTGTGTTTTCTTCCGGATCCTCTTCCCACCGTACTTTATATAAATCAAATGGGCTTAGCTGCATCTTGTCTCCGGTAACCACAATTTGTTTTCCCCGGTACATGGCAGGAATTCCTTGCTCAGAAAAACATTGAGATGCTTCATCAAAAATTACCAAATCAAATATTTTTTCCATGGGGAAAATCGCAGAAACCGCTTCCGGACTCGCCATCCAACAAGGCAGCAAATCAAACAATTCATGTTCATGGTGTTGGATGACTTTTCTAATCGGCCAGACCTGTCGCTTCTTGGTTACTTGATGCCCCAAATCGCGATAAGTGACCATATTGTTAAGTCTATTAAACTCTACATTTTGATACGTACGCTCTCTTGTTTTTAGCAGGGTGATCTCTTGACTTATCTTTAGCTTTTCCTTTACGGCCTCTTGCAGTTCTTGTAAATTGGTGTCAAATTCCATGGAATTGATGGAGCGCAATACCGGAAACTTCATCTCAATATGATCAATCCAAGCTAGTTTTAGGCTATTGATAAATACCGATACGATTTCTTCTTCTGATTTGTATTCCTCGAAATCTATCAACTTATTGATTACGCTGCGTTCGACATCTGTCAATTCATCTTTGAGATTGTCAAAGGCGCAAATCGCATCAAAATCATTATCCAAAGATGCAATCATTTTGTCCTTTAGGCGTGCATCAGCAAGCAGCATTTCTATGCGAGCGTCTCTGAAATACTTTTGCCATGTTTCCATTTTCTTTGGAATGGCACTTACGATCATGTACAATTGATTTACATTTTCAGAGAATTGCTCCCGAGTGAGTTTGGAGGTGTTGAAATACTCTTTGAAATTACGGTAACTATCGAAAATTAGATATGCGCCAACAGCATTTCGTGCGACGTCAAACCATTTTTCAAAAACTTCTTTTAGATAAAATTCCGGAGGACTTACAAGCCATTTAGTTGCTTTTAATTTTGTGATATTATGCTCCAGGTTTAATCTATAATCTACCATTGTTTCCAATGTTCGGTAGTCCTTCCCCTTACTGCGCAAATTATTGGATGTAAGCACCTTTTTGATCCACGCTTTGTCTTTTGAGTATAAATGCCATTTAATATTGGCAAAAATATTTCTTCTCGCCTTCATTTTTTGTTGCAAGACAAGCTGGAATGTGCCGATATCCTTGGAGTCAATGCTAATCTCCGGGCCCGGTGCTTCAAAACATCCCATTAGGTTTCTGCGAATTGTGGAAAGCCAAAGTAAGTCAGGGAAACTTTCCGAAGTAATTTCTCGAGAGATGACGATATGTTGAAATACGCTATGGGTATTGCCATCTTTGAGATACCGTAACATCTCTTTCAGCTGCTCGCGGCCATCATATATTTTTTCTGCCACTTTCAGTCCCATGCCCGATCCAAGCAATGATTTTGTTTGATTAGAAATATCTTCCTGATAAACAGGGATTTCATGGAGTATTTCCCGCATTCTACTTAAGTCTTTCAAGCCGTAGCCCGAAAATCTTTTCCTGTCTCTCCAGGTATATCCCTCTTTAGTGAATATTTTGTGGTAGTTATAGTATGTCTTTAATTTCCGTTCAAATGGAATAATATTTTCGTATTGAAGATTTCTGTACTCCTGTTTGATATTAATCCCTGGTTTATTTCTGTCACTGTTCAAGTACAGTTCTTTGATCGATATCCCTGCTTCTTTTTCATCAAACAGGCATGCCTTAAAATCTTCCAACTCCTCCGTGATTTGATCTATTCTTCTACTCACCTGAAGGAATTTTCTTTCCAACTGAATAGCATCCAGACTGCTGTTTTTCATGCGATAGTCATACAGTCGCTCTATTTGCCTATTGATTTGCTGGAAGATTTTCTTGCGATCATTTTTGAAATCGTGGACTAGAGCTGAAAAATCAGCTAACCCTCCGGCAACCAATCGCTCATGAACAACGTCAAGGGCCGCACGCTTTTGACAAACAAGCAATACCCTTTTTCCTCTCGCTACAAAGTCACTTATGAGGTTGCAAATTAACTGAGATTTTCCTGTGCCCGGAGGACCCTGCACCACCATGGAATTTCCACCCTTTATGGCTTTCAGGGCATTTTCTTGATAGGCATCCAGCTTGAAGGGGGTAAAGGTATCTTCTTCTTTTACCTTGTTTAAAAAGTGAAAATAATCAGGACTATGCTTGTTAGCATCGCTTGGGTCTGATTTGGTTCTGGCAGCAAAAAATCCCTCAATATCTTCATAGTTGTCTTCTTCGAGCAAATGCTGGTAGTCAGGGACAAGATATGAACCGGCCTGCGGGAAAATCCCCAAGACAGCTTCGGGAAAAAGTTTGAGCTCACCCTTTTTTTCTTTTTGATCGAGATCAAATTTTTTGTATTCTTTAAAAGGGGTCAATTCATCTATGAATATCTCTTGATTGAAATTGATCTCTAAAGGGCTATGTTTTAATATTTTATATATTTGAGTGCGAAACGTAGTGGCATCTTTTTCGATGTCATCGAGCGACTGCTCCAGAAATTCTTCAGGGATTTTGACCTCGTTGTAATACCCATAGGCCAGCAAGAGGGATTTGTTAAATGTTATACTGACATTCTTTCTCAGTTTTAAGTTCCAGTTGTTTTTTCCTTGCGAAATTTCTACCGGAAAAAACATCAAAGGCCCACGAACCACGGTGCCATCTGAAAACTTCCCTTTGACCAAAGGCCAACCTACGTACAGGTCTTTTGAACCGCGTTCGTCATATATGTATTTTTCCGCTCTTACTAGACGGGCCAGCTTTTTGGACATCAGGTTGCTGTCTTCATCTCTGCTATCCGCAATGCTGCACATCGGGATTTTTGGCTTTCTGGCAATGAGGCCATTGATTATCTCGAAAGAGGATTTTTTGGTCAGGAAGTTGAACCCATGCAGGTCAATGAATCGATCTGAAACTAATCGCAGTAAAAGTAGCGATTTATTATTGGCGGTAAGATTAGTAAGTCGTCTTAGGTAAGATTGCAGAATGTGCTTCATTCACAAGATTTGATTATTGAAAGTCAAGATATAAAATCAACTTTTTAAAGTTACGCTTATCTACTGATTTAAAATCAGCTAGTACTTTTTCTGATTCAATCGTTTTGTTTATTTCCCGAAATCTAATAATATCTTCCGCCAAATTTTTCGAAATGTAAGGATGGCTGAGAAGTTTCTCCTTTTCGACATGATTTATACGAATTTTGTTAGGGATGAATTTTTTTTGAATATACGTGTGATCTAGCAGAGATTGAATTGAAGTGTCGGTAATGCCATAGACTTCATGGAGTTGATCCGCAGTTACAAAACCTCCGAGTGATTCGCGAAACTTTACGATTCTATTGGCAAATATATCCCCGATACCCGGTGTTAATTTTAGTTGTGAAGCACTCGCTCGGTTAAGGTCTAATTTTACTTTTTTATTATTTCTATAAGTGCTGCTATCAGGCAAAAGAATATACGGAAAGGCCTTTTGAACCCATTCGTCTTGAATTCCATAGATTTTACGTACATCTTTTTTTGTATAGAACTTGCCTCCTTTCGTTCTGTAATTGATCCATGTTATCGCTGTTTTTTTTGGAACGCCAAGAAGTATCAAACTATCCATGGAAATTTTGTTAGGATCAAAGTCAAATAAAGGCATGGATTTAGGAGCCTTTTTTATAGATAAAACTGCCGACAGGCTATCGAGGTATTGCACGTCTGAAGCATCCAACTCGGGATTGTGTCGATTGATATATTTTGGCAAAAACAGAAATACTAGGGCAATTGTAGAAATTAAAAACAGGCCAAAGAAACCTTTTGATTCATTGTAAGAAAGGGAAAGAATTCGTTGAATTAGTAGATATACGTGCTTCAATGGACGTCTTTTTTGATGAAAAAGGGTTCAAAATCCATAAACAAATTATTAAGGAAATTGATCTAAAACAACATCTGAGACTATTTTAGCAGATACAAAAAATGCACGCCCCAGGGAGCATGCATTTTCATGAAAAATGTTTTTGACTATTTTTGCCATTCTAGGATTTTATAAAAGTCGAGTTCTTCAGGATTTTGCACAAATTTTCGTGCCGCATCATAGTCAGCCGGCTCAATAAAGTGCAAATTATTTTTGATTAACGTCGTAGCACCATGTCCTTCGATATCCACCAACCTTGGGGGGATTTTTCCATCAGCATCTTGGATGTCTTCTAGGAACAATGGCTGAGCTTTTCCGGCATGATTTACATAAACCATGCAGCCAGAATCACCATTCTGATATAGTTCAAATACACCCATTCCCAGAAGTGAGCAATACACCAAGTCATAGCCAATAGGACGTACACAACGCACTTCATACCCAACTTCAACTGGTCGGCTTTTTATGCCAATTCCCAATTTTTTCAATTTCAATTCTATCATTTCATTGAAAATGTGGGCTTTAGATACTTTGCCAAGTTCAGGATGGCCATGATCATCGTAAGAAAATGTAATGCCGGAATTTCTGATTTCCTCATCGCTCAATTCATGGAATACCCCTTCTGAAACTACAGCTGCGCCGTAGTCAATACCGAGGATTTTTCTTTTTACCATCGAAGACACCACAAGGTTCACAATTTTATCTATCGTGATCTCTGTCTTGTTGAACATCTCTGGGATCACAATCATAGGAAAGTGGCTAGCCCCACCGATTCCTGCAGCCAAGTGGCCAGCCGACCGACCCATGGCCGATACGACAAACCAGTTTTCGCTTGTTCTCGCGTCTTCATAAACGGTATTTCCTATCGCCACACCTGCTTCCAAGGCACTTTGATAGCCGAATGTTGGCGTGTTGTCTGGCAGAGGAAGATCGTTATCAATGGTTTTTGGAACGTGAATATTTTTCAACTCATACCCTTTGGCCTTAATGAATTTTGCAATCCTATTGGCTGTAGAGGCAGTGTCGTCACCACCTACGGTCACCAATAGTTTAACATTGTTGTCTTTGAAAAGGTCGAGATTGAAGTTGTTGTCGAAATCACTGTCTTTAGGTTTGAACCTACTCATTTTTAAAGCAGATCCACCGCGATTAAAAATATCATCTGCGTACAAAAAGTCGATGTCCACCATCTTGGTTTCCTGGGTAAATAAACCAGAGTACCCTCCATGAAGGCCAATGACGCGCCATCCGTTTTTCAAAAATATCTTGGCGACACTTCCTACCACTGTGTTCATGCCAGGTGCCGGTCCGCCACCACAACAAATTGCTACTGCATTTTTCATTCGAATAAAAATTAAAGTTTAAATTAATCTAGCTGTGCAAAGGATAGTAAAATAAATATCTGATGGTGAAAATACCAATCACAAAAAAGTACTTAACGATAAATTAATTTTTGCGGCAGAATTTTATAATCCGTTTGGCTTTGTTAAAAAACGATGCAAAAATAATTAATTAAATTCTCAAAAGTAAGGATGCGATTTTCTAATTCTCTTTTAATGGATCCATGGATTTTGAGAGCTATTTTCGGATCATCAATAGCTGCGATGCGATGGCCCCTGTAGTGTTGGTGGATTTTACGATGTAGGAGCCATTGGGCAGGTTGCCAACGTTAAGTATGGATTTGGTAAATTTTTCTAGTTGAAAGGGGTTGAGCATTTTTTGTCCCAGAACCGATAGCAACTCGACGGTCACGTTCTGGTTGGCATACATATTTACTTCTGAAGTATTCCCAACTGGATTTGGGTAGATAAGGACATTCATGGAATTTTGACCGTTTTCACCACTGCCTATTGCCGTGTTTTTAAACAACTGCAAGCCACCTCGAATACCCCCGACCACTATACTTTGCGAGCCTTGTCCAAAAATATCTGCCCCCGATATCCAGGATTTTGTATCTAATGAAAGAGGTTCTTCCGATTCCGAAATTTCATTTGTATATATTAGAGCTATCGGCGGTGAAGGATTGTCTAATTTCAGTTGAAAATCAAAATAAACCATTCCGACACCACTGTGATCTGTCGTGATTAAATCTGCGAGACCATTGCCGTCAAGATCGGCCAGGGATGCTACGAGGTTGATTTTTTCCAAGGAAAAATCCCTTCCAATATCCATAAACTCTGCATTGGCAAGTTCAAATTGTAGATTGGATTTATTTCTATAATATTCTAATGCGCCGGATTTTTTTCCAACAAGTAAATCCACCTGTCCGTCTGTATCCACATCAAAAAATGTAGGGCTATCGCCACTTGAGAGAGAACTGGGTAAATTGATTTCCTGTTTACTTGATAAATCAAAATTTGCCAACTGTCCGGTGGTTGATTGATTGATAAAAAGCCAGGATTGCGGTTTGAGGTTTTGAGGTTGGATCCCGGTATACACCAAATCGGGCACATCGTCGTCATTAAAATTGACGAGATTCAGCAGAGGATTGATTAGATTTAAGGAGGCCAAATCCAAATAATTTTTATCCAATATCTCAAAAGACGGAGCTTCTTGAGTTCCGGTGTTTTTCAATGAAATGACATATCCGCTGAAATTATCTCCGTTCCAAAACCCATTGGCCGCGACAAGCATATCAGTTTTCCCATCGGCATCAAAATCAAAAAAGACAGGAGAGGCGTTTTCTCCAAAATCCAGCATGTCATTTTGCAGAAAATCATTTTCTTGATATACGAAATTCGGGTTGGAGTCTGAACCTGTATTCTTATACATTCGATTGGAATGCGCAAAATCTATCTTAAATCCATAGTTTTCTTCAAATCCCGGTGTGACCAAAAGGTCCTTGATCCCGTCAAAATCCAAGTCTTCAAAATAGGCTGTTGGGAAAAGATAAAAGTTTGCTGGATTACTAACTTCCGGAAATTGGTTAGAATAGTCGAGCATATAAGCACTGTCGGCTCCACCCATATTTTCAAAAAAGTATAGCTCTTCGCACTGCTCATGACCAGCAAGTAAATCCTTGTCACCGTCGCCATCAGTATCTATGGCAAGCAGGGCCTTGCCTCCGGCATGCATCACCCGGCCATTGTTGTTTTCTCCGCATACCGCTCCGCTAAAGGCAAAGTCGTTGCAATTGCATTCAGCAAATTCGCCCCAAGTTCTAGTGTAAATTTCGAATTCTAACGAGTCAGCATTGCCAAAAAGTTCCATGCTCAGGTTTTTGTTGTACCTGATGTACCCGCCAATGGCAAAGTTATACACCAAAATGTCTATGTCCCCATCAGAGTCGATATCTGTGATTGCAGGGACATCTGAGGCATTGATAATCAAATTTATTTTGCCTGAAAAACCAGTTGTGAGCAACGGATCCGCCATCTTTTTCCACTGCACTGGTTGACTGGGCAGCCCTATATTTTTATAGACAATTGCTCCGGACGGACCATTGGAAAAAATGTCTTTTTTCCCATCACCGTCATAATCTACGAACAAAACCCAGCCGGAAGGCAAGTCTGGCAGCAGTACTTCCAAACTATTATTTGGTGATAATTTTGCGTTTTCGATCTGGAAAATCTGGTAGGTATTACTACTTCGATCATAGATGACAAGTTCTTCTGTGCCATCTCCGTCGAGGTCAGCTTTGTTATATTGCCCGGAGTTCAGACCGCCAATCCATGGATTTCGAAGGCTTTTCTCGGCATCAGTTACAGGTAGGGCATGCTGCTGCTCAAAAATGATTTGCCCCATGGAAACCAACGGAAGAAATGAAATAGAAAAAATAAAGTAGTACAGTTTTGGCATATGTGTTTTTAAAAAATTACCCCAGACCATGCCGATTGTGATGGAAACAATTTAACTTCGTCCTTAGATTGATAACGATCAAAAAGTAAACGATTTTTTTTGAAAAAGTGTCTATGATCGAAAAAATATATTCCATTTTTCTTGAAAGCACGGGTATTTGCACCGATACCAGAAAGGTTGAACCGGGCAATCTATTTATTGCACTTAACGGGCCAAATTTTAATGCGAATAAATTTGCTGCGCAGGCTATAGAAAAAGGGGCAATTGCAGCCGTAATTGATGACGATACTTTTGCCATTCCGGATAAAACCATAACTGTGGCAGATGGCCTTGAAGCACTTCAAAAGCTTGCCAAATTCCATAGATCGGAATTGAATATTCCGATAATTGGCATTACTGGATCGAATGGGAAAACTACAACTAAGGAACTTACCCATGCGGTACTTGCAACTCATTTTGAGATTTTTGCAACGCATGGAAATTTGAATAATCACATTGGCGTGCCGCTCAGTTTACTTTCTATAAAGGAAAATCATGAGATCGCGATCATCGAAATGGGTGCCAACCATGTGGGGGAAATCGCCTTTCTGGCTTCCATCGCCCAGCCTACTCACGGGCTGATCACAAATATCGGCAAGGCGCATACTGGTCTGTTTGGTGGGTATGAAGGTGTGATTCGAGCAAAAAGTGAATTGTATGATTTTCTGATCAAAAATGATGGAACTATTTTCATCAATCAAAATCAGGAAGTATTGATGAATATGCGCAAGCGCATCAAAAATGCAGTGCTCTACCCCAATGCTGACGGGAATTTCCATTGTTCTTTTATATCAGCAGACCCATTTGTTGCTTTGAAAACTCGTAACAGAGAATTGGTGCAGACTAGCCTGATTGGAGCTTACAACTTTGACAATATCGCCACAGCGCTCTGTGTGGGAGATTTTTTTGGAGTGCCACAAGCTAAGGCAAATGCTGCCGTAGCCAATTACCATCCCGAAAATAATCGCTCTCAAATTGTCAATAAAGGGAGTAATACGATCATTTTAGATGCATACAATGCCAATCCGTCTTCGATGGAAAAAGCTTTGGAAAACCTCGCTCAGATGCAGGCCCAGAAGAAAGTGGCCATCGTGGGCGATATGTTTGAACTCGGCGACGATACTGAAGCTGAACACGCAAGGGTAGGGGAACTTGTTAATAATTTGGGAATAGACGAAGCGATATTCTGTGGAAAATCCATGAAATTGGCATACGAAACTTGTGGGAAAGGCAGTTATAAAAGTTCGAAAGAAACATTGATCAATTACTTAAAAACCAATTCGTTTGAGAATTCCACTATTTTGATCAAGGCTTCGCGCGGCATGGCGTTGGAGGATGTAGTGGAATATTTGTAACTATCCCGAGAAGCTTCCAAGGCTTTTTGATAACCTTGGAGTTCAAAAAAACCTATAAATTCCTATGGATTGAAAACACAAGTTTTAAAATATTCGGTTATGTTCATGTTGTTTTGGGTGGTGATCCCTGCACAAGCCCAATACAAAATATTGGAAGACAAAGGTGCGTTGGACCAGGTACATCAAGCGATCGACAGCATCTATAACCTCAACTTTGATGCGGCAGATCCAATAATTGCGAAACTAGAAAAAAAGTTGCCTGACTATCCGGGACTGGTTTTGCTTAAGGCATTTTATACTAATTGGAAATATCAGCCGATCAAAAAAGGGCGGGCAGCCTATGGTCGTTTCGAAGCATATCTGCAAAAAGGGATTGAGCAGAGTGAAGCCATGCTGGATAAAGATGCCAACAACGTGGAGGCCACTTTCTTTTTGATGGCCTGCCATGCTTATCTAGCACAACTTTATGTCAACAACGGACAAAATATGAAAGCTCTTGGTGAGGCAAAATATGCTTATAAGTATATCAAGGAAGGGTTTGATTACACAGATGTCAATCCGGAATTTTACTTTTCGAGCGGTATTTATAATTATTATCGAGAACGGTACCCAGAAGAAAACCCATTTTACAAATCATTCTTATGGTTCTTTCGAAGTGGCGATATGACTGAAGGAATCCGTATGCTACAGCGAGGGTCACATGAGGCGGTTTTTACCCAGGCAGAGTGCTTGACATATCTCTTTCATATATTCTTGAGGTATGAGAATGAACCAGAAGATGCCATGTATTACGCCCGGATCCTAAAGAACAAATACCCAGATAATTTGCACTTTACGGCTAATTACATAGAAAACATGATGCGGCTCAATAGTATTGGTGATGCGCTACCCGACATCCTGCTGCTGATAGATAGCGACAAGGAATATGATCAATACCTCGGCAATATATATTATGGCATTTATCTGTTAGATCATGAAAAAAAGCCCCAAAAATCCATGGAATACCTTAAGCGCGCAGACCAACTCGGCGATCGGGATGGCACCCACGATGCGCACCACGACAGCATGTTATATCTCGGAATGGGAAAGGGGTTTAAGGAAATGGGGAAAAGGGAATTGGCAATGGAAAACATTAAAAAATCCATAAAATCTGCTGAGTACAGCGCATATCGCATGGATGCAGAAGCCCTATTGAGTACTTTTTAATATTTTTAAATTAAATTCGCACTTTTTCAAAACTACTATCTGTGAAAATTAGAGAAATACTGCAACGGGGTGAAAAAAGCTTTTCATTTGAGTTTTTTCCACCCAAAAATTATAGTTCCATTCTTGAGCTCGGCATCAATGTCGGACAGCTGATTAAGCTGTCGCCATCGTTTGTGTCAGTGACTTATGGGGCGGGTGGCTCTAACCAAGATGCCTCATTCAACCTGATTGATTATATCAATAATAAAATCGGGCTGATCACCATGGCGCACTACACTTGCGTGAATGCCACCAAAGAAAAGGTAGCTCGTGACCTGGATTTTTTCCATGAAAAAAATATAGAAAACCTGATCTTGCTGAGGGGCGACCCGCCAAAAGGTGAATCCGAATTTATCAACAAAGGTGGGGATTTTCACCATGCCAGCGACCTGATCGATTTTGCCGCCAAACAAAATCGGTTTTGCATCGCTGCTGCCGGCTATCCGGAAGCACACCCTGAGTCGATAGACCTTGATTCGGATATTGCCCATTTAAAAAACAAGGTGGCCATGGGTGCGGATTTTATTGTGACGCAGTTGTTTTTTGACAATGCCTATTACTATGATTATGTAGCGAGGGCTAGGAAAGCAGGTGTGACGGTGCCGATCGTGCCGGGTATCATGCCGATCACGAATTTCACGCAGATCAAGAAATTCACCAAAATGATTGGCGCAAAAATACCTGAAGCCTTAGTGCATCAATTGGAACCATATCAGGATGATTTGGCAAAAACGTATGAAATAGGCGTGGAGTTCGCGATCAGACAGTGCCGAGAATTGCTCGACAATGGTGCCCCGGGATTGCATTTTTATACACTGAACAAGTCACGAGCAACTGTAGATATTTTTTCTTCTATAAAATAAATTTTTCAAACTTCGTTCATGTCTATAGTATGAATAAAAAATCCGATTATCCATTAAGCACTTATTTGATATTCCCAGGTATCGCCATGCTCCTAGGCTGGGGATTGCGCGGACATATAGGTGGAGGGCCTTTCGGGGCGATGATCCCGGGGGCCATGGTTGCACTTGCGATTTCTATGTTGCTCGGCTTCAGGCCAAAATTCACCTCTGTCGTGGTCGTATTTAGTGTGGTAGGAGTTGGCCTTGGTGGTGAGATGACCTATGGACAAACTTTGACTTTCTTGCGGGATCCGGCAACAGTTTGGTGGGGCAATGTCGCGACAGCAATAAAAGGTGGAGTATGGGGATTAGGCGGAGGAGCGATTCTGGGGCTAGGGCTGATTCATCATCGGGTGCCGCGAAAAACGATCTTAATAGCACTTGTTTTATTCTTAATTGGGTTTTTGATTGGGTTCAAGCTCATCAATGAACCTAAATTAATTTACTTTTCAGACCCCATAAACAAGCCGAGAACGGAATCCTGGGCAGGATTGTTGTTTGGGGCGTTGGCCTTGATCAGCTATTTGAAATTCAATATTGAAAAGAAGGACTTCAACATTGTACTGCGCTTTGCCAAATGGGGATTGATCAGTGGCGCGCTAGGGTTTGGACTCGGTGGCCTGTGGTTTGTGCTCAGTACGAACCTCCCCGGGGTTATTTTCACTAGCTGGTGGAAAATGATGGAGTTTACCTTTGGCATGTTGTTCGGCATGGGGCTCGGGTATGCTGCGTGGCTGAGCCGCGATGAAATTACACAGAAAAAAGCCTCAAAAAGGGAGGGATTCAAACTTCCTGTGGCTAACCAAATGCTGCTGATATTCCTTATTTCTGCATTAGTCTATTTTATATATCCTATGCTTTTGGAGTCGGTCGCAAGTCAGCTAGAATCTTCAGAAAGCGCCTTGGCAAGTATTACTCTTTCCGTTCTGATGCTGTTGGGAAATTATGCTTTTTATGGTCTTATCCTGATTTTAGTTGTTCTGAGATGCAAAGCTATGGCCTGGCAGATTGGGATTACGCTTACATTTTGCCATTGTATTGTTGATCTCATGCGCGACTTACATCCACAGCCTGACACGGAGATACACATGGGCGTGCAGTTGTTGGTGATAACGGCGGCTACTCTGATCGTGGCTTGGCTGGTTGCAGTGTATCAGCGTGATAAAAACATCAATAATTCCATGTTTCAGATATTGGTGTGGTCTACTATTGCTATTGCCATGGCCAGCATGCTCGGGGATTATTTTATTGAAGGGAAAGTAATGGAATCAGGAATGGTAAAGATCTTGGTAAAAGCATTTTTTGTGGATATTGTGTTTGTGGTATCAGCTATTTATGTGTCGAGCAAGTCCTTGTCGATTGTGAGGCAGAAAGCATAAAAAAAAAGCTTCTAAAATCCATGAGTTCCATCTGTCCTGGAATATTCTGCGCTAAGCCGAAGTATCTATCTAGTGGTGTGAGCAGCGTACCTGCTCATGGCTCACGGCCGTCTATTAGATTTGCAGTAGCTGCCTATATGTCCAATCCCATTTCTTTGAGTTGTCGAACTGTGTCCTGAAACTCAACACTCTCATTATAAAGGCCATGTTCCTGTACGTTCCTCATAAATTCAACCAATTCTTTGTTGTCATTAGTCACTCCTTTTTCTGCAAGTATAACCATAGTCTCCATTAATACTAACTTGGTTTTATAATTTTGAATTATTGGATGGTCATCTTCAGATGGCTTTGTATACTCTTCTTGATCTTTCAAAAACTTATCTATTCCAGTTTGAGTCCCAATAACCCATCTCTCAGCATTTTCATAAACACTATTATTTAAAATAACATGTTGAAGAAAACTGTCTCTTTGGTAGAAGACTCGGTTAATAATTGAACCCTCAAGTTTCGGAGGAATAAATAGGGCATGTTTTGGGTCTAACGGAACATATATTGAATTTCTTGCATCAAAAAGGTCAAAATCAATCCCAAATGAGTTTCTGATTTCAATGGGGTTGTCACTTGTTATAAATTCTTGGTCACCAACTAGCTCTGTAACAACTATTCCATCAAGAGCTTTGAATCGAACAAACTGATTTAAAAGTGCAATCTGTGTATTTAAATAATCTATCCGTCTATGTTCCCTTATTTCTTTCTTAATCTTATTGAACGATTTATCTTTTATTGATATCTCGTATCCCAAAAAGTCAATTTTGTCAGCCCCTGTATCGTTTTTTACGTCATTAACCAATGTCGCTGCAAAATGAACAAATTTGTTTAAGGCCTTAGGTGTTCTGAAATACATACTTAAGGTCGTATAAAGTATTAAAGTTTTTTCTTCTCCTGTTATATTTTGTTTCTTATCTAATACGAGAAGTTTATAAACGTCCGGATATTTTGATTCTATGTTTTCTGAAAAGAAGTCTTCGATTTGATATTTCTTGTCTACGGATAGATGTTTGAGCGTATATAAATCTGTCTCTACACATATGTCTCTAATGCTAATTTCATTTTTAATTGCTTCAGTCAGCTTGTTGAATGCTGTAACAAAGAACTTGTCACCGTCCTGTCTGTGAACGAAATTCTTTAAATATGTTCGCGGAATAAAATGTTGATGTGGTTTTTTCATAAGGCAATTACCACCTACAATTGCATAGAGCACATTTGTGCCCATTATCCAATATATGACATGCGCATTTTGAGTTAAAAATAGCCCTTTTCGGTAGTAATCCAATAGATGTCGATGAGGAGTCGAGGTTGGATTAAAGAGTCTATCCGAAGTAATCTTGCAATTGATCATTGGCTGAATCTCTTTGAGCGAAAGACTTGGTTTTTTTGGATAAAAAAAGCCTCTAAAATCCATGGAATGGCCGGAAAAAAATCAATAATATGAGTATTAAATACTTGTTAATAACATAGATTATTTTGCATTTTATTATTCCTTATGATTACTTTTTTTTCATATTTTATTGATTAATATAATTTTGAAATAAAAAAGTATAATTTATTTTATATATTCGGCGCCATAAGAGACAGCCTTTCCTAGTAACTTTTTTAGAGAAATTTGCCAAAATTAATTGATGGTTGACGCCATTCGTTTTGCTTTTTTCTGATACTCTTTATAATTCACTGCATTTACTTTTAAATAGTTTTTTATGAATTCACACAGACTAGCTTCAATTGCTCTTTCCATTATGTTGTTTTTTGCCATGTCTACGGTCAATGCCCAGATGTCGGGCAATTACACCATTGCTACAGACGGGTCTGGTGATTTTACCACTTTAAATGCTGCCATCGCTAAGTTGCAAAACGATGGCATGGGTGCAGATGTCACGCTTCAGCTCAAGCCAGGCATCTACAATGAAAAAGTGAGGATCGGAGCTATAGCAGGCAACAGTCTGGCAAAGCAAGTGATTATCGAGTCGCTTAGCGGCAACCGCGAAGATGTGACAATCACTTACACGACTAACGACGAGGACTCTTCCAACTATCTCATCAGGCTCGATGATGTCAAAGGGGCGAGCATCCGCAATATCACCTTCGACACTCAGGGTGCCAAATCTTACTACGGCAGGGTGATCGAATTGATTGGAATAACCTCTAATGTAACCATCGAGGGCAACCACTTTATCGGAAATAGAAACAGCAGTGCCATTGTTTTTGGCTTGGGGGCTGGCGATTTTTTTGAGCACTATATCAATCCAGATTCCATCCGTAACCTGACAGTGAATCACAATCTTTTCAACCTGTTTTCTCCGGCAGTTGATTCTGAGATGTCCTTTACCATGGATGTCTTTCATGAAAATCTTTCCATTTCCCACAACCAATTTATCGATTGTAATGGCATCAACCTGGCCAATGTCAAGGGTCTGTACTTTGGCAATAATTTAAGTAAGAAGGTAGAGTACAAGATCAAGCCACTTGTGCTCAGTAACTGCAAAGGCGAGATTTTGGTTGAAAAAAATATCGCCTATACCACTACAGATGGGTTTAGTTTTTTCGCTACGCACGGCACCAAAGACTCCCCAGTGATCGTGCGCAACAACTTTGTGTCGGGTGATAAAATTGTACTAGCGATAAGTGGGATCTCCAATTTCAACATCGCCCACAATACCTTTATCGGAACATCGACCGGCTCATCACTCATGGCCCTTTATGGTGTTGACAGTTCAGCGATGTACAACAACATTTTTTATAATAAAAAGTCAGATCAAGCACTGCTGACTTTCGATAAGATGGGCAATGTCGATATGGATTACAACTGCTACTATGCCCCTGATGGCACACTGGCTGATAATTATGATATAACTATTAATACATTAGAAGAAATGAGGACCGTTTTGGGCATTGAAGCGCATGGAATGAACATCAATCCCATTTTCGTGTCCGATACTACATATCAGGTATTGGCAGCTGACTTGACAGATGCGGGTATACCTCTTCCGTATATCACTGACGATATTGAAGGCGATCCTCGCGCTGATGGCTTGCCGGATATTGGGGTAGACGAAAGTACGGCCGTTTCCAACTTAATCATTAACGAGGTTACTACTGCTACGCCAACAGTCAACATTGATGGAAACTTGAGTATTACCTGGAAAGGGGAGAATATCGGCGAAACAACTTTTTCTACAGAATGGAAGGACCACGTGTACCTTTCTAAAGACACACAACTCGATGAAGATGATGTCTTTCTTGGGTCTAAAATTAATAATGATGTACTGGCTCCTGGGGATCTGTTTTCTCATAGCAAAGTCTTTCTTGTAGACTTGGATAATCCCGGAGATTATTACGTGTTGGTGAAGTTAGATGTAGATGAGGTACTTATAGAAGATAAAAATGACAACATCGAGATAGGGCCAAAAGTCACCGTGATCTTTGCCAATCGACCCAATCTGGAGGTAACTAATATTTCCATGCCAGCTAATATCAATTCCGGGTCTGTGGTTACGGTAGAGTGGACTGTGACAAATAATGGCGATGAAGCCACAACGGAAAACTGGTTTGATTATATCTATTTTTCTTCAGACAAGGACTTGCTGGAAGATCATGAGAATTTTGACCCTGAGCAGGAATTTTTGGTTAAACTAGAAAACACTGTTGGCTTGGCTCCGGGAGAATCTTATACCAATTCACATCAGTTCAAACTTCCGCTCAGCGGATCCGGGAAATACTACATTAAAGTGGTTGTTGATTTAGAAAATTCTCAAAATGAATTGGATGAATCCCTTCCAAACAACTCTACGATCAGTTTGCCAATCTCGATATCCCAAGCCCCGCTCAGTGACTTGAAGGTTACATCTTTCACTTTTCCGGAAACAGCTTTTAGTGGTGAATGGATTGATTTTAGCTATACAGTTAAAAATATTGGAACGGCCAAGACTTCATATGATCTGTGGACAGATTATGTATATGTCATCACTGATTCTATTCCCAATCGAAATTCCTTTAAAAGCGCTTGGAAAACCAGACAAGAAATAAAGAATTGGAAAGAAATGGAGGTGGCAGAAGAGCTAGTAATCCATGAAAAGATAAAGCTGCCTTATTGTGAATCGGATACATTTTATGTTTTTCTGCTTACTGATGTTTATAATCAAATAGAAGAATCTGTTGAAAGTAATAATACAACTATTGCCAATCAACCAATCATTGTTGTCTACAAACCGAGCGCAGATATGGTTGTGGAGCGCATCCATGTCCCTGATCAACCGCGCGCCACAGACCAGTTGACAACGATAGAATATGATATATACAACCGAGGCTTCGATGTGGCGAACATTTTCAATAACCTGCATGATGCCATCTATCTCTCCAAGGATCAGGAATTTGATATAAAAGAAGATTTGAAGCTTGCCGGTGGATGGTTTTTTGATACTTTGTCATTGGCGGTAGATGATAAAATAACGAGACAAATATCTATCACTTGGCCTGATAGTTTGTTTGGAGATTATTATGTGGTAGTCAATACAGATGATCTCGATCAGATTTGCGAAGCTCCTTATGAGGGCAATAATGCATTCTTTAGCGAAAAAATCTCTATAGAACTCGCTCCAGTTAAAGATCTTACTATCAAAAACTTGAGGGTTGAAACATCTGGTATTGCTGGAGAACGGATGGCCATCAAATATAATTTACACAATAATGGCGTCGGTATCGTGTCAGGCAAAGTCTTAGTGGATTCTATTTATTTGGTACCTGAAAACGGCCAACCCAATAAAAAGTACAGCCATTGGGGCAAGCAACATGAAGACTTGACATTATCCTCGAATTCATCGGTATTGGAGGAAATGTTGTTAAGCATACCGATTACTACACCACCTGGAAGGTATCAACTCGTCATTATCGCTGATGCCAAAAAGATGATTTATGAGCATGAAGCGGAAAACAATAATCTAGTTAAATCTCCGACAATCACCATTACCAGAGATGAAGACAAACTACCAGATTTGGCTATCCAAAATGTGGCCTTGCCACAAGAGATACTTTCTGGTACAACAGCTTCTATCTCATTTGATATTTCTAATCTAAGCCCCGCGGAGACCAATACCGATGCCTGGAAATACAGGTTGAGCTTATTGAACGAGATGGATAAGAAATTGGGAAATGAAAACTACCTGCATATCGGCAAGCTTGATGGCAATTCTACTTATACCGAAAATTTTGATTTTAAAATTCCAGATGGGATTTCGGGGAGCTATCGTCTGGTGATTCATGCGGATATCAACTATAAAGTTGCTGAATATTATAAGGAAAATAATGCAGATACCATTGATATCGAAATAGCATTGAGCCCATGGCCAGATCTTGTTGTTCAGAATTTAAATTTCCCGGCAACGATGATTGCAGGACAAGAGGCAACTATAAGTTGGGAAGTGAAGAATGCTGGACAGGTTCCAACAAAGGCAGAAATCCTGTCGGATAAAATATATGTATCTAAGGACGAAGTGCTCGATGAACACGATATTTTATTGCACTCGGTTGTTTACGACAATACACTTGCAAAAGGAGCGGTTTTGAGTCAAAATCCTGTTTTTAGAATCCTGCCAGAATTGGATGGAAACTACTATTTAATCGTGATGACTGATGCCAGCAATCAGGAGTATGAGCACACCGGTGAAGAAAACAATGTCTTTCATTCCATTGATGAAGTCACCATCACCAAGCCAAAACCAATAGACCTGGAGCCGGTGGTTTCTTCTATTGATTTCAGTCTTTCATCAGGGGTTGTCCAGTTTGGGGTACGCAACAACGGCCCCAATACAGGCCACGGCAGTTGGGTAGATGCCGCATTCCTTTCTACCGATCCCCTCTGGGACAAAGATGATGTTCTCATGGGCTACCGCAAATATTCAGCGAGTAACTCGGGATTGGAGTCTGGAGGAGCGTATAATTTTACCATCAAAAATCAATCAGGATTTGTGAAGCCTGACTACTACTATGTCATCATCAAATCAGACGTGTACAATTACATGCCAGAAACCAACAAAGGAAATAACTACCAGGCATCAAAAGATCCTGTTTATATCGATATGCTTGCAGAGCTCATCCCAGGCGAGGCAAAGGATTCTGTGTATTATCTAAATAGAAATAGGAGCCATTATTATAAAATGAAAACCAAAACTGACAAAGGATATCTGCTAACCATAGACGGAAAAAACTCCAACAATAGCACAGAGCTCTTTTACAAAACAGCTGACCTGCCAAGCAGAGGAGGTGATTTTGATTTTAAAGGGGCGAATGATAGGCAAGAAACACAGCAGATCATCGTGCCGTCCAAAGATCAGGCAACTACAGATTATATCCTGGCCTATGGCGATTATGTATTTGGTGAAACCATGGATTATACCCTGTTGGCCGAAGAAAAGGAATTCAGCATTGTCAACATCACTCCGGAGGTTGGCGGCAATGAGGGCATTGTAGTCATGGATATCAATGGCTTTGACTTCACAGATTCGCTCAGGGCTGTTTTACGGAATGCCACAGACACAGTAGAAGCCGTGCACTCCTTCAGCATTTCCAATATTCTTGCCCGCGCCCATTTCAATACAAACTCCATTGATACTGGGACTTATGACGTCGTACTCCAGCGTCTCGATCGAGGAGATAAGACGGTGTACGAGCAAGCCTTTCAGGTGCAGGATACTTCCTATACTGAGTATCACATGAATGTCACAGGTCCAGATCGGGTGATTCAGGGGCGCGACTTTCTTAGTCAGGTACATTTCAGCAATCTGGGAAATATCAATGACTATGATCTCTTTGTCATGATTGCCATATCTGCCAAAAATCATGGGCCGCAAGATTTCAAAGTTGATTATCTTGGTGATGGGGTTTCAGATCAATTGCCTGAGGAATTACAGGCTTTGCATCCATTTTCTAACGAAGCACTTTTTCAAGATGACAAAGCTTATTATTTCTACACTTGGCTACCTGTCTTTGCTGCACGGAGTAGTGGCCAGTTCACATTTAAGCTTAACATGGCCGAAATCGATACAATCAATATATCAGCTCAGATTTTCGCAAATCCTATAAGTGACATTCATTTCTCCGGCGATTTGGATGACCTGAAAAAGACCAGGTTTTTGAAAGATATTGATGCTTCTTTTACCGGTGGAAACAATGCGTCTTCCAACGCCAGGGTAACGGCGGATTGCATTGATGATCCTAAGGCTGTAGAAGCCATGGTTTGGAAAAGCGTGCGTTCGCATGTAGAGTATGTGAGTGGTGGCATTCCAGGCTCGCCGACTCAAGTGGTCACCACATTGGTGCAGGAAGGCCTCAAATCAATGGTAGACGTGGAGGCTCACGACAGGGCAGAGGGGTTGGTTAAAGACTTAACAGATGAGCGTAGAGAGATTACATTGGATCCTACACAAAAATCTGCCTATGACAACTTGCTCAAAAACCTAGATAATTGCCTCACCCCGGAATTAGTTGAGGAGATAGTGGACAAATGCCTTGTTGCCCACAGAGAAGAAGTATTGCGAGCTGATGGTAGAAAAAGTTATAGGACTGTATATACCAACACATGTCCCTATGCTAGTCCCGGAGGGACATCTAAAGGTGTAGCGGTTGTATCTTCGCATGACCCTAATGAAATCATTGGACCGGAAGGCATCGGTGAGCCACGATATATTGCTAAAGGAGAAAAGTTGGGCTATCGCATTAACTTTGAAAATCTAGCTGAAGCCAATGCCAATGCCCAGCGTGTAGCTGTAGAAAATGAACTGCAACCCGAATTGGACGAAAGGAGCTTTAGGCTTAAAGAAGTAGGTTGGGGAGATACGATCATTCAATTGCCAGAAGCTGCTTATTTTACTGGAACATTTGATTTGGGAGATAAATATAGCAACAACCAGCTTCAGCTCACAGCTGGGATTGATGCTGTAAATTGGCGTGTATTTTGGAGATTCCAAACTATAGATCCTTCTACAGGCGCTCCTCCGTCAGAATTTGATGGTGGATTTTTGCCACCAAACGATTCTACAGGAATTGGCGAAGGGTATGTGTCGTACACGATCAAAGCTAAAAACGGATTGTCTGGCGGCACGGAAGTGACCAACGATGCTGTCATAGTGTTTGATCAGGAAAAAAGTTTGCGCACTAACTTATGGTCAAACATGATTTTAGGAGAAGGAGGCGTAGATAGCCATGTCAACGAATTGAATAATGTGATGATGGAAACTAGGTTTGTAGTATCATGGCAACCTGGAGGTGTGGACAATAGTTTCCAACCTGATATTATGGACTATACCGTTTTCGTATCCAAAGACAACGGACAATATTTTATATGGCAACTGAATACGCCCGAAAAAGAGGCCGTTTTTGTCGGTGAGCCAGGGAGTACTTATGAGTTTTACAGCATTGCACGAACTGCCAGTGGAGCTACTGAATCCATTCCTGCCTTTGCGGACGCGATGACCCTCGTTAGTGATGAAGCCAGGGTGACTGGCATTGATGACAATGATGTTTTGGGTCGATTGAAACGACAAAATATGGCCATCTATCCCAACCCATCACAGGGAGAATTAACGATCGCTTACAAGCAGCAAAATAAAGAAAGACTTCGCTTGTCGATTATATCCATTTCTGGGCGGCAGATTTACGAGGAGGTGATCAATAACGATATACCAGGAACTTATTTTAAATCAATACTCAATCTGCAATCTATAAGTAATGGCATTTATTTTATAAAAATTGAAGGAGCAGACTACTCCAATACTCAGAAGTGGATCAAAAAGTAGGTGAATCTTTCTTGAGTTTTTACTTTTATTCATACAAAAAAGCCTCTAAAATCCATGAAACTACCATGAATTTTAGAGGCTTTTTCTAAGTGAAGGAACTAAAAAGTGTTGCAACAAAAATTTCCTAAATAAAGCCAAGCAGAAAACATCTCAGTAAAATCCATGGAAAAAGAGGGCATTTTTTGCATTGCTTCGCAGTCAAAGGCGATAACCTCTACTGCGGTCATGATGTTCTGGGAGGAAGGAAAATTCAGATTGGACGACCCGATCTCGAAGTATATTCCTGAATTTAAAAATCCACAAGTGCTGAAGTCATTTAAGTATGCGGACACGAGCTACTCAACTGTCGCCGCTGACAATGAAATTACCATTCGGCAACTGCTCTCCCACACTTCCAGAATTGGCTATGCAGACATTGACGGTGATGAGCAGATGCGCATGATTTATTAGAAGGTGGGAATAGTGACAGGGTTTTCAGATGAGAATATAACTATAGGTGAAAAAATCAAGAAGCTTGCAAAGCTACCGCTGCACCATAATCCGGAGAAAAATATACCTATAGCCTAGGACTTGATGTGTTGGGATATCTGGTGGAAGGTGTTTATGGAATGCCCTTCGACAAGTTTTTGAAACAAAGCATTTTTGCCCCTCTGGGCATGGAAGATACCTTCTTTTATTTGCCAAAATCTAAGGCTGACCGACTCGTATCTGTGCAAGAAATGAAAGAAGGAAAATGGGTGAAATACTCGGAAACTTTTTATGACCCAAAATATCCTATCGAAGGAGCAAAGTCTTATTTTTCTGGTGGGGCAGGATTGTCGAGCGCAGCCAAGAATTACGCCACATTTCTTCAAATGTACCTGAATCTTGGTAAGCTGAATGGCTATCGTCTGCTGAGCCGAACTACCGTACAGGTGATCTTTTTGGTGGAGAGGTTATTTTGATACCCAGTTTTTTGCCGATCCCAAGGAGCATATTGGTGTGATCATGAAGCAAACTGGTGATCCCGTCAATGACAACACCAGATGGAAATTCAAACAGTTGGTTGGTCAGGCAGTTGATTATTGAAAATTACTTAAGAATCCATCAAGCCCATTGAATGAATTGCGTCCAAGAATACTCAATCAAATAGAGTTGTTATTGATCCATTCTATTCCTAAAATGTAAATAAAGAATGTATTTATTGTCGATAAAATACACAAATACCTTCTTGTATTTGTGTATTTTTCATATATTTATTAGTATTATATGAATTTAGCCATATTTATCTACCGGGCTCACCAACGCTATTTGATTAATACCTTAAAACATCTATAAACACCCAATAAATACAATTCTAAATAAGAAACCCTATTGTGATCCCAAGATTAGCACAAATGAATTACTCGCTTATTTAATAAAACCATTAGAAATTATTTCCTATACACCCAATACCACTATGAAAAGAACTCAAACAAACAAACCACATTTTATCGGCAAATGGATTCTAAAAATTGTCATGTTTAACATCCTTCTGTTTACGAGTTGCGAAGTTGTTGATGATTTAAATCCCACCAATAAGGACTTACCTGATATTTCCTTGCTTGCAGGTGAATGGCTTCGTGTTGATGGCAACAGTGAAGTTGCCAATGGAATGAAAGTGAATGTGTCTGGAACCAGTTCTACGATTCTAGATCCGTCCGCTACCATATTTAGCAATGGAGACATAAAATGGAAGGACATCAGTCCAAGTGACAAGGATCTTTTTGAACACCAAGAGCTAGGATCTGATGGTAATTATTACGCTGCTACTATTAAGATGATCAACGACAATGAAATAGAAATAAATGTTGTATCCAGCGGAAACGGTAATTTTCAAAAATGGATACGTGTAACGTCGAGCAATGATTACGTAAAACTTCAGGGTATATGGCTTATAATTGATAGTATAGATCCCTCAAAGAGCTTGGGGATTGATGTGAAAGGGAGTGCAGGTAAAGTGATTGTAAGTACAAATTCATCCTTTTCGCCTGATGATATCATATGGAAAGATATTCAACCTTCTGGCACCGATTCTTTTACCTTCCTTATTCTTGATCCAGATGGTAATTATGTCTCTGCAACTATCACGATTATTTCAGAAAATGAAATAGAAATAGTCGTGGGGTCAGCAGACCCGGAAAAGTATAACAAATTTGATGGGTCAGTGGATCTATCTAAACTTCAAGGAGCTTGGACTAGAGTTGAAAGTAATAACCCTACTTCAGACTATATGCAGGTCAACGTGACCGATGATCAAGCCACAGTTATCGAAAAAGCTCAAAGCGGATTCAGTGTTGGTGATATCAAATGGAAAGATATAGTGCAAACAGCTCCTGGGAAATTTTCTCATAAAGAGCTTGGCGGTGACTACCAATATTATGATGCTACGATTACGATGCTTAATGATACTACGCTTCAAATAGCGGTAGCATCCTCTGGCGATGGCAATAACCAAAAATGGGTCCGCAATGCACCTGCACAGACAATTGAACTCGATTGCAATATTAGTAGTGCAACCACTCTGATAAACGGGCCTGCAGAGGTAGATTATAGAGTAACCTGTGTCCTTGATGTTACCGCTGCCTTGACCATTGAGCCAGGGGTGGTTATAGAATTTGAGAATAACGGAGGTTTGGGAATTTATGACAATGGATCACTCAATGCAGTAGGAACAGCAGATAAACCAATCGTTTTAAAAGGACTAAGCGGAACGAAAGGCAGCTGGCGCGGGATTCACACAGAAACCAATTCTGTCGACAATCGATTTGAATATGTTGCCATTCAGGATGCGGGATCCAACTATGTGTATTGTTGTAATGAGCCAGCTTCCCTGCTTATCAAAGATGGTCAGTTTTCAATCAAAAACTCAACTCTAGAAAATGGTGCTGGCATAGGAATGTATGTTCATGACAATGCGAAGCTCAATGAATTCTCAAATATTACCATTATAACACATGATGAATACCCGATGAGTACAACTATTCAGCGCGCTGGGGAATTGGATGGTAGAGACTCAGATTATTCAGGAAATGGTAAGCCGTATATAGAGATTAGAGATAGCGATTTAGAAGACCCAATGACGCTAAAGTCCATAGATATTCCTTATCTTATTGATAAGGTGTTAGATATTACTGCAGGTTTGACAATAGAAGCCGGAGCAAAACTTGTGATGAAAGCAAATGCCGGTATTGGAGTATATGATGATGGATTTTTGAATATTCAGGGAAGTGATATTGCTGCTGTGCAGATAATAGGTTATGAAAGTGTATCCGGGTACTGGCGTGGTATTCATATGGAAACTAACAGTATAAATAATAAGATTAACCATGCTGTTATCTCAGATGCAGGTAGTAATTATGTCTATTGTTGCAATGATGCTGCAAGCATCTTTTTTAAATCTGGCAAGGCAGCCATTACCAATACAGCCATTAGCCGTGGCAAAGGTTATGGGGTCTATGCAGGAACAGCCTTTGAATTTAGTGATTTCGAAAATAATGACATAGCCACTCATGAGGATGTCCCTATGTACATTGCAGCCGAAAGAATTGGAGAATTGGACGGTATGGGATCAGATTATTCAGGGAATACTGAAGACTACATTGCCATATTTAATTCTGATGTTGACAATGCAATCAGTTGGAGTAAGACCAATGTACCATATCTCATAGATGATGGTGTGATAGACATTAAAGAAAAGGTCGAAATAGAACATGGTGCCGAAATTGTATTTGCAGAAAATGCCGGGCTTGGAGTTTACGATAACGGAGTATTCAATGCTGTCGGAACAAGTGGAGAAAATATCATTTTTAGAGGTAAAAATAATATAGTTGGTTTTTGGCGTGGTATACATATCGAAACCAACAGTCAGGAAAATGTTTTAGATTATTGTAATTTGTCAAATGCAGGCAGCAATTATGTGTATTGCTGTAATGTTAAAACCGCCATACTGGCAGACGACGGATTACTTAAAGTGACCAATTGCTCAATTGAAAATAGCGGAGGTTGTGGATTGGCCATCAAACCAGCAGCTTCAGTTACTGAATCCGGCAATACATTTAGCAATAACACAGATGGTTCTATTTGTGAGTGATTGTAACTTGGGGTAGAGTTTAATTCAAGATGTTAGGTATGACCGAATAGTTTTTACATACGACATTTAGATCATTTGAATTTAAAGCAATTGCAGCTAAACAGAAGAAGTAATGGCTCCAGTCAAATCAGTTGATGCATTTATTGAGAAACAAACCAAATGGAAAGCTCCACTAGGGAAATTTAGAGAGCTTTGCCAGCAATCAGAACTGGAAGAATCCATCAAATGGGGCATTCCAGTTTATGCACTTCAGGGAAAAAATGTGCTCGGGTTGGTGGCATTTAAATCGTATGTGGGAATTTGGTTTTATCAGGGTGTATTCCTGAAAGACTCATATAAAAAACTGGTCAATGCTTCGGAAGGTACCACCAAAGCCATGCGTCAATTGCGATTTTTTACAAAAGAAGAGTTAGATTATGAGTTGGTTGCAGCATACATCGAAGAGGCCATTCAAAATCATAAGGACGGAAAGGAAATTAAACCAGACACCAAGAAGCCTTTGGTCATACCTGAAGAATTGCTGCAGGTTCTGGAAGATTCTCCCGCTTTAAAAGAAGCTTTTGATACGCTGAGCCTGACAAAACGGAGGGATTATACAGATTATATATCTTTTGCCAAAAGAGCAGAAACCAAAATATCAAGATTGGAAAAGATCATCCCTATGATCCAAAAAGGCCTTGGACTCCATGATAAGTATTTGTAGGTAAAAAGGGTCAAATTTCCATGAAACTTAGAGTCCACAAAGCTTACCCTCTGTTTTTTTGTTGATAAGGATTACAAATCCAAAGATAAAGCGTCTGAATTGCAAATTCCGAAGAGCAGAGTACCCTGCCATTTGACATATCTATGGTTCGGGGATTTCATGGGTTTTAGTGGCTTTTTATCTGACCTAACCCAGAAGGAAGTGATTCAAGATAGGCCATCAGATCTGATATTTCTTGGATACTTAATGAATTAAGTAGTCCGGGCGGCATCAATGACACACTTGCTGGCTCTATGGATACTATTTCATTCCTCGGAATCTGTATCTTGGATTCGGGTCCTGTTTCTATAATAATCAGGTCTGGTAGTTGTTCTGTGATAATGCCGTGATAGGAAGCATTCTTCGTTACTATTTTGGAGGTTTCATATTCCCGCGCAAAACTTGCGCTTGGATACATAATCGCCTCCAGAATATCATGTCGTGAGCGGATTTCCCCAATATTTGAGAGATCCGGTCCAAAATCTCCTCCGTTGCCACCCACAGCATGACAAACTAAGCAAGTGCCTTTGCTAAAGAAAATCGTTCTTCCATCTGCCACATCTCCTCTTTTAAGTTGCGACTGTAATTTTTCCAACTCTTCAAGTCTTGATGCTTGCTTCTCTTTCAAAGTATTGATTAATGATACTGAAGCTGTTTGAACAGATTCCGGATAGGTCTTAAAGAGATTTTCCATGTCAGGGGCAGAAAGGTTTTCTAAGCGGTCGTTAGAAGCTTGCAATGCAGCTATTAGTGCGTTTCCTGCCGCTTCACTATTACTGCCTTTATACGCATTTACTAGGTCAGGTAGAAGAAATACTTCTGCTGTTGCAACTTCTTTTTGAGCAAGAGAGACCAACTGAGATTCACTTAGTTTTGCCTGTGTCAAAAGGCGCGCTGCTGCCTGACGAATAGGTGCTTCATCGTCGTGGCCTAAATACTTTAAGATTATCCCAAATTCTGGTTCGGACAAATTAGCATTTGACATCAATCGCGCACTAAGCGCTTTTAACCTGAAGTCAGTTGATATTTCTGGATCTTGTACGATTTGATTCAACTGACTATTTAACGCAGAGATGCGGCGTGATTTAATTAAATTCAAAACAGCTACCTGGATTTCATGATCATTATTATGAAGCAGAATCCCAAGCTGGTTTACCCAAGGTGCAGGCAATTTTCTCACGTCTGAGTGATTGATGACATCGATTAATAATAGCCTTTGTGATAAGGCTAAATTTTCATTGTTCAATTGAGCAGTGATGTAATTCTGAATTTGAATATTGGAACTAAACTTAGTCATAAGATTACTTAGAGCAACTTCATCTTCGTTTGTAAGCTCTTTAGAATCCAGATGCTTTTTAAGAAAGTCTAAAACGATATCTGACCAATCAAGATGGTGTTGCGCTACCCATATTCCCGTTTGTTGTAGTTGTTTGTTATTACTGCTAAGGAAAGGTGCTAATTGATTTTTTTTCAACGGCGATCCATCCATTTGATCAAGTGCTATCAGCGCAGCTTTGCGGATTGAAACAGAGATATCGGATAAAGCCTGAGCAAGAGGCTCTGGCGATTTGAGCGTGATCAGCGAATAAATGATAGAATGCTCAACAAAACGATCATCGGGATTGGAGGCTGCCTTTAAGAGCGCACCAATAGCTTGTTTATTGCCTATTTGGCCTAATGCAGTAGCGGCCTGTCGCCGCACAGGGGCTTTGTCGATCTGAACCATGTTCATTAATTTTGAGACTGCTTGTTTATCTTTTGCGAGGCCCAATACCCTAGCTGCTGCTGTGCGCGCGATGGTGCTTTTATCATCCAATGTTTCCCGTATCATACCCATTGCATCTGGAGTGTTGATTCTGTAAAGCATAAATACGGCGGCTGCTCGAAGCTCATCGTCCTGAGCAGAAAGGAGTGTTTTTTTGATTTCATTAATGACAGGTTCTCCCTCAAGAACTAATTTTTCTATTGCCTGTCGACGCACTGCAGGACGGGAGTCCATCACATATCGAACTAACTCCTTTGATGACATCTCAGCAAAATTTAATTTCCTGCCCCACGGGTCATTAATTTCTTCGGCATCCGTTTTTCTAATGCGATAAATGCCAGCTTTTACATCTTTCTTAGCTACTACTGAGAGTGGACATCCTGCAATAAACCATCCTCCGGTGTTTATCACTAAGAGACTTCCATCACCATCTTCCAAAACATCAGTGGGATGTACATCCGGATTCGATGAAGTTAGAAAAGGTTCGTCAATTGTTTGATAAGTAGCACCTACAGGCGCGATCTCGTGTCTCATGATCCGGCCTGTGTTAAATTGAGCGCTGAAGAGATTTCCTTTATAATCAGCACCAAAAGCTTCACCCTCGTACCGCATCAATCCTGAATGTGCAATACGCGGCAATTTTGTCATCACGGGCATCAGGTCCCCCGTTAATTTCAGTTTGTCATCTTCGATCGATTGAAAGGGTTTGGGGTATGCTCCACCATACGACCAGTGCATTAATGCATCACGAAAACCATTCATAGGATCCGTGAAATAGGTCATCGTACCTATGGTTTCTCCACCTGGCATAAAAATCAATTCAACCGCGTTGTCAAATCCTCCCGCACTAATGGATTCAAGTTCACTCCCATCAGGCTTACATCGCCAAATGTGTGTGCTCTTGCCTTTGAGTTCTACACCTTCTTTGGTGGTTACATCAAACCCCCGCCTCGCATCTGTCAAGTACAACCATCCATCATGGCCTATGAAAGGCCCGCCTAATGTTGCTGCATTGTGGTTCAATATCCATCCGGTAAGAAGTACCTCTCTTTTATCAGCAATTCCATTGCCATCAGTATCTGTCAACTTTATGAGATCTGGAGCAGAAGCAACATAAAGGCTTCCTTGATAGTAAACTGCGCCTTTTGGATAAGTAAGTGAATCCGCAAAAATGGTACTCTTTTCAAATTTTCCGTCCGCATCTAGGTCTTCTAAAAGACGAATGTGGTATGGAGGATTTTTTAAATGTTCTTCTGTAGAAAATGTTTCTCCAGTAGATTCGCACAAGAAAAGTCTTCCTTGGTTATCAAAAGAAGCAAACATGGGATAGTCGATCAAATTTGAATCTACTACTTGTTCAATAGTGAATCCCGCAGGCACCTGAATGCCATGTAATTCGTTGGTTGCTTTTTCTCTCTTGTTGCAGGTAGCTAATATTATGACGATTAACGATAATGAAATGACAGTGCTTAAATGGATTTTTTTTAATAGAGATTTTACTGGGTTAAAGCTTTTGTTATTCATTCTAATTCATTTCTAAAAAGTTTAAATGTCCTTTAATTCTTTGTTGATAGAAAGGTATAATTCAATTTTTTTGATGGAAACATAGTTTATCTCTTCATACAGCAACCTACCAACGCTTCAGAAGGCAAATCCCGATGATGTAAAAAGGCCTCAGATTTCATGAAACTTATGGTGGTCAAAGCTTTCTCTATAACTATTTTCCTAAAACCCTATTCAATAAATTATTCGAAATTTTTTCATACTGTTATTACAAAAGTTTCGTTAACGTTCCTAATCCAAATGTTGGATACATTACAGTTTCATTTTTACATAAAAAGCTGATTTACTTTTATATGCCAAATTGCTCTGTTTATTTTACCCCCTCATCGTTGTTCTCGAATTTTACTTTCAAAAAGCATATAAAATCCATGGAAAAATTGGCCTTTAATTCCCTGATATTGCTAGCGCTTGTGTCCATACCTGCTCTGGCTCAAGACAAAAAAGAAAAGTGGGATGTCAATACGCCTAAAGGTCCGTTTCAAGAAGTGACCATTGAAACGGACGAAGGTACCTGGATGAATCTGGATGTGAGCCCTGATGGAAAAACAATAGTTTTTGATATGTTGGGGGATATCTACTCGATGCCGATCAGTGGAGGTCAGACAAAGTTGTTGAGAGAAGGTCATGCCTTTGAAGTGCAGCCACGTTTTAGTCCCGATGGAAAACACATCTCCTTTACCAGTGATGCCGGTGGAGGCGATAATATCTGGATCATGGATGCTGATGGCTCTGATGCCAGACAAGTGACCAAAGAGGATTTTCGACTGCTCAACAATGCCGTTTGGACGCCCGATGGACAATATCTCGTGGCGAGAAAGCACTTTTCTTCAACACGATCCCTTGGTGCTGGTGAAATGTGGATGTACCACAGAGCCGGCGGCGAAGGTGTGCAATTGACCAAAAGGAAAAATGATCAGCAAGACGCCGGGGAGCCATGGGTCAGCCCAGATGGTAGATATGTTTATTATAGCGAAGACATGTATCCCGGAGGGATGTTTCAGTACAACAAAGACCCGAACAGCCAAATTTATGTCATCCGAAGATATGATAGAAAAGAAGGTACGGTAGAAAATGTAATTAATGGGCCAGGGGGTGCTGTTCGCCCACAGCTTTCTCCTGATGGAAAAAGGCTGGCTTTTGTGCGCCGGGTACGCACCAAGTCTGTACTTTATATACACGATCTTGAGACGGGGATTCAAACCCCTGTGTACGACCAATTGTCAAAAGACCAACAAGAGGCTTGGGCCATTTTTGGAGTTTATACCAATTATAATTGGCTGCCGGATAATGAACATGTCATTATCTGGGCTCAAGGAAAAATCCGAAAAATAAATACGACGACGGGAGAAGATGAAGTTATTCCTTTCAAAACGAAAGCAACTCATAAGATTACTGATCCACCTATTTTTCAGCATGATCCTGCCCCCGAATCGTTCAAGGCGCACGTGAGCCGCCAAACAAAAATGTCCCCTGATGGAAAAATGCTGGCTTTTAATGCCGCAGGGGTTCTTTATACCAAACAGTTGCCTGATGGAAAGCCATCTCGGTTAACCAATGGAACAGATTTTGAATATGAACCTGCGTTTTCCCCTGATGGAAAAACGATAGTTTATGTCACTTGGAACGATGAGGAAAAGGGTTCAATCTGGAGCATTCAGGCATCTGGCGGCAAGCCAACAAGGCTGACTTCTGAAAAGGGAATCTACCGAACTCCTGCCTTTTCCAACGATGGTAAAAATATAGTTTATTATAAAGAAGGAGGCAACGGGGCCATGGGGTATGCCTACAGTGTTAAGCCCGGAATATACCGAATGGATGCTGATGGTGGTGAGCCAGCCTTTGTCACCAAAGACGGCCAAAATCCTGTCTATAACCATGACGATTCACGGATTTTCTATATGAAAAAAGGAGGATTGGATAAAAAATATTGCAGTGTCACCCTAAATGGAAATGACAAGAAAGTTCATTTCCATTCCAAATATGCAACACAATTTACATTAAGCCCTGATAATAACTGGCTGGCTTTTGGTGAGTTGTATTATGTGTATGTGGTTCCATTTGTTGCAAATGGAAAGACTTTTGAACTGAGCGGGGGGCTCAAAACCATGCCCATTGCAAAATTATCAGATCAGGCCGGCACCAACCTGCAGTGGGCCGCTGATGGACAAAGCGTGCATTGGTCTTTGGGGGAGAAATATTATTCTGCCGAACTGAAAAATTGCTTTACCTTTTTGGAGGGATCGCCAGATAGCATTGGAGAAGTCAAAAAGGAAGTGATCGATATTAATTTGATATTGAAGACAGATCAACCGGAAGGTAAATTGGCTTTTACCGGGGCAAAAATCATTACAATGAATGGCTCAGATGTGATCAACAATGGTACCGTTGTAGTGGAAGGAAATGAAATAGTTGCCGTAGGGGAATCCGATGAAGTGAAAGTACCGAAAAATGCCATTGTGATTGACGTGAGTGGAAAAGTAATTATGCCGGGGCTTATCGATACCCATGCACATCTTCGGGCTTTTCGGTATGGATTGAGCCCTCAAAAAGAATGGCCGTACTATGTAAATCTGGCCTATGGGGTCACTGCCACACACGATCCATCTTCCAATTCGGAAATGGCCTTGTCTCAATCAGAAATGGTTCGGTCGGGAGCCATAGTGGGACCAAGGATTTTCACGACCGGGACAATCCTCTATGGAGCAGAGGGGGATTTTAAAGCCGTGATCAATAGCTACAATGATGCAAAATTCGCTATTGAGCGCACCAAGGCCTACGGAGCGTTTAGTGTAAAAAGTTATAATCAACCACGACGCGAACAACGCCAGCAGATCATCGAGGCAGCAAGGGAAGATAGCATCATGGTGTATCCCGAAGGCGGATCGACGTTTTTTCACAATATGACAATGATTCTCGATGGCCATACCAGCATCGAACACAATATCCCTGTTGCGCCATTGTACAGTGATGTTATCCAGTTTTGGGCAGCAAGCAAAACCGCCAATACACCAACCCTGATCGTGAACTATGGAGGGCTGAATGGCGAGTACTATTGGTACCAACACACCAATGTGTGGGAAGAGACGAAACTAATGAAATATACACCGAGGGCGATCATCGACAGCAGGTCGAGGCACCGAACTATGGCTCCAGAAGATGAATATGAAAATGGACATATCCTCACTTCCAAGTCTATAAAAAAATTGGCTGACCAGGGTGTGAAAATCTGTGTGGGTGGTCATGGCCAACTGCAAGGCCTGGGGTATCTATGGGAAATGTGGAACCTCTCTCAAGGAGGTATGACTAACGAGCAGGTGCTAAAAGCATCTACAATCCATGGAGCTGAATACATTGGTATGGGAGCACATTTGGGCTCGATAGAAAAAGGCAAGCTGGCAGATTTCATAGTATTGGACAAAGATCCATTGTTAGATATTCACAACATCAATTCGGTGATCTACACCATTGCCAACGGTCGCATGTACGATACCGAAACAATGAATGAGATGGGTAATTACGACCATCCGAGGACGAAATTTTTCTGGGAGCAGGAAGGCTACAACGACAACTTTGAATGGCATGAAGAAAGCCACAGCTTTGTAGGGGCGCATTGCGTTTGTCAGCAGTGATGGCTTAGCAAATTGGCAGGGATAGTTTGGGATTGGTAATTTATAATCTCAAATTTGCATGATCAATGGATTTGAGACAGAAAACAACGAAAAGAGAGAAGGATTCATTGACAATAAAAAGTCATAAAGGAATGAAAATGAAAAAGGGGTTTTTAGTGGGGTTGATTTTGGTGCTCACCTTGGTAGCTGCTGCGGTAGGGTATTATGTAGTTGGAAAATTCCATACCAAAATGGAAGATGCAGCACTGAAAGCAGAAGCTGAAAATGCATTGGAAGATTCTGTTGTAGCGGAAGTTTATGTTCCGACCATGCTTTTTGGGATGGTGGTCGATTCTATGTTAGTCGTTGAAGACCATATCAAGAGGAATCAAAACCTTTCAGAAATTCTGAATGCGTACAACGTTTCAAATTTGAAAATTCATCAGTTGGCGATCAACTCAAAGCAGGTATTTGATGTTAGGAAGATTGTGGCTAACAAGAAATATACCATGATTTGCTATCCCGATTCGTTGCGTACAGCTAGAGCGATGATCTATGAACCCGGACCTACAGAATACATCATATTCAATTTAGATGATTCACTCAAGGTGGAAAAGATTGAGAAGGAAGTGACAACTGTAGAAAGAGAGTTAGCGGGTACAATAGAGTTGTCGCTGGCTGTGGCGATTAAAGATCTTGGAGCAAGCGCACAACTTACAGATGAATTTGTCGACGTATTTGCTTGGCAGATTGATTTCTTTCGATTGCAAAAGGGAGATAAGTTTAAGTTGATTTATGAAGAACTACAAGTAGAAGGTGAAACCATTGGAATTGGAAGAATTAAGGCCATTTACTTCGAGCATTTTGGCAATGACTATTATGCATATTACTTTGATCAGGGCAATGGGATCGATTATTTTGATGAGGAAGGAAATAGTCTTCGAAAGGCATTTTTGAAATATCCATTAGACTTTACACGCATTAGCTCACGCTATTCCGGAAATAGGTTTCACCCTGTGCAAAAAAGATGGAAAGCTCATCGCGGGACTGATTTTGCGGCTCCGAGAGGAACTCCGATTAGGTCTGTTGGTGATGGTATTGTTGTTAATGCTCAATACTCGAAATTCAATGGTAATTATGTAAAGATAAAACACAATACGACCTACTCCACTCAATACCTGCATATGAGTAAAATCGCATCCGGTATCCGACCCGGTGCAAAGGTGAAGCAGGGACAAACTATTGGATTTGTGGGGAGTACGGGCTTGGCTAGAGGAAATCACTTATGCTATCGGTTCTGGAAAAACGGAGTTCAAGTGGATGCTTTGAAAATAAGCCTTCCGCCATCCGAGCCTATCCACAAAGAAAATCTAACAAGCTTTGGTGAGGTTCGCGATATGCTCAAACAACAACTGGATAGTATTAAATTTCCATCGCTTTTGACGAAAGTATCCGCCGGAATAAATTCATAGAAAAAGCATCTATTACTCTGATGATTTCTGAGAACAAATTCATGGATTTTAGGGCCTTTTTTTCTTCAATTTTGCGAAGTAGGCTGTTGAGGCTTTTTTTACTCTTGGGGCCAATAAAATAGTTGAAATCATCGTAGGAATTGCCATCATGGCATAGGCACCATCTGCAAAATTGATAATGACGCCTAAAGATGCCGTGGCGCCCAGAATGATTGAGCAGATGTAAAAATAGTTGTAGTACAACACCGACTTTGTTCCAAACACAAAAGAACAGCATTTTGCTCCATAATACGGCATAGCAAATAATGTAGTCATGGAAAATATAGTAATGCAAAGTGCGAGAATGTACTTTCCTACTCCCGGAATACCGATTGAAAAGGCTTCTGCTGTTAAGGAAACCCCATTATGATCACTTGATTTCCAAGCTCCTGTTATAATCAAAGCTAAGGCAGTCATGGTGCAAATGATGATCGTGTCGATGACAGGGCCAAGCATGGCCACCAATCCTTCGCGAATTGGTTCATGGGTTTTAGCTGCTCCATGAGCCATCGGAGCTGTGCCAAGTCCGGCTTCATTTGAGAAGGTG
>JAUHYU010000129.1 GCA_030426345.1 Bacteroidia bacterium
ATAGAGCTGCGACCATTCGTAGGGTCATTCACAGCGGCTTCTTCAAATAGCAAATCTACCTTCCCTTTAGAAAGAACGTCCCGTTCCATCCGAAATGCTCCTGGGGTTGAGCCCATTGATGGTATGCCTGCGGCTATAAATTCAAATTCCGTATCCGGAAATTTTCTTTGCAAATACGCACAGGTACTGTCGCGCCAACCCGGATTGTACGTAATCGATCCACCAAGAAATGCCACACGGCCTTTCTTTTTAGTTTGAAATTGGAGGTAGCTGTTTTGTAGATTGCTGCGAACCTCGTGGTAGTCACTACTTTCTATTTGCCCAAAAACCGCTTCTTTCTCAATAAGAATCAAGCCAATGACAGCAATGCTAAAAACAATATATTGTAATTTATTCATGGATTTTTAATGCTTTATTTAATTAAATACCAAGTCCAACCCCTCGCAGGGATATCAATGTCGAGTGCGACATTATGCTCCCAATCTACGGAAAAAATTTCGCCGGTTCCTCCGTCTCTACTGATCGTTGCTTTGTCTTCGATGCCTGTATAATACAAATCAACTTTGATGGTCTTTTTAATCTGAGTTTCCAATGGATTATAGAGCATCAACAATCCCTTTTCTTCCAATTGCGGATTTACATGCAACAGTCCATCGTAATCTTGGCCATCTGGTCGGCGCATATGCACTACGTCAGAGTCGAGAATTGGCCTGTGCTCTTTATAAAAATCAACCCACTTTTTTACGATGGCTTCCGTTTCCGGCGCATCGTACAATCTTGGGCCACGATAGCAAGCTTGCACGCCTGCACCAAACAAATTAGCCAACCGCTGCTCATAATGAGCTAGATGGTCTTTCAATGGCTCAATCGTGGCAGCTTCACCACCGCCGTGATATTGCACCAATGGCACAAACATCCAACCCATAGAAGGCGTTTTCCCCCAAGTGCCATCAAATATATTTTGCCGTTCTATGATCTCCTGTTGTTTGCGCGGCAGAGACCAGTTGGTTTCACGATATCCCATGCCAGTTTTATTGCTTCCGTTCAGAAAATACCAATCTGGAATGTTCAAATAAATCCCATTGGCCCGGCACCATTTATAATAATCCGTAATCCGCTTACGCTGGTTCCATTGTGAATCCGCCAATCCTTTATGCCCTGGATGATCAGTAGAATAACATTCGTCGCCGGGATAAGAACCGTCATGCTCCAGAATGTCCTGTCCGGTTTTTTCATAGAAATTATATAACTCTTTGAAATAATTTTGCCCCCATTCACTTTCCAAACATGGAGAATGCCCAAAAGTGGGTTTTTGTCCTTCGGGAAGAACCACATCATTTTCTGCATCAATGGATCGGCTTGCGAGCAGTGAATAACCTCCCAAAGCAACTCCTTTGGAATGTGCATAATCTGCCAGTTCCTTCATCCGGTTCAAGTTTTCTTCACTTTGATCTTCTATATTAAAACCGCTACCGAAAGTCATGATCACCATTTCAAAACCCACTTCCGCACATTGGTCAATAGCAATTTTCACCGATTCATTGTCAGCATTGCGTACGTGCATCAGGATGGGATTTTCAGTGACCCACGGGGCAATTGTCCGGTACATTTTGCGTTTTTCTAACCCTTGTCTTTCACGATCATAATCCTTGTGAGCCAATTCCCACGTGCGGAAACTTTCAAATTTTCCATTAGGATCAATGTCCTGATCTGCGCCAAATTTCGGGTAACATTCCAACAAATAAGGTGCGGTGCGCCGATAATTTACCTGCGTGAGATAAAGAGGGTCGGCATTCCAAAAAACGCTTTTACCAAGACTACTCGCCGGGGACATACCATCGCCAAAGGCATAATCTGACTCTGCCAATAACTTGGGTTTGCGCCATACATCCCTTTGATCCACTGTACTCTCCGGATCTGTAACTGCCAAAATCTCACTTTTAAAAGTTCCGATATTGATGAATTTTTGGGTGTTATTTTCCACAGAAATCCACTTGCACATGAGCGGAATGTTATCGTAAAGTGCGTAATGAACCTTTACAGAAATGTCCTTTAGCGGATTCAAATCTGCCATATCCGCAGCACGTCTAGAAGCTGGAATATCGCCAAATATCTTCACAGATTCTATTAGGCAACGGATTCTCTCTCCTTTATCATCTCCATCAGAAGCCCCGCCTTCAGCATCTGACTTTCCAACCCTGATGGTTTTTGGGGTTTCATTTTCATCAAGACCAACACTGCCTATTTTTTCCCAATCGTTTTCATTATACGAATAAGACCCAATCAATTCTCCATCCGAAATTTCAAAACGCAGCAATACCGATTTTCCGGCTTGCATGCCTCCAACAACCGTGGTTTTCTCTCCGTCAAAAAATGCAAAACGATTGTTGGACGGCTGAAGGTTGATTTTTATCGCTTTCTTTCTAAATACCAAAACCATTCCTGGTCCATGGGTTTTGCTGTTATCTGTTCCGGGATTGATGCGGACTATGAATATTTTGGCGTTTTCAGGAACTGATTGTTCGGCATAGGCATAAGTATTGGCCAAAGCCATGATCTCTCCGGGCTTGCCTTCATTTATAAATGAAGTGCGGTCGTGCGCTTTGCTCAATTTCAAATTCCACCGTTTATCTAGCAAAGCAAATTCATCTGAAAGCAGTACTTCCCGCATTTCGTCTGAGATAGAACGACTGAATAATTCGGCGATATCTGCATCACCCAATTTATAATTGAATGTCAGTTCCTTGCCTTGCGGTGGCCATGGAAGATCTTGCGGCATCCATTCTTTCCGTTTCTGCCAACCAAAGCGCTCTTTGATCGGACCAATAGCATAACTTTCGTAATGGAAATTCCCTGCTTTGGAGGTCATTTGTTCCAGCCATTCCGGCAAAAGATAATTATGAATTGGCTGGCCGTAAAGTCCACCGACATCAAGTACATTCCCATCGATAGTGACAGATGCTTCCGGTCGCACAGATCGCAACATGGATTCGCCAGTTACAAGATTGTCATAGGCGACAGTGGCCACATCAGGCATAATGGAAAATGTCCTCGCTACCAATCCATTGCTCAGCACCAAATTGCCTTTTTTATCTTTATAAAGTGCGGCATCTGCACCTTTGGAATCAATCAGCCAATCAGCATCGTGCACAACATCTGCTTCATGGAAAATAGGTAGTTTTTCCATGGCTTGTTGAGCGTAAGACTGCCCAAGCAGAAGCAAACTAACCATCATGCAAAATGTGACAATTGACAATTTATATAAATTCGACGGTTTATGATTATTCAAGTATGTCATATCATAATTTTTATTCTGGCAGGATTTTTATTCCTTCAGAAAGTTAAAATTTTACAATAATTGGCTCTTGTCGCTCTCTTGATGGTTCGAGATTTTCCAGCGTCTGTGTCTTATTCAATTCCGGTTCGCCAATGACAACAGTATATTTCCCCCTGGCAAAAACCTTTGCTTCAAAATCATTATCTATCGCACGGACTGTATATACTTCCTCTCCCTCTGCATCCAACACTTTTATAACCGGCGGTTGCTCCAATCCTTCGGTCACGATATTTGGCAGGTAGCCATAAGCCTTTCTGCCATAATTATCCATCTGATTGAAGGTGAGCGGCCAGCCCTCATAAGGCTTGGATGTGGCAGGGTCTCCATCTCTCGGCCACAGACTAATATCGATGTCTCTAGATTTTTTGTGAAATTTGATAATACCAAACCCCGCTGCCCGGTCATGGAGTTTTGATGGTTTTTTGCCCGTAAATATTGGGTTGGAAACTGCATAGACAGTGAGGTAGTTATTGAAACCATCCATAAAATCACCAAGGTTTTTTGGCGCACCATCAGGCCTGTTTTGACCTTCAACTGTTGGATTCCACCGACGTGGAAAATAGTTGGAGATTGAAGGCACGCATGCCGCGATACCCGCATCTTGCCAATCATCAACACCATATTGGATAGTACTACCAAGATGCTGATCGCCAGCGAGGTGAAATGCAAAACACTTGCGTATGATATCCACAGCCCTATTTCTTGCTGTGTGTGGCCAGCCGTTAGAATCCATGTCTGACACGATCACGTCATCATCCGGATATTCTCCCTTTTCCATGATGCGCAACGTGGAAACGACCACGTCGCTGACTGCCTCGCGTGGCAGTGTTGCCACATTATTGAATATCGTTTGTGACAGCAGCACTTTCATGGAAGTTTCGGAACTCCAATTTGCCCCCCAGTCCTTTAGGAAATCCTCTTGTCTTTCTCCTAAAAGAACTGCTCCAGGAATATCAGAATCATTGCGAACATCGAAGCTTTTATTTTCTGCCCAACCATTAATGGCCTTTGCCTCTGGAGGAAGCAAATTTCCCGGGGAAGATTTAAACTTTCTATCTTCAATAATGGCAAAACTCACGCCTCCATAATTCATTTCTGTGTAATACACGCCAATGCCCTGCTTCACCGGAGTGGGATCGTAAGGATCAGGAAGGTTACTGGTTTGCGTACGCTCCACCATGCGTACAAAATCCGCGGGAAGTTTATAGCCTCCACTATCTTGACGTTCTTTTTCAGAACCTGTTTCTTTAGCTTTTTTTCCACCCTCGCCCCACAGGTTACCATGGTAAACATCGTGATCATCAGGAATGCTGACAGTAGGTAGGTCACGCAACAATTCTCGATATTCCCATCCGTACATAATCCACTTGCGTAAATAATCAATTTTTGCTTTTTCAATTGGTTTATGGATATTGCCAAAGCCACCCACTGGTTCATAAATCTGATCTCCGGAGAAAAACAAAACATCAGGATTGTGTTTTAAAACACTGGCCACCAAACCTTGGTTTGGAAATCCCAGATCATTATTTCCGGTAAATCCCGCAACGACCAATTCATCTTTGTCTAATGGATTTTTCTTAACGATCCCTTCAAAAGTATCTTGTTTTTCCTCGTCACCAGCAGCAATGTATTGATAGCTAATTCTATAATTATAATCCCGGGTGTCGTCCCAATTTTTCACTTTAAAAGTGGCAGTCCGTGCATCTTTATCTATTGCGCTGCGGGCGGCCTCTTGCCATTGATCACCGGTTTGGATCTCCAAAAGCACTTCTTTTCCATCCTTGTCTCCAATCGGCGGCAACTGTGCTGTCATTTTTAAAATCCTATCACTCAAGGTATGCTGTGCGAAAAGTATTGGCCCAAAAGCATGATCGTTGACTTGAGCAAGCTGATCTCCTTCCAACTGCCAGTTTTGAAACCACGCGCTATTTTCTATGATTGTGGCTCTTGTGCCATTTGCTCCGGGATCGAAATGACTAACCACTGCCACATCCCCTACCAGTTGGTTCGCATCAATTGAGCTTTTTATCTGATGAATAAGCCCCTTTTTTCCATGAAATTCTAATGTAAGTGAAGTGCCTTTTTCGTTGTGTGAACTCTTCACTTTTAAAGTAAAATAGTCTAACGACTTCTTCACTTTATCGGCTTTGTCTGCATTTGCATTTTTAATATCTCCAATGAACAATCCTCCTGCAGCAGTGACTCCAACATTCAATCCTTTTCCAAAAACAGCATCACTGCGATAGTCATCAAATTCTCCTTTGGCACCAAGCTTGAAACCAACCCAATCTTCAGCATTGCCGGTTTTTTTGAGCATTCCTGCATCTATGCTCATAGAAAAATCACCCGTTTGTGTGTCGATTTTTCTGGTAAGGAGATGTATGTTGCGATCGCGCCCTAGAACTGTGCAAAGCATCTTCCCATCCTTCAATTTCCAATCTTGCATGGGATTTGCCCAATATTCCGGGCCAATCCAAACCCTATCTGCCGAAATGGGAAAGTTGCTTTTGAAACTTTCTTCATCTTCCTGAGAAGTACATGAAAGCAAAAAGAATGCAAACAGGAAGGTATAGAGACTTAATCGAACTGTCATTTTCTTAGGTTTAGGTTTTATGATCAAGGAACTAAAATTATGGAATTTCATCTACTTTTCCCCTTCCTAATTATTTTTTGATGTTGCAGATTTAAGAACCGGAGTAAACCATTGAGCATTAAATTCGGAATCACCCGTTGTAAAAAGAAAATGTTTAGAATATAATTCAATCTTATTGAGTTAAGGATTTTCGCTTTTTGTTCCATAAACTCCAGTAGCACAACCACCGAAGTAGTTTTTGAACGTGGCATTTAAACCTTCTTCCCTCAAATACCCATGAAATATTCTGAGGCTCTTAAACTCTTCACAATATTTCCCGAGCATTTGGTAACCTTCCAGATTTCCCAAAAGCCTGCCGATCAGCGGGATAATCATCTTGATGTAAAACATAAATGACCATTTTAGGACGATCGAATTTGGTTCGGATATTTCAATAAGAGCAAATACGCCTCCCGGTTTTAAAATCCGATTTATTTCCTTTGCAAATATTTTTTGTTGCCCAAGATTAAATGTCTTTATTCCAAATGTTGAAACTATAAAGTCCGCGGATATACTTGGAATATCATTTTGAAGGACGTTTAATTTCCTTTGCTTTATGTTTTTAAGTTTAAACCTTTTCAAATGCTTTTTGCCCTTTCTATTCATTTCATCTGAAATATCCAAAGCCGTTATTTGTCCATTGGCACCAATCCTTTTTTGGATTTCACCCCAAGATTCTCCCATTCCTGACATCATATCAAACCCGACCGCATCAGGTTCTATGAATGGCAAATCATTTATACATTGTCGTCTCCATCTGTCTGTAAATCCAAAAGAAGCAATATAATTCGTCAGGCCATATGTTTTGGACATTCTGTCAAACATCCCCTTCACGAACTGAGGATCATAAATATCAGCGTTATTTTTATGCATCTAAACGAGTTTACTTTCACCTGCCTTCATTGGGTCTTCGATCATAATTTTACTCCCTTTATAAAACATAAAGGCACTCAAAGCCATGAGCAAATGGCTAATGTCGTAGTGATTGAACCACTCACTAACACCAATTTTATTCATAAATACCAGCGCTGAAATGGATGAAATACCAACCGCAACCAAAAACAATTTACTGGCAGCACTTTTGGTTTTCAAATACACAAAAAGATTGAAACTGGTGACAACGACCAAAAGACCATAAGCAGAATGCACCTCAACATAAAAGAAATTGAGCGTGATCAACGTGATGACAACAAAAGTTGTCAGTTCGACGAGGTTCATCCATGCAAAAAATTTCCCAACGCTCGGTCTGATCAAAGGTCTTGCATACATAATTGACGCCCGCTCCAGCAACGCAATCGAAAACATGCTCGTGAGCCACCCCGGAAGCTTCCAAGCAAATGGAAAAAGGTATAAAAACCCATGGCCAATCAACCCGCCAAAAAGCGTCGCAAAACCCATGGAAAGAAAATAGTATTTGAGATTCCAATGGACTTTGTTTTTCACAGGAATTTTATGGAGCTGATAGAAGGCAAAAAAACAAACTGCCGTCACCACCAAATCCGTGGCTGTGGTCACGGGTTCATCAATCCTTATTCCAAAAAGCTCAACCGAAGGCTGTCGAAAATCCATGAAAAAATATATGATTGAAATATCATTCTAAATTAGCAATTATAATATTAATCGGAATGTTCGTTACTGCTTTGTTGCTTTCTTGCAGGTGAAAGTCTTGAATAGCTGCTTTTATAAAAAATAGGCTTGAAACAGTACATTATCCATGAAGAGGCAAGAGGCAGTCCGCTTTGCAACTTTGTACAACCTATTTATATTCGACTTGGGATCAAACCATTTTTCGATGCATAAATCATTCATTCTTCTTTCTGTTTTTTGGTTGTCATTTCATTTGGCACAAAGTCAAACGCCGAAAAAACGACTTCCTCAAAACATCAATGTGCCGACCCATTCTCAGATATTTCCTACGCTGAGCGGTGACGGCAATCAGATGATTTACTTGACGGATTACACCAACAGTGAAGGTTTTGAACCAAAATATTCCTATAAAACAGGCACAGAGACTTGGGCAGATCCCGAATCAATCGAGAGCATTAACCGGCCAAACCTTGACCATGCCGGAAGTTTTTGTCTGAGCTATGATGGAAATTTTGTGGTTTTTTCTTCGCGCAGATCGCCCGGCATCGGCAACTACGATATTTGGATCAGTGAGAAAAAAGGCAACTATTGGACCACTCCACAAAATCCCGGCAAGCCATTGAATTCTCCATCGAATGAAGGCAACCCTAGCCTAAGCCCTGATGGAAAATCCATCTATTTTATGCGTTGTAAGTCCATGGATAAAATGAACAAAAGCGAATGCCACATCCTCGTGTCACACAGGATATCTGCCACACGCTGGTCGGAACCGGAAGTACTCCCCGACTACATCAACGTCAGCCATGAGACCACGCCACGCATTCAAGCCGACAACCAAACGCTGGTTTTCGCCTCCGGACGCAGTGGCGGCAAAGGCAAATTGGACTTGTACCAAACACGACTGAGTGAAAGCGGATGGACAAAACCAACTGCGCTCGATTTCATCAACACAGATCAGAATGACGAATATATTTCTATTCCTGCTCGCGGCGACATCATTTATTTTACAGGGATGTACAGGGACAAATACAATATTTTCAAAGCCATGATCCCGGAAACCAATCGTCCAAAAAAAGTACTGATGCTGACAGGAGAGGTAGCTTACCGCGATAATCAAAACCCATCGGAAGATGTGATGATTCAGGCATTTGACGTGGCAACAGGTGAGGTTTTCACAACTACCAAATTGAGGCAAACCGACAACAGCTACACGATTTTTTTACCGGAAGGTGCCGTCTATGATGTTTCTGCATTTCCGCAAAAGGGCGGCCATGCTTACCAATCGCAAATGTACGACCTGACGGCTATGCCTATTTCCCGAAAGGAAGAATGGGAAATCGAACTGGACGCTATCCGCCCGGGTCTTACGATCCCGCTTTCTACCATCCGATATGAAAACTATTCTGCGACATTGACCGACGCATCGAATGTCGAGATACAGCGCATCATAGGTTTTTTGAAGAAAAACCCTGGCACCAAACTTGAAATTGGCGCATTTATAGATCAGGTATATTCGGATTCTATCCAGACCAATGACCTGACGGAAGTGATCGCAGACACGCTATTTTTTGAGGTTGAAAAAGACGATACATTGGCCATGGAAAAAACATACTTTAATGACTCTCTGGATGCGGGTCAGGAAGATTTTCTGTTTGAGGGAGATTCCCTTTCTGAAGTTTTGACTGAGAAAAACCATCCAGATTCCATGGATTTTGAAGGCAATAATTTCACTTTTGAGCCTGAACTATCTCAGAGGGATTCGCTCTATTCCATGGGTTTTCAACTACTTTCCGATACGCTGAATGTGGAAACGTTTATTAAAATAAAATATACCTACCACAACGACCGAACACAAAAGCAGGCAGATGCGCTCATGCAAAAACTAATCGAATCTGGTGTGCCGGCAAATCTACTGGAAGCAAAAGGCTACGGAGATAATTGGACTACTGACCGAGCCTCGGAGGAAAGGAACTATTGGATTGAGCTGAAGGTGGTTGGGGATCTATAAAATTCGTTTAACAGAAGTTATTGACTTTGGAGGAGCAGAATGTAGAAATTTGTATTTGTGCAATTCAAGAGTCAACGACCTAATATGGCACGCACCCCTTTCTTACACAGCACTTTCAAGTAGTTAGGCAAATGCATGTGCTGCATCGTTTGTTAGGGTATCATATTTTTTCATTGAATTAATTTGCTATTTGGTTTGATTTCTTCGAAATAATGTTGGATTTTTCCAACAACTCATGTTCCATGTACTTACAATAACAATTAACTAATTCATTCTTGCATTCTGATTGCAATTTTTCAATAACTGACTTCAAATGTCCTTCTTTTAATGAGAGTTTTTTACTTGCTATAGCATAAATAAACTCCATCAACCCTTCACCCTGTTCATCTTCATGGTACTTAATTAGTGTTTCCATGAGATGGTACATTTCATTTGATAAGTTTTCATCATTTTTATATGCCAATTCATCAGGTCTAGCAGCTCTAAGTAAGGAAGCTTGTATTATTCCATCATTAAATCTATTAAAGTTTGATGGAGCTAATACGTTTCTGACATATGCACTCTGACTTAAATTATGTTTGTTGTCGGCAGAATTTCTAAGACTGTTAAGAATATTTGAAATTGTGAAATATATATCTGATTGCGTTGTGTTTTTTTCGTAATCATTGAAGTTGAAAAAGGCAAAGTTTTTTCTAATTACTAATTCACCATTTTTTGTGTTAAAGCTTGGGTAAAAGAGTTGCTCTTTCAATCCTCGTTCAACCTCTCCACTACTTGTTTCCAAGAACTTTTTACGAGTTCTAAGTATAGAAAGGGCATCAGCAGATTCTGGTGAAGAATCAAATATAAAATCGATCATCTTTTTTAAAAATTGAATTTCATCGACCCAGGATGTACTCACAGAATTATTATTGCAGTATAAAGTTTCAATAGTTACGAAAGTGTAAGTTTCTCCTCCATATTGACCATATTTTAAATCCTTTTTTAATTTATCTAAATAATCACCGTTTACAGTTCGTGAGATTCCGATAAAATAAACTATTCTTAATTTGTCATATTGTCGCAGTGCTCGACTTATATACAATAGATTCTTCCCATTGGAAATGCAAGATCCTGTAACTACTATAGTCCCTGCTACATCTTTGTTTATTTCTTGAGAGAGTAAATCCTGATTAAAAATCTTGGGAATGTTTTTTTTGAGGTAATTACCACATATTGACTCTTGGATATATTTTGCAAGTTCCTTCGAAGCACTGTCGTTTAGTGATAATATATACCGAGTGTTGCTGGGTACATATTGATCAATATAATTATCAAGCTTTGCTTTGTACTTTTTATACTTATTCTTCTGAATGCCATCTAATATTCTTGAATAGTCGATGTAAATTTCATATTTAGATTCTATTTTAGAATTTTCCTTATAGTTAACTTTTAATATTGTTTCAGATTTATTTACCGAGATAAATTGTTTTACAAATCCAGATAATTTCCTATCTGCATCTCTTGCTTCAATTAGCAAAGGTTTAACTACGGGATTTTCCAGTAAAAACACATCTCCTGCCACCTCAACTGCAAATGATCCCCTCTTGCAATGTTTACATTCATTCTCCTTAAAAGTTTCATAATGTTGAATGCCTGAGGGATTATCATTTGTAAGAGTCAAATTGCAGATTATTCTATCCTTTACGTCAGCGACTTTCCAGTCTTCACCAAGAAAGAAAAGAATTACTATATTATTTCGATCTATTATTCTATGATGGTTCAGGATATATCCAATAATATTAGCCGATGTAGATGCTGAAATAAGTAAGAATGCATTTTTGGGGTAACTAAGATCGTTTTTGTATAATCCCTGATAAGAGCTGAAGCTTGAAATTGGAATGTGCTTTTTTTCTTTCTCAATCAGAAATCTATTTTTTAATTGTACAAGAGAAAAAGCAACACTGTTAATAGATGATGTATCACAATAGATTTGATCATACTTGTTTTCATCAAAGTGACCAAGTAATGCAAAAGCAATAAAATTGATTTCGCAACTATGCAATAGAATATTTCCAGTCCTCAAGAATTTATCACAATGCTTACCTGAAGGGAATACAAAATGATGAGCCCCTTCTGAAGTAATTAGGCCGCCTCTGTTAATGAAGATATTTTGTAGACCTTCATTTATCAATTTAGCTTCAAAGGCATCTGTTTCAGTTCCATCTAAACATTCAATATTGCCATCTTTATCGAAAGTTAATAAATGAAGATGTTCACTTAGGTGAGTATCTTCTTTTTTAGGAATTCCTATAAATGTCGATTTCTGTTGCTTAATAAAAACTCTATTCAATTCATCGGCAGCATACTTTGCTCCAAGTACAAAAATTTTATCCGTTTGATAATGTCGCTCATAAAATGCTCGTATTTCGACTTGCAAACTACCTTCTTCAATTACAGGGAGATCACAAAAAATTAGGGTAGCCGAGAGAGCTTTGACCCCGTTTTCTGAGTTATCCTTATATTGAAATTTATATAAATAATAATTGTTCATGAAGGCAGATTGATTGACAGTGGGTAAATTATGGTAATCACAGAACCTTCCGCATCTGCATGAGATTTATATTCTATATCATTATTTGTTATCCAATCAAACAACTTCATTTTCGAGGAGTCATTTTTTTCTATTAATTTATATCGGTCGGAAATCATGTTTCTGTAGACACAAACATCACCTGTTTTTATTCTGAGAAAACCTCTTCCATCTAATGTGGATAATATAAGATCAAGACCAATACCTTTTTCACCCTTGCCAAGACTTTTATCTGTAGTATTATGCTTAATTAAGCACTCCTTGAGGATTTGAACATGTCCCATTTCTTCAGCATCTGTTATTGCACTCTTGTATTGATTCACAAAACCAAC
>JAUHYU010000012.1 GCA_030426345.1 Bacteroidia bacterium
TAATAATCAAATATCATTCATGCCTAGCTTAGTCAGGGCTGTTGTTTCAACATACCCTATGTCTTTTACAAATAAGATCTGTTGATTGGGAATTTGGACCTGTTTCTCCATTTGAAATGGGACTTGCATTTTAATGGATTATTTGTGATCTTTTTGGTGCGAAATATCATTGTGATTTCATGGGCACCTGCAGCATTCGTTTTTAGGGGGGATATTCCATAATCAAAACTATATACTATGGACATGGTATAATCGTATGATTTTCTGTTAGATTTATTTTTGCCATCGAATATGCCATCGAATTCGATCCCCAATTGGGAAGTAATGGCATCCCAGCTGATTTCAGGTTTTTCCACTTTTGCAAATAATGGTACAGCCCTAAGGCCTGTGCCCAATATTAGCGTCAGGTCGGCACCACTCGTGTAGCCCTTGACATCCTGCCTGTTGCCAGCTTTATTATCCTTTAATATTCCATGGGCATAGTTCAACCCAATAATAAACTGTTCATTATCTCCTTGTTTCATGTACATGCTTTCTATGCGTAAAGAACGGGGCTTATTGACAAAATTAGTTTCCCACCCACCATGAAATGTCCATTTCGTGTACATCTTTTCAATTTCGTCGGTATAATCGGAAATGGTAATGGATTGATTGGGTCTTGTGAGGTGATGTGCCGCAATCCCAAACCAAAACTGACGCCCACTTAGTACAGAGCCAACGGAGATGTCTGAAAATTGTACGGATTCCCCTAAAATATTTGCAAAATCCTCTCTTGTGCTACCCCCAGAAACCAACTGGTCTTCAAACTCAAGAGTGCTGAATTCATCGCCGATTTTTCTCGTGAAGTACCCGTATTGCACCCCGCTGCGTATGAGCCACCTTGTCTCGTCTTTGCTATTGGTGCTGTTTGCGCCTAGATGTATCTCGATAGACCCGGCAATATTGAAGTTGGTGGTTTTCAAAGGCAAATTTACCCCAGCATCGTCTTTAATGGCCAGTACGCCCAATCCAAAAGCAGCATTGTAATTTTGGGTGGGAATAAAAAAATCACCGGAAATAAACTGGCTGGTCAAATTCGTGATGTTTGGCCATTGAGTGCGATAGCCCATCATTACCCTGCTAGCCCTACTGGCTCCGGATAATGCTGGATTCAGATACACAGGATTGTTATAAAATTGCGTGAAATGTGGGTCCTGTGCTGAGGCAATCAGGGAAAAGAAAATACATAATATTGTTAAATAAAGATTTCTCATAAGCCTAATGTTTGAGCAAGACCTCTTCCGGTGAAAATTTTCCACCTCCGTTAAATTTGCATTGGAATGAAACTACCACCAAATAAACATCTTCGGTATGGCCTTCCCCTTTCCAACCTTCTTCCACATTTTCGCTCCGGAATATCAATTCCCCCCATCTGGAATAGACTTCCATTCTATAATCCACTAAAATGTCATTGGCAGTTGCTGGTCTGTAAACATCCAAATTCTGTCGGATGAGAGACCGCAGTTCATCGTTAAGCCCATCCCCATTTGGGGTAAAAACATTGGGTAGTTTTAGACGCTCATCGCAGGGAACAGGAGCTACATCTACAAACTGGTCAAAAGACGCTGTGCATCCATATTGCGTTGTTGCAGTCAAAGTGATTTTTTGTGATTGAATGATATCCGAATAGTTGAACAGGGTCAGGTTTCCCTGAATATCATATGCTTCAACTTGGCTGCCATCCGGTAAAGACCATTCAAAGATGCCATTTCCATATAAGGGGAATTGCGTAAGGTTGTCTACCGCTACTTCCAATGGGGTGTCATTTTCATTTGAACTAACCACCATCATTTCAAAATATGGATTTGCTGCTTGTTGTACATTGATTTGACGGGAAATAGAATCTGCACAGGCTAGTTCGTTTTGGGCTATCATGGTTATGGTATATATCCCAGGGCTCGTATAGACAGGAGCGGGTGATTCGTCCCCATACACAACTGCCCCTCCATCTTGAAACCGCCAATTGAAGTTGCTTGCATTTGATGAATTGTTATGGATTGCGACTTCTACATCAGGGCAAGCATGCTGATTTACTATAAAATCTGCTATGGGAAGTGGGAGTACCTCTATTGACTTGGTTTTAGAATTGCTACAGCCAGTGATTTGGTCCGTTACCACCAAAGCCACCTTGTAGTTGCCTCCTGAATTGTAGGATAGAGCAGGAGGTATTGCTCCTACAAACAATGAATCAGCCCCAACTCCTTCAAAGCTCCAAACGCTCCCAGTTGTTTGTGATGAGGTATTTGTAAATATTACTTCCTGATCTACACAAATCCGGCCATCGCCCATGAAATCCACTTCTGGGCTTGGGGAGACAGTAATCTGTTGGGTAAAGCTATCTTGATGGCATCCATTCTGAACCATCAGTTTTACATCGTACGTTCCTGCATTCTCGTAAATATGACTTTGGGTAATTCCTTCAGAACTTGTATTGCCGCGCTGATCTCCCCAATCCCAGGTAATTGCATTAAACCCGACCTGGTTGCTGGTGAAATTTACGTTTAGTGGAGCGCAGCCCTGATTTTTATCCATATTGAAAAATGCCTCTACATTGATGGAAGTAACTGTAACAGATCTGGTAAGTATATCTGACCCACATGCATTGATGGAAGTCAGGGTAACCAGATAGGTAGTATCACTAAATCCTGTATAAGGAAAAGCATGATTGATGGTGCCATCTAGATTTGTTGTGATTGTAGGGGTGCCATCTCCAAAATCCCAAATAAAGGATTCTGGCTCGCCAAGACTATAGTTGTTGATTTGCAATGGGAAATCTGCGCATATTTCATCTTTTTCAAATATAAATTTAGAGGTGGGCAGGGGCTTCACCCACAACGTGTCTTGGAGTATTTGGCCCGCACATGTGCCTACGTCACTCATTACTTGTAATGCGACCACATACGAGGTATCCGAAAGAATCCCGGGCATAAAATTGATTTGTGAAGGATTTTCCAGCAAGCTCTGCTCCCCATTGCCAAAATCCCAATTGTAAGTCAGGTAGTTTCCTGTGCTTTGATTATCGAAATCCACGGATAGCGGTCCGCATTGATCACCTGGAGAAATGGACATATCAAACTTGGCTTCGATTGGCTCGACAATCTCAATTTGTCGGATGACTTGAGAAGTACATAGATTGCTGTCTATGCTTGTGCTGAGGGTCAAATCAAAAATGCCGACTGTGTCGTAAATATGTATTTCATTGGTGCCAGATCCGGGATGTGAGCCATCGCCAAAGTCCCAGCTGTGGACCAAATTAGTTCCTGGTGGTACTGGGGTTGTATTGGTAAAATCAACTTCTACTCCTTTACATTGTTTTGGGGAGAAATCGAAGTTTGGAACGATCTCAGGGAGATATTTTACCTCCAGGGTATTCGATTTTACCTGACAAAGTGATTTTGTTGCCTCTACATGATATGCACCGACTTCGGTTGTGTAATAGGTGCTATCCATCTCTCCGAGAATGGGATTTCCATCCTTAAACCATTGGTATAGAACATTCTCTTCAATATCAAATTTTATGTCTACATCAATTGGAACTCCGTGGCATAGCAAAATGTCATCATTAGTTCTGATTGACGGGGTTGGGCCTTTTGTGAAGGATAAGAAAATCCCGTTGGATATTTTACTGCACCCATACTGGGTTACCTCAACTGTATATATTCCTAACTTTGTCGCCTCATAAGTGGAACTGTTTGAATCGGGAATTGTCATCGAGTCGAGTTGCCACTCATAGCTGAATGCAGTACCGGTATTGGCTGTTATCAGCACAATGTCGCCCTGACAGGCCGACAAGGAATCCTTGTTCGAGATCACAGCATCAGGAAATCCATTGACTTTAATTGCTTTGGAATCTACGCTTTTACCACAATCATTGAAAACTTCAATCGATACGTCATAGGTTCCTATGGGCAAGAAGAAGGGATTGGGCTCCAATATGGAAAGATCTTCTGCAATGGAAGGGTCCGCTGTGCCATTAATGCCTTTTACAATCCAGTTGAAATCATCAGCTGGCCCGCTTAGGGTTGCTTGCAATGCAATCATATCTCCCTCACAAAAATTCTCATCCATCTCAATTTTTGGTTGGGCAGGGGCACTACTGAGATTTACCCTGATGCAGCTACTAACACTTCCACATGCATTGGTCACTGTTTGTTGGATGATATAACTGCCGCCATTTGAAAAAGTAATGATTTCATTTGGATTGTCTGATGTGGCTTGTCCATTTTGAAAAACATATCCATCGTTTTCCGAAATTACTTTCCATGAATATTTCTCGTCACAAGTTTCCAAATTGTCATCGATATTCAGGGCAAGGGAAATTGGAGGGCAAATGCCGTCTGGCAAAATCAGCTCAACGGCATTGTCACCACATTCTGGTGTGGAAGTCGCACTTGCTCCATCCACGTCCATTGTAAATAATGAAATCGGTTGTGCATCACATATTATTATGGTATTTGTGGTTGCTGAAGTACCACATGAATTGCTTGCTGTCAGCACGACATTATACTCCCCCGCATTGGTATATTGGTGCATTGCTGGGGAATTATTGAGCGTTTCTTGTGTGTTGCCATCACCAAAATCCCACTCATATTTGGTGTTGCTATTGCAGTTGCTGTTAAACCCTGCAACGGTTTTATTTATAAATGTTGCGTTTTGATTTATACATAATGTGTCATTTTGCAATTCAAACTCGGCAACAGGAGGAGTATAAACTTCAATAGCTGAAGTGCTGAACGGGGTGGATTTACAGCCATTTGTAGCTATTATCTCAAAAGTGAAGGCATTTCCTGGCAGACCGCACGAAGTAGTATTGTAAACATGGGTAAAACTTGCGGGTGGTGGGTGGTTGACTGTTTGCAAACCGGAACCGTCCCCGGGGTCAATTTGATAAATAGTGCTAGAATGATTGCTTTCAAATCCGGTAATTGGAAATGTCAGGGACAATGGACTACAACCAATGGAGTTTCCTGGATTTCCTCCACCAACTGAGGGATTTGAAATATTAACTACGTTATATTTCTTGCTGGCAATGCAACCATTCGGGCCAGTGGCATTATAAGTAATTTCAAATATCCCCAAATCGGTATATGTATGTGAAGATGGTGGCGCAGTACCATTATAATCTGTAGTTCCGTCACCCCAATTTACCTTGTAGTTCGTCACAGCCGTACTGGTTTTGTCTAGGAAAGTAATGTCAAATCCGGGAGTATTGGATGTTGCATTTTCGCAGTTTTTAAACGCTTCAATAGGAAAACCAAAATCATCATTGAGGGCTATAATCGGTCTCTCCTTCACTGATATCTGTTTTGTAATATTGCTCGTACAACTACCTTCTGTCGTAATGGTCAAGGTGACGTCGAGATCGGCTGTGCCATCCCCAAAAGCGGGGAGTGAAGCTGTTGGGTTCTTATCTTTGGATGTATTTCCGTTGCCAAAATCCCACAAATAGCTCAGGTTATTACCAGGAGTGGACTCATCGGTAAATTGGATCGGGTCATTCGAGCATGGCGGATTATTGTTATCAGATCCAAAGGAGAACTCTGCCATGGCAACTTCGGTTATTTCGATGCTTTTTGAGAAATCATTGCTGCAACCGCTCGGATCGGTTCGCCGAAGCGTAATGTTTTTTGTGCCAGGGGTGCTAAACGTCAATGAATATGGAGCGGTAGTTAGTGTTTTACTATCAGCTGTAAATTGAAATGTACCCCCATCGGAGGAAGAAGATATATTTGTAAAAGTCACTGTTCCATCCACGCACAAAGATCCCGTTACTTCAAAATCCAGATTACTAGGACATTGGGCTATAGCTTGTACGCTGATAAACAATGACAAGAAAATCATTGAGATATAAATGCCATATCCAAATATTCTAATCATTTCGATTTAGTCTTCTTAGGGTCTGAATGTTTTCCAGGAAACGCATTTAAGTTGCATCTTATAGTTGGCAATGGTTATTTCTTTTTTCGAGATATATGAGTAGTAGTATAATTTTTTACTTAGCTGCTTACATGATCCCGCCTTCAACAAAAATGCCACAACTTATTTGGGCTGTAGCCTGAGTGTTTGATAAGTCGAGCAATACACACGATTCGGAATACTACTGATATTTTGGAGAGGCAGATAAGAAGTTCTCCTGTTGTCTTTCCTAATGGGTGTCTCATTTCTAATGTGATAATATACATAAATCCTTTCTAACCTGACAATGATGACATGGATTTCAAGCATAATCCTTAACCTAAAATGATATAACCCTTTAAAGACTTTTTTTACGTGTTCCCTCCATGGAAAAACGATGCTTTTCTTCGGTTAATTCATTGGTTATGGTTGAAAAGGTTTTTAGGTGTTTTCATCTGCCTGAAACGACAATGCGCCTGATGGGCATCTCTTTACCTGAGCAATAATTTCTTGTTTGTTGGCTCCATCCATGGAAATCCAAGGCTTTCTTCTTGGGTCAAAAACCATTGGCAATCCATGAAAACAAATAGCAGAGTGGATGCATTTGTGTGGTTGCCATTTTACAATCAAGTCGTCTTTCTGATAGGTTTTGGTAACGTTTTTCATGGCTTAGGAGTTTTAGGTAAATAACTGAACAATATACTAATTGTTATGCAGAGTCATGGACTGCCCGCACATATTCGTCGATAAATTCAGCCTTCCGCTTGAGCCGGTACTGCATCACCCATCGCGGATGTGGCAATGGCTTGATGTCATCGAACAGCTGATACTTTTTGTTGAGGTATTGGAGGTATTTTACGTTCTTGCCCTTTCCCATACTGAAAGCCACTTTTGGGATAGCCCCCATTTCAATCTGTTGTTTTAGCGACTTTACCATATAAGGTTCCAAAAAATCACGTACCTCGGGAATGTCGTAATAATTGAGGTTGACGCCGTCTTTCACAAAACCCAAAGGGGACACGCTGGTGAAAAACACATTGGCATAAAAGGCCTCTACGCCGCCAAAAGCTTCAATGACTTCATAGACAAATACAGAGGAAAGTTCCTGCCTTTTGTCCAGGGCATTGGGAATGCCGCATGGGTTTTCCAGCCTTATTGGGTCTGTAAAAGGGACTCCGGTGATACCGGCACCAAACCTTCCAGGGTTAATCCCAATCAGGAACAGTCTTGGATTTTGGTCGCTATAATATTTTTGATAAAAAGATCGAGCGAGGGAATAGGTTTGCTCAACTAGAAAAGGATTAAGTATCTCAACTCCATGAGGGATGGACTTTGGGAAGTCCAACTGATCTATGAAGTTGAAATACTTTTCCTGAAAATTCATTTACTTCAAACTATGCACTACAAGCCCACTTCTGAGTTTAGGCTCAAACCAAGTAGTTTTTGGAGGCATGATCTCGCCGCTATCAGCGATATCGATCAGTTGCTTCATGGAAACCGGGTACAATGCAAAGGCAGCTTTCATCTCTCCGCTATCTACGCGTTTTTCCAGTTCGCCAAGACCACGAATACCACCGACGAAATCAATCCGTTTATCTGTGCGCAAATCAACAATGCTTAGAATAGGCTCTAAGATTTGTTTAGACAGGATAGTCACATCCAACACTCCAATCGGATCATTGTCATCATAAGTGCCTTCTTTGGCTGTTAGTGCATACCAAACTCCTTCCAGATACATACCAAATTCATGGAGTTTAGAGGGTTTTGCCTGTGTCTTACCCAACAATTTCAGATCAAAGCTTTTTCGCAATTGATCTACAAACTCTTCTTTGGTAAGGCCATTCAAATCTTTGACCACGCGATTGTAATCAATGATATTGAGTTGATTATCAGGAAAATGAACTGCCAAGAAATAATTGAATGCTTCCTTTCCGGTATAGTTGGGATTTTCTTTGCGCAAGTCCTGGCCGACTAAAGCTCCGGCGGCAGTTCGGTGATGTCCGTCTGCAACGTAAGTCGATGGCAACTTGGCAAATTCTATAATGATATTTTCAACATTATCTCCCTTTACCACCCAAAGTTCATGGCGAACACCGTCTTCAGCAGTGAAATCATATTCCGCTTCATTGGCTACGATTCCGTTCACGATTTGATCTAAAGCATCAGCCGCAGGATAAGCAAAAAACACAGGCTCAGCATTCATTTCTGAAACACGTACATGTTTTATTCTATCCGCTTCCTTGTCTGGTCTGGTCAGTTCATGTTTCTTGATCACATTGTTAAAATAATCATCAATCGCCGCAGCAGCTACGATCCCTGCCTGCGACTGGCCATTCATGGTCAATCGATAGATATAAAGACAGTCCTGATCATCTTGAAACATAACGCCACTTTGCACCAGCGCTTCAAAATTCTCTTTTCCTTTATTATATACTTCAGGAGCGTAAGGATTTTGATCAGCAGGAAAATCAATTTCCGGCTTTACCACATGCAAAAAAGATGATGGCTTTCCCTCCGCCTCAACTCTTGCTTCTGCAGTATTGATCACATCATACGGCCTGCTGGCAACTTCTTTCACTTTGTCTTTGGAGGGTCTCCACCCTCTAAATGCTTTGATTATAGCCATGGATTTTTATATCTTTTTTAAAGAAATTATTTTATAGCGGGCAATACCCTTGCCATGATCACGCCTTCAATTCCTCTGATTTTTTGTATTTGCGCTTCAGAAATTTCACCATCAATATCTATGATGTTATAAGCAATATCTCCACGATGTTTGTTGATCATATCAGAAATGTTGATGTTTTCATCTGCCAATACCGAAGTGATGTGCCCTACCATTTTTGGGATGTTTTTATTGGCAATGATCAACCTACTGCCACCATTTCTTGGTAAATCTGTATTTGGGAAATTTACGGAGTTTTTGATGTTTCCATTTTCCAAGTAGTCCTTTACCTGAGAAACTGCCATGAAAGCGCAATTAGATTCTGATTCTGGAGTTGAAGCTCCAAGATGAGGCACGCTAATTACCCCTGGGTGCTTCAGCATATCTTCATCAGGAAAATCAGTAATGAAAGCACCTACTTTTCCGCTGTCCAAAGCAGCAAACAAATCAGTTTTATTTTCCAGGCCACCACGAGCAAAGTTCATTATGCGCACACCGTCTTTCATCAAATCAAATTTGGATTTATCCATAAATCCTTTTGTAGAATCCAACAGAGGAATGTGCATGCTGATAAAATCGGCTTCAGTCACCAAACTGTCCAAGCTAATGGCCTTTTCAACGTTTTTAGAAAGTCCCCATGCAGAGTCAATTGAGATATATGGATCGTAGCCGATCACACGCATGCCAAGTGCTTCTGCAGCATTAGACACCAACATACCAATAGCTCCCAAACCAATGACGCCTAAAGTTTTTCCTTGAATTTCCGGACCTACGTAATTGCTCTTTCCACCTTCTACCAATTTTGGGACTTCGCTGCCTTTACCAACCAATGTTTTTGCCCATGTAACTCCCTCCACTAAATTTCTACTGGAGATGAGCATTGCTGCGATTACTAATTCTTTTACCGCATTTGCATTTGCTCCCGGGGTATTGAAAACAACAATTCCTTTATCGGTACATTTTTCTATTGGAATATTATTTACTCCAGCTCCGGCTCGGCCTATAGCTTTTAGATTTGAAGTAAATTCCATATCGTGCATTTTGGCACTGCGCACCAAAATAGCATCGGGAGAAGAAAATTCTGATGCAACCTCGTAGTCATCCATCGGGAATTTTTTCAGTCCGTTGGAGTCAATTTTGTTTAGCGTTTGTATTTGAAACATGATAAAATCAGGTCTATTATTTATTTGTTGTTCAATTCAAATTCTTTCATAAAATCTACTAATGCTTTAACGCCTTCTACAGGCATAGCGTTGTAGATACTGGCTCTCATACCACCAACTGAGCGATGGCCTTTCAAGGTCTTCAATCCTTTGGCAGTTGCTTCTTTGATGAATTTTGCATCCAGATCATCACTTCCAGTAACGAACGGCACGTTCATCGTTGATCGGGAATTTACTTCTGCTGTTCCGTTGAACAAGCTGGAATTGTCCAAAAAGCCGTACAGCATTCCTGCCTTTTCTTCATTTATCTTCTGCATGGCGGCAACCCCACCACGCTCTAATAACCATTCAAACACCAAACCTGCTACATATACTGCATAGGAAGGAGGTGTATTGAACATAGATCCATTATCCGCATGAATTTTATAATTGAACATAGTTGGAGTAATGTCCAATGCATTTCCGATCAAGTCTTTTCGCACAATAACAATGGCGACTCCGGCAGGACCGATATTTTTCTGTGCACCGGCATAGATGATTCCAAATTTAGAAACATCATAATCTTGTGACAGGATATTGGACGACATATCTCCTACCAATGGCACGTTGCCAACTTCCGGTAAGCTGGGGAAGGTCGTTCCATATATGGTATTGTTGGTTGTGATGTGTACATAGTCTGCATCAGCATCAAACATATCAGAGGTAGTTTTTGGAATGTAGTTGAACGTTTTGTCTTCTGATGACGCAACAACATTGACAGTTCCATATCTTTTGGCTTCAGCAATAGCTTTTTTGGACCATGCTCCTGTATTAATATAATCTGCTTTTTTCTTAGCTGAAAATAAATTTAAAGGCACCATCGCAAACTGGCTAGAAGCACCTCCATGCAAAAACAGAATTTCATAGTTGTCAGGTACAGACATAAGCTTGCGCAAATTTTCCTTAGCTCCTTCAAAAATAGCCATGTATTCTGAGGAGCGATGGCTCATTTCCATTACGGAAACTCCATTTCCCTGATAATCAACCAAATCTTTTTGTGCCTTTTCGAGCACTTCTACCGGTAGTGTGGCCGGCCCTGCAGAAAAATTATAAACTCTTGACATGTTTCTGTTTTTTAAAACTATTTAACAAGGTGGATTTTGATATTTTAACTTTATTCAAATGCTATTCGAGGCTCACAAATTGGACAAACAAAGGAAGGAAAATTGCTCTTGACATACACAACCATTGTCACAATATATTGGTAGATATACGACAAAATGGAGGGATTGTTGGTTTGAAACCGGGTGAAATCCATGACTTTTTTACTATCCTAATTTGCAATATGGAAGACCGTCCTTTTTTGAAGGTGCGAAGATGGGCGATTATCTTTAAATATTCAAGAATCAAGACGCATTAAAAAGATTTAATGAGCATTTAAATCTTGTTCAGCATTTTACCTACAATTCCTCATAAATATACTGCTTTTGAAATTCAACTAAAGAGCTCTCTTGTTTAGTTATTGTTTAGTTTATTTGCTAATAATAATGAACAAATATTTTGTATTTTGATTATTTGTTTAATAGATTTGACTATATAGTTAAACAAATGAAGAATATTGGCATCATAGGATCAGGGTTTTCATCACTTTCTGCGGCTTGCTATTTGGCACAAGCCGGTCATAAAGTCAGTGTGTATGAGAAGAATGATCAGATCGGAGGAAGAGCTAGGGTACTGGAGAAGAAGGGTTTTCGATTTGACATGGGGCCGAGTTGGTACTGGATGCCTGATGTGTTCGAAAGTTTTTATGCTGATTTTGGCAAACAGGCATCTGATTATTACCAGCTCATTCGCCTTTCACCAGCGTATAGGGTTTATTTTGAGGACTCATTTATGGATATTCCAAATGATCCCATGGCCATATATGAGCTATTTGAAAGCGAGGAAAAGGGTAGTGCTGGGCATCTTAGAGAATTTTTAAAAAAGGCAGCGTACAACTATGATGTCGCAATAAAGAACCTAGTTTATAAGCCTGGATTATCGCCATTGGAGCTCATTACTCCTCAAACGATCACGCATCTCAATCAGTTTTTTACTACGATAAGTCATGAGGTCAGGAAGCGTTTCAAAAGTAAAAAACTAATTAAAATTCTGGAATTCCCAGTTTTGTTTTTGGGGGCAAAGCCACAAAACACGCCTTCATTTTACAGTTTTATGAACTATGCAGATTTTGTTTTGGGTACTTGGTATCCAAAAGGTGGTATGTACAAAATCGTAGAAGCACTTGAGAGCTTGGCAATTGAACTTGGTGTACATATACATATAAATTCACCTGTCGACAAAATTATAATCAATGATGATGAAGTGGCGGGTTTGGTGATTCATGGAAAAAGGATGCTTTTTGATGTCGTCCTGAGTGGTGCGGATTATTACTACACAGAAACCTTGTTGCCTCAAGAGATGAGGGTTTACAGTGAGAGATATTGGAAGAAAAAGACGTTTGCACCATCCGCACTGATATTCTATGTGGGCCTTTCTAAAAAAATTAAGGGATTGCCTCATCATAATTTGTTTTTCGATGAGGACTTTGAGCTTCACGCCAAAGAGATATATGATGATCCTGTGTGGCCGGAAGCACCATTATTTTATGCCAGTTTTACTAGCGTTACGGATGATTCTGTTGCTCCTGCTGGAAAAGAATGTGGCTTTTTTCTGATTCCTCTGGCTCCAGACCTGAGCGACGACAAAGAATTGCATGAACAATATTTCAATGATATTATCAAACGTCTTGAAGATCACACTAAGCAATCGATCATGGACTTTGTCGAGTTTAAGGAATCGTACTGTGTAGATGATTTTAAATCAGACTATAATTCATACAAAGGAAATGCCTACGGCATGGCCAATACAATTATGCAAACTGCTTTTTTGCGTCCGGGAATAAAAAGCAAAAAACTGCGCAACCTGTATTTTACAGGGCAACTGACTGTACCCGGTCCCGGTGTGCCCCCGGCTCTAATTTCTGGGAAGATTGCAGCAGACCAAATCGTAAAAGACATCACTAAAAATCAAAAGTATGAAGTCAATATTTGATGAGGTTTCTATCAGTTGTTGCCGGAAGGTGACAGCTTCCTACAGTACTTCTTTTTCGTTGGCGGTCAATATGCTTTCGCCATCTATCCGGTCTGCGATTCATAGTATTTATGGATTTGTGAGGCTTGCTGATGAAATTGTTGATTCTTTTCATGGATGGGACAAGGAAGCCCTGTTGTTAAAATTTGAAAATGATTATTACGAAGCTCAGAAATTACAAATAAGTTTAAACCCAATTTTGAACGCATTTCAGCAAACGGTGAGGGAATATGATATAGACAGGTCTTTGATTGATTCTTTTTTGAAAAGTATGAGAATGGACTTGTTTAAGAATGAATATAAAACAAAGGCTGAATATGAATCTTATATTTATGGGTCGGCTGATGTGGTTGGGTTGATGTGTCTGAAGGTTTTTGTAAATGGTGATGAAGCAAAATTTGAAAAGCTAAAGGCAAGTGCGATGCGATTGGGATCTGCTTTCCAAAAAGTGAATTTTCTCCGTGATTTGAAAAACGATATGGAAATTCTCAATCGAAATTATTTTCCTCACATCGACGTGCGAAATCTAGATAAAAGTGCCAAACGAAGAATAATTAATGAAATAGAAGAGGATTTTGCAGAAGCCTACAAAGGGATTGTCCAACTACCGGCTTCATCTAAATTTGGGGTGTATACAGCGTATATTTATTATTCTAAGCTATTGCAGAAAATGAAAGAAACGCCATCGACGAGGATTTTGCAAATGAGAATTCAGATAAACAATTTTATGAAAATTGGCCTATTGGTCAAATCGTATGTTAACATCAAATTCAACCTTCTCTGATGCCGGTATCATTCATAAATATCATGATAGTTTATCTGCTTTTGAATGTGTCAATTCAGTCCAAGCCAGAAATATGGTCTGATTTCCATGAAAATGAATTGACTGAGGCTCAACTTGAAAATATCATTGAAAATGAAGATTACGACCAGTCGCCCTTGACCAAGGCATATAAAGGGCTTTGCGAAACCATGATGGCAGAGCACGTGTTTCTGCCAACGTCCAAATTGAAGTACTTCAATAAGGGCAAAGCCAAGATTCAAGATGCTATACGCGAATGGATATCGAATAGTGAACTGAGATATATAAGGTTGATGGTGCAGCTTAACTGTCCGTCATTTCTAAATTATAATGATGATATTGACGCAGACTTAGAATACTTCTTTGACAATTTTAAAGAGGAAAAAGCATTCAAAACCCATGGAAATTACATTTTAGACAACCTGCTGCAAAGTGATGGGTTAAATCCGAGACAGCGTGATCAATTGGAAGAATTAAAAAAGGAAATATGAAAGAGTCGATGGTGATACGAGTGGATGAGATGGATAACGAAATTGGGCTGATGCCGAAATTGGACGCGCACCGCTCCGGGGTTTTGCATCGGGCCATTTCTATTTTGGTCTTTGATAGTCATGGAAATTGGATGCTTCAGAAGCGTGCAAACGGGAAATACCATTCCGCAGGTTTGTGGTCCAATACCTGTTGTAGTCATCCTCTTCCCAATGAGGAGATTGAGGCGGCTGCCAAAAGAAGACTCTTTGAAGAAATGAAATTGTCATGCGAGTTGAAAAAACGATTCAGTTTTTTATATAAAGCTGAATTTGAAAATGGTTTGATCGAGCATGAACTAGACCATGTTTTTTATGGGTTTAGCGACAATACTCCAGACCCTGACCCTGAAGAAGCTTCAGAATGGCGCATGATAAGCACGGAGAAATTGATGGAGGAATTGAACCGAAAACCGGAAGATTTTTCCGAATGGTTTAAATTGATCGTACCAAAAGTTGTAAATTGATTTCCCTAAAACTAGTAGCATTATGAATGTGATAATTTTCATATTGTCATTTTTATCCATGGAATTTGTGGCGTGGTTTGCCCACAAATATGTCATGCATGGATTTTTATGGTATTTGCATGAAGATCACCATACTGGAAATCATTCCTTCGAACCTTTGGAGCGCAATGATTTCTTTTTTCTCATTTTCGCAACTCCAGGCATCGCGTGTTTGGCGTTGGGGTCTTTGTTTGATGTGCCTTATTGTCTGCCGATCGGGCTTGGTATAACTGCTTATGGTTTCTGTTATTTTTTAGTCCATGATATTTTTATTCACCAAAGAATCAAGTGGTTGCGCAATTCAGACAATGTTTATTTTAGATCTATCCGAAAAGCACATAAAGTCCATCACAAGCACTTGACTAAAGAAGACGGCGAGTGCTTTGGGATGTTGCTCGTTCCATTCAAATACTTCAAGGCAGAACTGAAAAAGCAGGCGTAATGCTGTATTTATTGTTAGATATGGGGAGTCTTTCCATTCCATTAATTTTTAGCTTCCATCCAAAAATCAGGTTTTACACTAAATTCAAGGCATTCTTTCCGGCTTTGATCATCTCAGCAGGAGTCTATATTGTCTGGGACGTGATCTTTACCAATCATGGCATCTGGGGATTCAACGACCAATATCTTGTAGGGTGGAAGATTTTGAATTTACCAATTGAGGAATGGCTGTTTTTTATCTGCATTCCTTATGCTTGTGTTTTTACGCATTACACGCTCATTTCGATTTATCCTAATATTCGTCTTAATGATCGTACTACCCGAATCATCAATTCGGTGTTGATTTTATTGTTGATTGTGGCCATTGTCCTTAATATAGATAAGGCATACACATTTTATAATGCACTTTGTACCCTGATCATTTTAATTTTATCACGTTGGAAAGCACCTCAAGTACTCAACACATTTTATTTGACTTTTTTAGTTATACTTTTGCCTTTTTTTATTGTTAATGGAATGCTGACAGGTAGCATGATTGCTGAGGAAGTGGTGTGGTACAATAATGCAGAAAATCTTGGCGAGAGGCTGATGACCATTCCTGTTGAAGATGTTTTTTATGCCTTTGGTTTGATCTTACTCAATATTTCTTTGACAGAAATTTTTTCGAAAAGTATAAGTAATCTTAGTAAACCTGCTTAATATTTTCATGGATTTTAGATGGTTTTTAATACAAAAATCCTCGTAACTCATAGGGCTGGTATTAAAAAAGCCAATGATCTACTGAAAAGCAAATCATTGGCATAACACAAACTAACATAATTAAACTAAAACTACGGTATAAGTACTTGGTCGATGACGTGAATAACTCCATTGGATGTATTCACATTGACTGAGGTGATATTGGTTGTTTCGTTAATGGTAAGATTTCCAAGGTCAAATTTCAATTTATTACCTTGCACAGTGGCTATTTCACTATTAGTATCAACCGCTGCAGGTAGATCGACACTATATGCTCTGGCTCCAACAACGTGGTATTTCAATATGGCAACTAATGTAGCCAATGGCACATCTGCTAAGGAACTCCAACCATTATTGCTGTCCAGTAAGGCTTGGAATGCAGCATTGGTCGGAGCAAAAACGGTAAATGGACCATCTCCACTAAGTACGGTGATCAGATTTTCATCGCCTTCATTGGCAGTACGTTGCAATGCTGCAATTAATGAAGTGAACTCTCCGTCGCCTGATAATGCCACAGCGGTTTCAACAATATTTCCGGTTGGTTGCATTAGTACATTGTCAATTACATGAATCACGCCATCACCCGCTTCTATATCTACGGCTGTGATTTCGGTATTCCCATTAATGAAGTTTCCATTGTCCGTTAAAGAAAAATAAATGTTTTTTCCATTGAGGGTCTCGGCCCAATTAGGAATACCGCTGCTCAAAACCTTAGCACCAACAACATGATAAGTCAGTACGGCAGCAAGAGTTTCTTTATCAGTATCCTCCACAACAATACCAGCTGAGGTAAATGCATCATTGGTCGGAGCAAAAATGGTAATAGGTCCGGCCCCTAGTAAAACGTCTACCAATTCCGCCTTAACAGCGGCTTCTACAAGTGATGTGAAATTAGCATTGAAATATGCTGGCTGTAAAATAGTACCTACGAATTGAGCAATGTCTGTAGGAACCAATACCTTATCTATGGTATGAATTATTCCATTTGTTGCTTCTACGTCATAAGGATTTATAACCATTGCATCATTTACCATTATACCTCCACTCGTTGTGATAGCTAAATTAGATCCTTCAAGGGTAGGGACATTTCCTGCGGATATACCAGTTGAGGCTACTTTTGAATCAACCACGTGATAAAGCAAAATGCTCTTTAACACATCTACAGGCACATCATCTATACTGCTTTGTCCAATGGTGCTTAATAAATCGTCAAATGCCTGATTGGTCGGGGCAAATACGGTAAATAGGCCTGAGCCGTTCAGGTCATTAATTAAATCTGCTTTAGTGAGAGCTGCAGCCAATGATGTGTAACCGCTTTCTTGGGCCAATGCGACCAAATTCTTGGTTGGACTTTGTGATCCGTCATCTTCGCTACAGCTTGAAAATGTGAATAAAAGAGCAATGAGAAATAATGATAAGTTTTTCATGAGATGAAATTTTAAGTTTAATTTTTGTTTAACTATTGTATTGTATTAATACGACAAAAATATATTATTGTTTAATGTTGTTAATATTAAAGTTAAACGAAAATGAAAATTGGTTGGGTGGTATTTGATTATGTGGTTAATTGCAATTAAGTTTTAGTTACCAATATTAAATCATGAGCATATATTCAATTTCACAAGTGGAGACGCTGACAGGAATACAATCGCATACCCTTAGAATTTGGGAAAAGAGGTATGACTTTCTCAAACCAAACCGCACAGATACTAATATTAGGTACTATTCGGATGAACAATTGCGGAAATTGCTTAACATAAGCAAACTGACTAAAAGTGGGTATCGGATTTCTAAGATCAACAAAATGACCGACCAAGAAATCAATAAAATAATTTCTGAATTATCTGATCATTCCGGTTCAAAAATTGAAGATGAAATAAATTCACTTACTATTAGTATGTTGGATTTAAATGAGCAAATCTTCGACAAAGTGTACAACGGACATGTGTTTCGTCATGGATTTTCGAATACTTTTAGCAACTTGATAATACCATTTTTAAATCATGTGGGAGTGTTGTGGGGAACTAATAGAGCCATGCCAGCTCAAGAACACTTTATTTCAAACCTCATAAAGCAAAAATTGTATTATGCTATTTCGAGCATTCAGCCACCAGCTACAAGTTCTCGTAGGATAGTATTATTTTTACCGGAAGGTGAATTTCATGAATTGGGACTTTTGTATGGTAATTTTTTGGCAAAGGAACTCGGTTGGACCACATATTATCTTGGCCCAAATGTCCCATTAGAAAATCTTAATAAAATCATTGAAATGGTAAACCCTGATATGTTGTTTACCATGTTTGTTACACCACGACCAGAAGGAATCGACCGATATATTAAGACTTTAAAAACCAGTAGCAGAACCAAATTGGCTATATCTGGATCTTCTTCATATTTTGAAGAGCTTCAATTGCCAGATAATGTGCATTACCTTCCACAACCAAGTGGTCTGGCCTCTTTTTTACAACAAAACCTTTTGTGATTTTCCATACCCCTTTTTGGTTGAGAAATGGCATTATATTATCGTCAGCTAAAAACATTAAATGGAACATCAAAGTGGTTTATTTTTGTTTTAAAGTCCTCAATCACATCGTCGTTATGAATATAGGGCAGTTTTCGGATCAACACCCCTTTGATACGTTGATGATATTTGGCAACAATAATGCTGTAAATTTCCATGTCTTTTTGGCCGTTGTCCCCTACGAGGATAAATCGCTTTTTGGGAAAAAATTGCATTAGGAATTCGATACTATTCAGTTTATGGTTTTTGTGGTCTTTTCGGCTTTTCAGAAAATCCTTAAACCCATTTTTATAATTCTGTAAAAAGAAAACCCCTTTGGGTAATTCATTGATTCGGAAAAAATCCTCCAAAAAATCGTACAAATTCCATTCGCTGTTTGACACATAAAAAAAATCCCTGGGTTCAGCGGTATCATTCAAATTCTTGATATACTCATGCCAATTTCTGATAAAAGGGATCGTTTTGCGCGTATAGGCATTGCGAAATAACATCAAGGCTAATTTTCGGACCCATCGGGTGCTGTGAGAGACAAGCAGAGTATCATCAATATCAGAAATCACACCTGTTTCATGGCTGTCAGACAGATAAAATTCACTTTCGAATTGCAGGTGGTTCCTCTTCCATACCAATTCATAATTATACCAACCTGGTTCGCTCAGTCCATGAATTATTTCGCTTTGAAAAAAACCGTTTTTGTCTGTCCTTACCCGGGTTTCAATTCCATTTAATTTGATATCTATGGCTGTCCATTTAAGAGGTCGAGATCGAAAACGTCTGATAGCTTGCCTTAGATTCCTTCTTTTTCCATGTAGCGGATTCAGTTCTTTTACTTTATGCTTTTGAAAAGCATGACCGGAAATTACTACGCTCTGTTTGTTGGCAATTCCTCTGTACCCTATAATTTTTGACTCCACAAATTGAAATTATAAAAATGGAGATGGATTTGGAAATTTAATGCCCGAAATAGATTTATCCTGTCATTTCGTTATTCTATATTGGCTGTCTTATCGTAAAACTTATGATGTGAAATAACTGTGTCACAATAGGTATAAGTGGCTTGATAGCTGTGATGCAGCCATAAAAGCCTCTAAAATCCATGAATATGAAATAGGTGTCTTTTAGTCAAGCATATCAAAATAACTGCAAGTGAAAATATGATGCGAGGCTATTACGACTGATGTAAATATTAGATTGAATTATATTTAAAAGTACATTCTCTATTTAACTAATGTATTTGTTGGCTCTAAAATTCAGCCATAAGCAAATCTCCACTCAGTTGAAGCAATGCCAATTCAGCAGTTTTTGCAGAATATTTGGCCTGGTTGTAATTCACTTGCGCATTGAGCAAGTTTAACTGTGCCTGACGAAATTCGATCGAGGTGATTTGACCGAGTTTTTGCTGCTCCAGCGTCCGCTCGAAATTACGCTGGTTAGTTTGCAAGTTTTTATTTTGAGCCTGCAACACGAATAGGGCGTTTTGATAGATTCCCCAAGCGTTGTTCATATTTCGTTGTAATACTTGCTTGGTTTGTAGCAAACTTATCTCTTGATTATTTACCGCAATTTTAGAATTCTGTATCCTTGTTTTTGTGAAACCCCCATCAAAAATATTCCAGTTCAAGTTGGCACTAAGCACTGGTCCCAAACTTTTTGCACTTTCCACAGGCGATGTTTGGTCGTTGAACCTATTGTTGTAATTGTATGCAGCTCTTAGTCCCAATTGAGGAAGCAATCCTGATTGATTTATGCCAATGTCATATTGCGCATTTTGTAGTACTCTTTCATTTTGCAGAACTGCCACATTGTTTTTCATGGCATTTTCCATCAATTGTTCTTTAAATAAACCATCCATGTAATGGATGGTGGTGTCAACAGAATAGGCTGTGTTTACGTCTCTTCCCAAAATCACATTTAGGTCACGTTTCACATTTTCCAATTCTTGGCGTAAATTCAGAAAGGTAATGCTATCATTATTAAAATCCACCTCGGCGTTGAGCATATCGAGCTGTGTATTTTGCCCATATTCATATCCATATTTCATTCTCAGTAATCTTCTGCTCGATATATCTATAGTTTCCCTCTGGCTATTTACGTTTTGAGTAAGCCGTGCCACATCATAGTAAAGGATGAATAAATTGAGTATAGAATTTTCGATCACCTGCCTCGATTGCAATTCTGTGAGGTTATAAGTTTCTTTCAACTGGGCATAATTGTATTTTCTCCCTAAGCCATCGAAGACAGTGTACCCGATCCCGACCGATGCATTGTATGCTTGGTTTTTCGCCCCATTTTCCTCAACGTGATCCCCACTATGATACTTGACATCATTGTTGTTGACTGTATAACTAGCCCCGCCGGTAGCCGATAGTGTTGGTAAATATCCGCTGTTGTAAATGCTGGCATTATTGGCGGCGCTTTCTACATTGCCTTCTGCTATCCTGATGTCATAATTATTTTCTAGAGCAATATCGACTGCATCTAATTTTGACAACAGTGAATCCTGGGCATGAACCAGGCTTCCCGAAAAAATAAACAGGATATTTATATATTTATATAATTTCATTTTGTTCTACTTTTTGTTCTATCACAGCCCTTTCTACTTCTTCTTTAGTTGGCTTGGTGCCAGTGAAATACCATTTCCAATAAACCTTTATAATATTTCCCAGAGAGAGCATTAATGGTAACATCACAAGGGTGAGTACAGTCGCCAAAGCAATTCCATAAGCAATTGCTATGGCCATTGGAATTAGAAATTGTGCCTGACGGCTTTTTTCAAAAATCAGTGGTGTCAATCCTGCTACGGTGGTAAGCGAAGTAAGGAAGATGGCTCTAAATCGTGATTTTCCAGCTTCGTAGAGGGCATCATCAAATTTTATCCCTTTTTGCAAAAGCCCGTTGAATTTTCCAATCAGAACCAGTCCATCGTTTACCACAATACCCACGAGGGCTATTACTCCTAAATAAGACAACATATTGACCGGAAATCCATGAACCCAGTGACCCCATACAACTCCAATCAAACTAAATGGGATCATTAGCAGTAGCATCAAAGGTTGGCTGAAGGATCGAAAGGTAAATGTGATAATTACAAATATTAAAAAGATAATGATAGGTAATACTAATTTGGCAGATCCCGAAACTTTATTTGCTTCCCTGTTTTGCCCCTCAAACGAAGCTGTGACGGAAGGAAATTGTGCCTGAATCACAGGAAGCAATTCTTGCTTTATGTTAGTCATAATTTCCGTGGCACTATTGGTAGGGTCTTTTAAATCTGCATCAACACGAATCTCTCGCCTGCCATCAAGGTGGTTAATGGAAATTTCACCCCTTTGGATAGTATAAGAAGCTATCTCACTCAAAGGAACCCGCTGTCCGGTGGAACTGACTATCCGCATGTCATCCAGATTTTTTATCGAACTCCGTGCCGCTCGATCATACCTGATCCAAACACGTATCTCATCTCTTCTTCGTTGAAATCGTTGGACTTGCAATCCGAAAAAAGCACTTCTCACTTGAGTGATCACATCGGCAAGTGTAAAGCCCAAGGGATAGGCACTTTCTTTTAAGTTAATTTCAATTTCCTTGATTCCGGAAGGGTCATTATCTGAGACATCTTTGAGCAGTGCATTGCTGTTCAAAGATGATTTTAAGATGTCTCTTGCGCTTTTGAGTTCTTCTATATTATTCCCTATTAAGGAAACTGATACCGGCTTCCCTCCAAAATTTCCACCCGAGCCAAACTCAACGCTTTCTACTCCGTACAGCGGCCCGACTTTGTCGTTTATCGCACTCGCAATGGCAAATGAAGGAAAATCGCGTTCTTCTCCCGGTAATAGGTTAATAAACAAAGAAGCATTGGAGGTACCGGGGCCAACTCGTTTTATAATGTTTTGAATTACCTGCTTATTTCCTACCTGTTTTTCAGTAAAATCCTTATTTACCTCCCAAGCGGCCAGCTCAATTTTTGTTATCAAGGAGTCTGTCAGGTCTTCATTTGTCCCTTGTGGCATTTTTAAAGTAATACTTACTCGGTCGCTAGCGATGGATGGAAAAAACGTAAACCTTATAATCCCTGCACTCATGGATCCTATTGTAACTGCTAGGATCGCAATCGGTATTGCAAATCCCAGGAATTTATTCTTCAGAAAGAACTTAAGATATGGCCCATATAAAGTATCCCGCATCCATGAAATAAAACGATCAGCGTATCGATTAAACCAATATGATTTTTGGTCTTTTGTCAATGCTTTGGAATGCGCAACGTGAGCAGGGAGTATTAATAATGCTTCTAGCAGAGAAATGCCCAAAGTAAGTATTACAACGATGGCCACCTCACTAAAAAATTCCCCAATTCTGCCATCCAAAAAGAAAAATGTGGAGAATGCAACCAGAGTCGTGATTATGGCCGAGGTAATCGGTGCTATAACCTCCATCGTTCCATCTATGGCTGCGCGAATTGGATTCTTTCCTTGTTCATGGTGGGAGTAGATATTCTCAGCTATTACAATTCCGTCATCCACGAGGATACCGATCACGATAATCATCCCAAATAGAGAGAGAACATTTATTGTAACGCCTATGGCGCCTGCAAAGATGAACATTCCGAAAAATGAAATTGGAATACCAAAAGCCACCCAAAACGCCAATCTCGGTTTGAGAAACAATGCTAAAAATAACAATACCAAAAAGATGCCTTGTCCACCATTGGTTAGTAATAGTTTGGTACGTTGTATTATAGTTATGGAGGCATCTCGAGTAATATCAATCTGAACATTTGAATGGGTTTCGTCAAATGCAGTGATGTATTCTTTAGTTAAATTTGCAACTGTGATTAGATCTTCAGAATTGGTTGTGCTTACCTCTATTGTTACAGAAGGTTTTCCGTTGAAATAGGATCTGTTTGGATTCTCTGACCATCTATCGCTCACAGCTGCGACATCGATTAGACGGATTTTATTGCCGGACTCATCAGATTTAACCACCAAATGATCCAAGTCAACCCCATAGTATGCGCGGTTGCTCACCCGAATCAGGAATTCTTCCGTTTCCGTTTTGATCGACCCCCCTGTCACTAAGATGTTGGTGCTGGAAATGGCATTTGCTACATCTTGAAATGTGAGGTCATAGGCTCTGAGCCGATCTTCATCTACGGCAATCTCAATTTCCTCATCAGGATACCCGCTGACTTCTACCTGAGAAATACCATCTATTGTCCGCAAATCAGTTTCTACATCTCTGGCAATTTGCTTTAATGATTTTAATGAAACATTTTCGCCAGACAAGGCCATGGAAATAGCTTCCGTCCTAAATATTGCTTTCGAAATTACCGGAGGTTCCATTCCAACGGGGTAGGAAGGGACTTTGTCTACGGCATTTTTTATATCCTGCAAAACGACATCTACATCATACCCTTTCAGAACTTCTATTTCTATTTGTGCTGAATTTTCTGATGAAGTGGAAGTAAATCGGTCGACTCCGATCAATCCCCTTATATTATCTTCTATTTTTAATACAATCCCTTCCTCCATCTCTTGAGGGGATGCTCCCGGATAAGAAACGCTGATGGTAATCATCCTTGATTCATTCAATGGAAAAAAGGAGGAATTAAGAGTTAATATTCCGGCAGTACCCAAGACCACCATGGCCAGAATGATCACATTGCCAGCGACTGGATACTTTATGAAGTGCTCAATTATTTTTTTCATACTTAGTCTTGCTCTCCTTGGTAAAGTTTAACTTCCATACCAGAATATGCACCGGGTACATTTTTAGAGATAACTTTTTGCCCGTTTTCGAGGCCTCTTACGATCACAGTTTTTTCATTATAAAATACAGGGGTTATATCTACCAATTGCAAGGTGCTGTCTTGGACTACATATAGCATTCTCTCATCGATTAGCAGACTCCGGGATATTTCCATGGCATCTTCGATAGATTCCCCATCCATGACCGCTTCTAAATACATGCCTTCTTTAAGTTCTCCGCTGCGTAATTCTACAAACACTTTGACTGTCTGAGTAGTTCGATCTACTTTGCCATTGATCCTTATTATTTTACCATTCCATTTTTTGCTTTTGTTTTCTGTATCTCGTACTACCACTTGTTTGTCGACTGCTAAAGCAGGAAGAATGGACTTATTTACCGATACTTCCATCTCGTATACAGAAGGATCAATAAATTCCCCAAGTTTTTGACCTGGTCGCACTAAAGATCCCGGCGTGACCAATGCTTCTGTCAATACACCAGAAAAGGGGGCTCTTAGGTTATATTTATCGAGTACGATTTCCATATTTTTTGTATTGTAAAAGGAGGTATAAATATTTCTGCCGGTGATAAAAAACTTTTCTTTGTCAGAAGTGGGTTTTGGAAGTTCGGGAATTGGCTTATCCATATCAAAATTGCGTAGATATTCATCCCATTTTTTATATGCCTCCGGGTAGTCCAATCTGAGATCGGGAAGTATCGAAGTGATTAGGTTTTGTAAGTTGCTCTTTTGTGCCTGTAAATTAGCTTTGTAATCATCATTCCTAATGCTCACTACCGCTTCTCCTTTTCTATAATTTGCCCCGGGTTTGAATTCCTTTTTCGATGGTTCCATTACACCTTGAACCTCTGCAAAAAGTTCAATTCTATTCTTAGCCATAAGTCGCCCACTTTCCAGGACAGATACTGGGACGCTTGTATTGTGCGCTGTTTCTACGAAAACAGTAGGAGCGACCTTTTCATTTTTCGGACGTTGTTTCTTTTTTGTATTGGATAGATCATTTGCTATATATGCTGATGCCGCAATCAGCAATATTCCAATAATAATTGTGATGTACTTTCTCATATCCTTATTTGGTTTCTATTGCAACCAATTCTTCAGTTTTTATATTTTTTATTAATTTCTTCAACACCTTAATCGTGAGCATGCGTTCTTCTTCAGTGATGTTATTTTGCATTTCCGAGATCATTTCCTTAACAATGGGAATGGTCTGTTTCAATACCTTTTCGCCGTATGCGGTAATGTAAATCCTATTGATGCGATGATCGGATTTGGAGGGGATACGTGCCACGAGGTTCTTTTTTTCCATGGTGGTAAGAAGCCTTGCTAGTGATGCTTTGTCCCGATTTGTAATAAAAGCAAGGTTGTGTTGAGACTCTCCGTTTGCCTCTTTCAACCGTTTTAAAAGCAACCATTGAGCCTTTGTTAGCTCGATGCTGTTTTCTGCAAAGCGATCCATAATAAAATAGTCTATCACTTTCATGGATTTACCAATCCAAGGCATCATCGTTTTATCAATATCTATCATTTTTGTTATCGCTGAATTTTTTCAAGGTGCAAAGGTAATGATATTTTTAATTTAATTGCATATGCAACATAATGATAATACCAATCTCGATGGTGTGTTTTTCCATGAGCGCACATACTTTAGGATATGCGGCAAAATGGCCTTATGCCTTTTTTTGGAAATTAAAAAGCTTGTAAAATCCATGGATTTCTTATGAAATATACATTAATGGGATATTCCATACATACCCGTCTAAAAGGTAATTTCTATTTCATTTCATAGTTTTGAATAAAATATCATTATTTGAACAAAATAGGCCTTTCCGACTTTGGGAGTAATTAAGAAACAAGCATTTCAATCTTCTGTACTTATCTACGCCGGTACCATTATTGGGTTCATCACTACTGGACTGCTTGTGCCAAATTTATTGTCAAAAGGTGAAATTGGTACCATAAGGTTATTGATGTCATACTCAGCTATTTTTATGAGTTTGGGGGTTTTTGGGTTTGGCACGATAACAATCCGCTTCATGCCCCGCTTTTTTGACCCAATTAAAAAAAACTATCATGGATTTTTGGGGCTTTCTATGCTCATGGGTTTTATAGGCTTTTTGATTACCTGTGGGGTAATATATGTCATTAGACCGACGATCATCCAAAATAATATTGATAAATCTCCGCAGTTTGCAGAGTTCTTTTTCCTGATCATACCGCTAACTTTCTTTCAGGTTTATTATGCGCTTTTTGATACATATAACAATGCACTTACCAGATCTTCATATGGAATATTTTTGCGCGATTTCGTGCAACGTATATTTCTTTTGGTTGGTATTTTGTTGCTAATGTTTCATTTTTTTGATTTTAGGCTTTACCTATATTATTATGTTTCTGCTATTTGCCTTCCCACTATATTGATTCTGATTCACATTGTTAGGCATGATGCATTTGATGTGCGAATCAATTTTGATTTTCTAAAAAAACCAATGATTACCTCCATGGCAAGTGTAGGGTTGTTTGGGTTGCTCAATACTTTCAGTTTCATAGCTGTAATGCAGATAGACTCAATTATGCTAAATATATATTTAGATGCAGCAGCTGTGGGGATTTATACTATTACTTTCTACTTTGGCACCTTAGTTTTGATCCCGGCAAAAGCGCTCAATAAGATTACTCCAACGTTAATTGCACGTGCATACAAGGAAAAGAACCTCGATAGGGTTAGGGACTTGTACTATAAGAGTACAGCAAATCTTTTTCTTATAGGGATATTGATATTGCTTGGCCTCTGTGTCAATCTTGAGAATATATTTAACATAATTCCAAAATCATTTGAAGAAGGAAAATATGTCATATTGTTAATTGGGGGATTGAATCTTGTAAAAATGGCTGGAGGTAGTAACGATTCGATCATTACTTTTTCCAGTCATTATAAAACCACTACTGTGTTGTTGGTTTTTCTCGTTCTACTGATAGTGATCTTTAACCTGATTTTCATTCCAATATATGGTATGGCCGGGGCAGCTCTCGCTTCTTTGTTAGCGGTTGGATGTCATAATCTTGCTAAATTTATTTTTATAAGGAATAAATTTGGATTCAACCCATACAATTATCAATACCTTTTGGTCTTGGTGTTTTCCGGATTGATATTCTTAGTCATATGGATCATGCCGGAAATAGAAAATTTTTTCTTGGAGATTATAGTGGACAGTACAATAACCACACTTCTTTTTTATCTGGTAATAAGATATTTGCCTTTGGGTAAAGAGGCAAACACCTATATTCTTCACATATTTTCGCAAATTTCACAGGTAATACGCCCAAAAATTAAATAGGGTTTGTTTTAAAATTAAAATTTAATCCTACCTTTGTACCTCCAAAAAAACGACGAGTAAAATTGTCCCATGGTGTAACTGGCAACACGTCTGGTTTTGGTCCAGAAGAGTCTAGGTTCGAGCCCTAGTGGGACAACAAAAAATCCCGAATTTTATTCGGGAATTTTATTTTAAAACTTTCAATATTTCCCAATGTCCAAGGTCAAACTTTTCTCAGGTACCAATTCTGAATACTTAGCTAAAAAGATTGCCCTTGAATACGGTAAGCCTCTTGGGGAAATAGTGGTTCAAAAATTTAGTGATGGGGAAATGTCCCCTTTTTATAAGGAGTCTGTGAGGGGATGTGATGTATTCCTGATTAATTCTACCTTTTCACCCTCTGAAAACCTCATGGAGTTGCTCCTTATGATCGATGCAGCCAAGAGGGCTAGTGCCAAATATGTGACGGTGGTAATCCCATATTTTGGATATGCCAGACAAGATAGAAAAGACAGGCCTAGAGTTTCTATTGCAGCGAAGTTGGTGGCTAATTTGATTACTTCTGCCGGTGCAAATAGAATCATGACTTGTGACCTACATGCCGGACAGATTCAAGGTTTTTTTGATATTCCGGTAGATCACCTTGATGGTTCATACATTTTTGTGCCGTATGTTAGAAGCCTTCAGCTTGAAAATCTTATGATTGCCTCTCCTGATGTTGGAGGTACTAAACGAGCCAGGACATTTGCAAAACATTTTGAGGTGGATATGGTAGTCATAGACAAATACCGCAAGCGTGCCAATGAAGTTGCAAGTATGCAAGTGATTGGAAATGTAGAAAATAAGGATATCGTATTGATAGATGACCTTATAGACACAGGCGGTACTCTTGCTAAGGCCAGTATCGTATTAAAAGAAGAAGGCGCAAGGTCAGTAAGGGCAATTTGCACCCATCCCATCTTATCGGGGAATGCATACGAAAATATTGAAAATTCTTCTTTGGAGGAATTGGTTGTTACAGACACCATTCCATTGGCTAAAGAGAGTAAAAAAATAAAAGTTTTGAGTGTGGCCAACCTATTCGCTAAAGGAATACGGAAGACGCACGCAAACGAGTCAATCAGTTCATTATTTATTCATTAAAATTTATTTAAAAAAATGCGTACAGTTGAGATTATAGGGTATAAAAGAGCAAATCTCGGAAAGGCAGAAGCTAAAAGGTTGCGTTCCGAAAGTCAGGTTCCTTGTGTATTATATGGGGGAAATGAACAAGTACATTTCTCATCACCGATGATTTTGTTTAGGGACATCGTCTATACTCCGGAGGCTGCTTTTATAAAGTTAAATATAGAAGGGAAAGAGTATTCGGCAATCTTGCAAGATATTCAATTTCATCCCGTGAGTGAAGTTATTCTTCATGCTGATTTTTTGGCTTTATCGGAAGATAAGTACATTAAAATGGATATTCCAGTTAAATTTTCAGGAACTTCTCCAGGTATAATCCTTGGCGGTAAATTGGTGGTTAAGCTCAGGAAAGTGCGCATCAAGGCACTTCCTGCAAATATGCCAGAAACCATTATAATGGATGTAAGTGATCTCAAGCTTGGGAAATCTATGAAAGTTTCGAGCATCAAAACGGATGAATTTGAGATATTAAATAATCCTCGAGTGACACTAGCCTCAGTTCAAATCCCAAGAGCACTTAAAGGTGCGGAAGGAGAAGATGAAGAAGAAGGAGATGAAGAAGTAGAGGGCGAAGAAACTGCTACTGAAGCAGAAGCATAACATAGAAAGCAGTTAACAAAAAAAATCCTGCTTAGTAGTAAGCGGGATTTTTTTTGCATATTATTTCATGGAATTTTAAGGCATTTAGGATGAAGTTTTTGATCGTAGGCTTAGGAAATATAGGGCCTGAATATGAATTAACGAGGCATAACATTGGTTTTTTAGTTGCTGACTACCTAGCCGAGGAGGCAAGCGCGTCATTCCAGATATCCAAATTGGCCAGCACAGCTCAGTTCAAACACAAGGGAAAAAATATTCATGTGATAAAACCTTCTACATACATGAATCTTAGTGGAAAGGCAGTTAACTATTGGATGCGGCAACTAAAGGTTCCGGTCACAAATACATTAATCATCACCGATGACATTGCCCTCCCTTTTGAAAAATTGCGTATGAGAGGAAAGGGTTCAAATGCCGGGCATAACGGATTGGGAAATATTGAGCAAACCCTCGGCACCAATCAATACCCAAGATTGCGCATTGGAATAGGAAGTGACTTTTCCAAAGGCAACCAGATAGACTATGTTTTGGGTAAGTTTAGCGAACAAGAAATTAGGCATCTGCCCTCAATAATCGAGACTGCGGGCAAGTCAGCTTTGTCATTTTGTGCCATCGGTATTGAAAGAACGATGAATTTTTTCAACAACTAATTAGCCCTTATGGCTACTACAGGGTCTAACCTGGCAGCCATCAGCGCAGGAATAATCCCAGATCCTACACCAACAAAAGTGGAAATTCCCAAGCCAAGGATGATGTTTTTGGCCATGAGGGTAAGCACAAAAGTGCCCAAAGGAATAAAGGTACAGGCATAAACCAAAAGCAGACCAAATCCCCCGCCGATTAAGCTCAGAAAAACTGCCTCGAATAGGAATTGAAATAGAATAAAATAGTTTCGTGCTCCTAAAGATTTCTGAATCCCAATAATTCCGGTTCTCTCACTCACAGTCACAAACATAATATTTGCTATCCCAAAGGCACCGACTAAAATGGAGAAAATACCAATAAACCATCCTGCCATGGTCAAGACGTCAAAAACACCTTGTAAAGAATTTGTAATTGCTTCGGGCCGATTGATAGCGAATGAATTCTTGTCTTTTGGTTTAAGTCCGCGAAAATTCCGCATTAGGCCTGTTACTTCATTTTCAAGCTGAATCAGGCCTACATCACTTTCTTTTCCTTTAATCGCAATGAGCGCATATCCTCCTCGCCACTTTCCTGTGTAAAACAATTTTCTATAAGATCCAAATGGAATCATGACGCTTTCATCATTGCTCGGTGTGTTGAGTAAGGTTTCTCCAGCCTCTTTCATAACACCAATAACCGTGTATTTCAGTCCTTTAATATTTATTTTTTTACCTAGGGGGTCTTCGTATGGAAATAAGGTGGCTTTTACTTCATGCCCTATCACCACGGCATTTGAGGCTAGGTCGATTTCCCTGTTCGAAAAATACCGACCATTTTCAATATCAAGGTCATATAAGTTAACATGATCTTCGGTCACGCCCATCAGGGTTATTCCCCCAATGCTGTTGTTTTTTCGTTTTACTACGCGACCCTCACTATTGACAAAAATGCACACACCGGCGGCATTGGTGAGGTTTTCTTTCAAATATTCATATTCATCATATACTACTTGTGGTCTTTTCATATACTCCCACCATGGATAATCGGGGGCAAAAGAATATGGCCATTTTTCTACGTAGATCATATCGGTTCCCAAAAAAGAAAGACTGTCCTCGATGTTGGCCTTTAAGGAATCTACGACTGTAAGGGCTGCAATAATGGCAAAAATTCCGATGGTGACACCTGTTAATGAGAGTATAGTCCTGAGAGGATTTTGCGCTAACGCATTCCATGCAAATCTAAAACTCTCATATGTCAATCGAACAATTATCAAAGCGTTTCATTTAATATAAAAGACTTCGGTAAATAACAACCATTATCCAAACAATTCATTACCTTTGCAGCCGTTTAAATTTAACATAATTTATACTATTTAATACCGTAATATTAAATATGAAACTATCTGAATTCAAGTTTGATTTGCCGGCTGGCTCCATAGCTTTATATCCGGCTGAAAACAGGGATGAGTCCCGATTAATGGTAATCCACAAAGATTCCGGAAAAATAGAACACAAAGCCTTTAAGGATATTATAAACTATTTTGAGGATGGTGATGCTTTGGTTATCAATGACACAAAAGTATTTCCTGCAAGGTTGTATGGAAATAAGGAAAAAACTGGGGCTAAGATCGAGGTATTCCTACTTCGTGAGCTCAACAAGGAAATGCGGCTTTGGGATGTTTTAGTTGATCCTGCAAGAAAAATAAGAGTTGGTAACAAACTCTATTTTGGTGAAGGTGATCTAGTCGCTGAAGTTATTGACAACACAACATCTCGCGGGCGAACCATCCGATTTTTGTATGACGGAACCGACGAAGAATTCAGAAGTCTGATTGACTCTCTTGGTGAAACTCCTTTGCCAAAATATATAAAACGACAAACTGAGCCAGAAGATAGGGAGCGTTTTCAAACTATCTTTGCGGATAAGGTTGGAGCTGTTGCAGCCCCAACGGCGGGTATGCATTTCACCAAACAATTGATTAAACGCATGGAGATCATCGGTGCTGATATCACACCGATTACCTTACATATTGGGTTGGGTTCATTTCGCCCGGTAGATGTTGAGGATCTTACCAAGCACAAGATGGATTCTGAAAATTTCAATGTAGGACCTGGGACGGTGGACATTGTCAATCGTACACTAGATGATAAAAAAAGAGTTTGCGCCATAGGAACCACCTCCATGCGGGCTCTGGAATCTTCAGTATCTGCCAATGGCCGGTTGAAAGAACGATCTGGTTGGACGGATAAATTCATCTTTCCTCCATATGAATTCAAAATCTGCAATGCACTAATCACCAATTTTCACATGCCAGAGAGTACCCTGCTCATGATGGCTTGTGCCTTTGGAGGATATGATCTTATGATGGATGCCTATCAATTGGCAATAAAAGAAAAGTATCGGTTTTTCAGTTATGGCGATGCCATGCTGATTATTTAAGTAAATTTAAAGCTTCGAATCACGGAGCTTTTTTTATGAAAGAATACGCGATAATAGTTGCCGGAGGTAGTGGCACTCGCATGCAAAGCAAAACCCCAAAGCAGTTTTTGCTTTTGGCAGGCCGACCTATAATTATGCATACAATTGATGCCTTCAAACTTTATTCGGAAAGCATTTCTATTATATTAGTATTGCCCCAGCAGGCTATCAAGATTTGGGAGTCACTTTGTGAAACTTATGGAATTGATGATGATAATATAAAAGTCATTGCAGGTGGGGATACACGGTTCCAGTCTGTAAAAAATGGTTTAGATTCCATAGATGATGAAAATAGTCTTGTGGCAATACATGATGGGGTAAGGCCATTGGTTAGGCCGGAGATCATAGATGCATCGTTCAAACTATCCAAAATCCATGGATCTGCGGTCGCTTCTACCAGATTGAAGGAAAGTTTAAGGCAGGTGGATAAAGACCAAACAAAATCCATTGACAGGTCACAATATCGTTCTATCCAAACACCTCAGACGTTTAGAACGGAATTGATAAAGGCAGCTTATGTCAATGCCAATGAAAATTTAGGATTCACGGATGATGCTAGCGTTGCGGAAAGGTATGGAGTGAAAATTTCTTTGTTTGAAGGGAGTTATGAAAACATCAAAATTACTACACCGGAGGATCTCCTTTTTGCTGAATCTGTAATCCAAGCTAAAAAATAAGGCGATATACCTTCGCATATCGCCTTATTTTTTAATAAAGTTGAGATACTCAATACTCATCCTCGTTAAAGAAGAAGTCTTCTTTGGTAGGATAATCCGGCCAAATTTCTTCGATATTTTCATAAGGCTGTCCATCATCCTCCAGCTCTTGCAAATTTTCCACAACTTCCATTGGTGCCCCTGATCGGATTGAAAAATCTATCAATTCATCTTTTGTGGCAGGCCACGGAGCATCTTCCAAATATGAAGCAAGTTCTAATGTCCAGTACATTTTAAAATGGTTTCTTAATAATCGTGCAAAAATAGAAGTTTATTTTTAAAAACAAACAGACGTTGTAATAAAAGAAAATGTTTCGTTTTATTTATTAAATCGAATATTATGAATTATTTACTTAGCAGGTAAATTAGGTGCCTTTTAAATAATAGAAACCCTAAATAGAAGGGCTAGTTTCTAGATTATTTCTAAAAACCATGTTTATTATATTTTTGTTGAAAATAATGCATGTTTACAATTAATATGTTATATTTTTGATATATTTGGGCGCACATGTTTAAAAAAAACATAATCCGTTATCTGTAGATGAATAAGAATTATGACATTGACAATGTGGATTTGAAAATCCTTGCATTGTTGACCGAAGACGCAAAAATGCCTTATACTGAAGTTGCAAAAAAAGTTTTTGTTTCGGGAGGTACGGTTCATGTCCGTATGAGAAAGATGGAAGAAATTGGTATAGTCAAAGGCACCACCTTGAAGATGGATTATTCAAAAATGGGTTATGACATCACAGCTTTTCTCGGCATTTACCTTGAGAAAAGCTCCCTCTACGATGCGGTAATCAAACGACTAAATCTGATTCCAGAAGTAGTTAAAATCCATTATACAACGGGTAACTACAATATTTTTATTAAGCTACATTGCAAGGACACCAATCACCTGAAAGATGTGTTGCATGATAAAATACAGCAAATTGAAGGGATAGAGCGCACAGAAACCATTATTTCATTAGAAGAAAGCCTGAATAGACACATTCAGTTTTCAGATGATTAAAATATCTAAGGGGTAATGTATTTTTCATCGGTGCATTTTTGATTGAACTTGTTCGATATTTAAGTGTTTTTATCAGGTGGAGTATGCTTAATTTCATGGATTTTTGATAGATTTTAGTATCATTTAGGTTGGTGGAAATAATAACCTAAAGTAGATATTCTTTGCATCGAATAAATTTCGAGGGGCTATGTAGGTATCTATTGGCTAAAATCAATATTCAACATTGATGTCCATTTTTATAATGGAGACTTTGGTCTTTAGATTTTCGTGAAAATAAAAGTACATTTATATTCTTTTCATTGACCAACGCAGATGAAGGATGACAAAATGACTACCTATGAAATGCTGATTCGTATTGGCGATGGTGATAAAAATTCGTTTAATATTTTTTTTAGGAGATATTATGAAAAGCTAATCAAGATAGCACTTTTGTATGTCAGGGGATACAGTAATGCTGAAGATGTCGTGTCTGACGTATTTGTGAAAATACTGAAAAGGAAACACCAATTACACAAGATTGAGAGATTTGATGGGTATTTGTTTCTAATGGTAAAAAACCAATGCCTCGACTTTTTAAAAAAGAATGTCAATCAATCACATTTTCAACAACTTGATGAAAATGAAGACCACTATTTTTATGGAGATGCGGATTTGAGAAATGAAGTGGAGGGAAAAGAGTTGAAAGATATCATCAATCAGTGTGTTGAAAAATTTCCGCCCAGGAGAAAAATGGTGTACAAGCTAATCAAAGAAGACGGATTGAAATATAAGGAGGTAGCAGAGATATTAAGTATTTCTCCCAAGACTGTAGAAAATCATCTTGATTTTGCTTTGAAGACACTGCGTGCTATAATTGGTCATTACCTGAGTGACGATGCATGTGATACCCCCATCAGGTCAATTTCAAAATAGCTAGAGCGAGCTTCGATATACCCGTCCTATTTACCTTACCCCTATGTTAATTTATTTTTATAGCTATTGGGGGTTTTTTGTGTAACAATCGTTTTAATCATTGTTAGACAAAAATTATGGAAATTACTGATATTGATATAGTCATCAGGAAAGTCTTGTTGGACCTCGCGGACGATGAAGAACATCGGCAATTAGAGGTTTGGATGAGCAAATCTGATTTAAATAGGCAAATTTTTGACCAGATGAAGAACATCTGGGGGGAAAAAGAGAGTCCTAAAAAAGCTATAAATGAGGAAGAGATCATTGATGAGATTTGGAATCAAAGTCAACAGGTAGAGGTGAAACTGAATTCGACCAGGAAAAAAAAATTGGGAATACAAATTACAAAAATCGCTGCTGCAATTGGCTTTATTGTAGCTTTCTATTTTTTGTTCAATGTTGAATTCACTCCCAAACAAAAGGTTGAGCTTCAATTTCAGAAGATAGAAAAAAAGAATATTTCTGGCCAGAAATCCAGAATTCACTTAACAGATGGCACTGTGGTGTGGCTAAATGCAGAAAGTACACTTTCATATATAAAACCTTTTGACAAAGGACAGAGAGAGGTGAGTTTAGAAGGAGAGGCCTATTTTGAAGTTGCCAAAGACAAGGATAGACCATTTATTGTTAAAATGGGTGATACTGAAGTGAGGGTACTGGGAACGAAATTTAATATTTCATCTTTCGCCGAGGATGAAAAGGAGATAATCGCTTTGGCCGAAGGAAAAATACAGATAAGCCATGGAGTTATGAGCCAGATACTCACCCCAGGGTGGATTGTGGAAATCAATAATTCGACAAGCCACATGGAAAGCTACGAAGGGAACGTAAAGGATGTGACGGCATGGACAAAGGATATTTTATTGTTCAAAAACGCTTCTTATCAGGAAATTTTCGAGAGGTTGGAAAGGTGGTATGGCGTTCATATTAAAACTGAAGGAATACCTGACGACAAATTGAAGTTCAATGGTTCGTTTCAAGACGAATATCTAAGCAATGTTCTTGAAAATTTAATGATTGAGCATAAAATGTCGTATGAACTTGAAGGTGAAAATGTGATTATCAAATTTAACTAAACATACCCAACGAATATGAGATGGAAATTTAAATAAGAACAAAAAGAAACCGGCGACTTGTCCAGAATCGCCGGCAATATTCAAAGTTTTGTACAATTTTATTCAGCGTAGTACAAAACTCAAATATTTATTCATGCAAACATATAAAACTATGAAAAAAAATTTGTTACAACAATTTGTATTCATGTCAAAAATTCTACTATACGGCACATTGTTACAATGCCTGCTTTTGAGTTTTTTGATGGCATCTCCTTCAGGAGCACAGGAGATCAAGACTGTCAGGGAAGTGAAGGTGAAACTTGATGTCAAGGAAACTTCTGTAAGTGAGGTTTTTTCGGCAATTGAATCTAACACAGATTTTAAGTTCACATATTATAATGGTGTGTTTAATCCTGATGAAAAAATCAGGCCGGATAAATCCAATAAGACTGTAAGTGATATTCTATTGCAGATATCTAAAGAAACAGGACTTTCTTTCAAGCAGATAAATAACAATATAAGGATCGAGAAAAAGCGCGCCAATTCATATCCAAAGCAAGCTATTGAGATTATAATAGACGGAATCGAAGTCACTGGAAGGGTGACATCTTCAGAAGATAATGAAGGATTACCTGGGGTAAACGTAATTGTAAAGGGAACGAGTAATGGTACGATTACGGATTTAGATGGCAATTATCGCCTTGAGGTGGCTGATGTAAATTCTATTCTTGTTTTTAGTTCTGTCGGATATGGAAAGCAAGAAGCTGTGGTGGGATCTCAAACAACGATCAACATGATGCTAAAACCTGACGTGACTGCCTTGGAAGAGTTGGTTGTTATTGGCTACGGTTATCAAAAGAAAGGTGATTTAACTGGAGCTATAGCCTCAGTTACCAACGAAGAAATGAATTTGGGTGGTACAATTAGCAATGCAGCTCAAGCACTGCAAGGACGAACTGCTGGAGTATTAGTAACTCAAAATTCAAAAGCACCAGGAGGTAGTGTATCTGTAAGAGTGAGAGGTTCTAATTCAATTAGCAGTACCAATGAACCATTATATGTTGTTGATGGATTTCCATCATCAACTGGAGCAGATATCAACCCCAATGATATAGAATCTATGCAAATATTGAAGGATGCTTCAGCAACTGCAATCTATGGAGCAAGAGGTGCCAATGGAGTAATACTAATTACTACCAAACGCGGAAGTGAGGGAGAATATAGCATATCATATAATGGCTATATGGGATCCCAAAATGTGGTCAATCCATTTGACATGCTCAATGGAAAGGAGTATATGTTGTTGGCAAATGATTTGTATCGGGAAATAGATGGGCAGGAAAACCAAGAATATGCTGTTTACACACAATCGCAATTACAATCAGATGTAAATACTGATTGGATTGAAGAAACAACTCGCAGAGGTATTGTACAAGATCACAATATTCAATTCAAAGGAGGTAGTGATAAATCCAGGATATTTTCGAGCATTGATTTATTTGATCAAAAGGGAGTAATGCAAAATACGGATTTTTCACGCATTTCGGGGCGAATCAATGTAGATCAGACCATCAATCAATATGTAAAAGCAGGTGCTACAGTTTTTGCTCAAAGGGAAAAATCGAATTTTCAACTATATGATGGAAACATTTTGAATTCAAATGTTTTGCTTGGGATATTAAATTATGATCCTACGGTTCCTGTTTATAATTCGGATGGCTCTTTTGGACGACCTCCTGGAGGCAGAGGGGACAATCCATTGGCAAACTTGCTAAGCCGAACTAACGATATGGCTAAAGATAAGTTTAACGGAAATTTTTATTTGGAAGTTGAACCAATTGAAGGTCTTACCGGTAGAGTTAATGGAGGAATTGAAATAGTTCACCAATTTGATGGTAAATATTTGCCAAGATCAACTTATCAGGGTAGTGTTGACAATGGCGTGGCAAACAGGACAGAGTTTTCTTCCACACATCAACTTTTCGATGCTGTTGTCAACTATAGAAAAATATTGGCAGATAAGCATTCACTCAATATTATGGGAGGCTATTCCCATGAAAAGTATACTTCAGGTGGTGAATCTATCGGTGTTAAGGGGTTTTCTACGGATCTGTTCTCATATTACAATGTTGGTGCAGCCTCAACAATTACAGGTGTTTCCTCCTATCAAAGTGAAAGGTTGTTAACATCTTTCTTCGGCAGACTCAACTATTCATTTGATGATAAATATTTATTGACATTTACATTGAGAACTGATGGTTCTTCCAGGTTTGGGGCAGAAAATCGCTGGGGGACATTCCCATCAGGGTCTTTTGCTTGGCGTTTGGATGAAGAGCAATTTATCAAGGATATGGGGCTGTTTTCCAACCTTAAGTTTAGAGCAGGTTACGGAGTGACAGGAAATGATCAAGTGGGGAACTATGCTTCATTTGCTTTAATGAGCAATACACACTTGACGTTTGATGCTATATCAAATACAGCAGGAACACATTTAAACCCAAATACACCCGAAAATCCATCACTGAAATGGGAAACAACTTCTCAGTTTAATTCTGGGTTGGATATGGGATTCTTTAATTCTCGATTACAAATCACTATTGATGGGTACTACAAAAAGACGTCTGATTTATTGGTTAGGAAAAACCTGCCAACATATTCAGGGTTTTTTGTTGTTCAATCCAATGTAGGTTCTGTTGAAAACAAAGGATTCGAATTTGAAGCGAGTTCAAATAATACAGTTGGAGAGTTTAAATGGGATACCCGCCTTAATTTTGCTATCAACAGAAACAAGGTTGTGAGCCTTGGGGGAGAAGGGGAGATTTACATTACCTCATCGAAACCTGTTGGAAATGTCTCAGAAGAACAATATGCTGTTATTCGAGAAGGAGAACCGCTTGGTTCTTTATTTGGTTATGTATATGATGGCGTATTGCAACAAGGTGAAACTTATGCTCCTCAGCCTGATGCTAAACCAGGTGACCCGAAGTATGTTGATATCTCTGGTCCAGACGGAATACCTGATGGTGAAATCACTTCAGAAGACCGTACCATTATCGGCTCTGCTCAGCCTGATTTTATCTTTGGATTTACAAACGACTTTTACTACAAGGGATTTGATTTATCAGTATTTATCCATGGGTCGGTTGGAAATGATTTGCTGAATATGAATAGAATGAACTTGGAATGGAATCGTACCACAGATGCGTTGAACCGTTGGACACCGGACAATACCGATACCGACTTACCACGAAACGGATTTTACTACGCAAAATATGGTGGGTTTACCAACAGCCATTTCATAGAAGATGCGTCTTTTGTCCGTTTGAAATTTGTTACACTGGGATATACCATTCCTAAAAGTGTAAAATTCATTAGTTCGTTAAGAGTTTATTTTACTGCTGAAAATCTTTTAACACTTACAGGCTATTCCGGTTGGGATCCAGAGGTTGACACAAAGGGATATGAAGTTTCAACACGTGGAAATGTTCAGAATGCAAATGCAGGAGCTGGGTTAGATTTTAATTCTTACCCAAGTATGAGGTCCTTTACTGTAGGATTGAATTTGACATTTTGAGTAGGCAAATGATTAGTAACATGAAAAACTTAAAAAAAATGAAATATCTATATATAATAGTAGGGCTGGTTTATTTATCGAGTTGTACAGATTTGGATCCTGAGATGTACAGCGACTTGACTACTTCTAACGCATACTCCACGGAAAGCGACATTAATGCCGCACTGGTGGGCGTGTATGCCGATTTGGCCCCTTTCCCAGGAGATGGCTGGATGTATTATAATGGCTACTTTGTAATGACCACCGATTATACAACAGACATAGGGTTTTCAACCGCAGCTGGTGATCCAACAAAGCTTAGCAATTTCACCTATGATGCTAACAATAGGTACTTCAGATATAACTGGAGATATATGTTTGAGGTAATAAGCAATGCCAATGTACTTATTTCTAAAGTCGAAGGTGTTGAGATGGATGAAACAAAGAAAAAGCAGGTAATTGCTCAAGCACGCTTCTTAAGGGCATTGGCATATAGAGATGCAACAGATGCTTGGGGCCCTGTCCCTTTAATTGTAGATGAAATCGATCCAACGGATACTTATGATATGCCGCTTTCTTCCGTTGGAGAAGTGGATATGCAGATCATTGATGATCTTAAATATGCCATTCAAAATTTACCAGAAGATTGGAGTATTACTGATGGTTTATCAAGAGCCACAAAAGGAGCCGCAGCCATGTTATTGGGTAAGGTTTATATGAGAGCACATGATTATACCAATGCTAAAACCTATATTGATATGGTCTTACAGTTGAGAGATCAGGGGGTTTATACTTTAAATCCAGATTTTAAAAATGTATGGTCAGAAAGCAATAAGAAGGATGCAGGAATGATTTTCTGCATTTTACATGAAGCATCTCAAAATGGTGGTGAAATTACTAACCACTTTGGGCCCGCAGATCATCCCGATATGGCCAAGTGGCAATACTATGCTGTATCATTGTATTTCTGGAGAAAGTATGATGATAATGACCCACGTAAGCAATTCTTCTATTACAATTATGAAGGGCGCTCTCCTAGAGATGGAACTACCGAGAATGGTTTTTACTACATGATGCCAGCTGAGGGACAAACCTCTCCACCAAGTGATACGGTTAAATTATTGCAAAATGTGGCAACGAAGAAGTATTCCTATGAGATGGTCAATCCATCTTACTATGATGGCAGAACAATCCCAGTATTGCGATTGTCAGATGCTATTTTGTGCAAGGCAGAAATTGAGAATGAGTTAAGTGGTCCAGCGGCGGCATTGCCTTATTTGAATGAAGTGAGAGATAGGGCTGAAGCTCCATTGTTTGGTGATGCAGGTTATCCGGAGCCAACTACAAAGGAAGAAATGGCAGATAAGATTCTTGATGAGCGTGGATTTGAATTGGTTTTTGAATATAAGCGTCGTCCTGATCTGATCCGTTTCGGTAAATATGAAGAGGTTTGCAATGCATATCTTCAAAATAGAGGATTGGCTCCTGTAGTTTCTTCAAATATGCGTCTTTTTCCATATCCGCTTGAGGATGCTCAGTTGAATAGCCATATGGAAGCCGAAAATCCAAACAGGTTGCCTTAAATTTTTCAAGTGGATTGATACTATCATTGAAGTATAAAAGAAGGAATCCATAATATTAAACCGCCGGGAAAAGAATACCCGGCGGTTTTTCATCATTTAAGAATGAAATATTCTGTTTTATAAATGAGTCGGAAATCAATAGCTATTGTAAGTGTTTTAGTCATATGCCTCGCAGTTGGCTCCATCGGAGGTATTTGGGTTTATACAAAGGATATTTCTATTAAATCGATAGAACTGAGTTCTCCTAATAATTACGCTTTTCAGGAACAAGTAAACATTGAGTTGGATAAACCAGCCTCGATATATATCCGATATTGGAAAGAAGGGACCCCGGGTAAATTTCGCACATTGTCTACACCTGAGGGATTAAAGCACACTGCACAACTGTTATTATTAGAAACAAATGCTACTTATCAGTACCAGATTGTAATAGAACGGTGGATTAATTCTACCTCAAAAATTCTTTCTTTCAACACCCGAAAGCAATCACCTTGGCTGGATATGAATTGGGTCAAGGAAAGCAGGCCACATGATGCCAAGGCTTTCGGTGATGGATTGCTAATGATTTGCTATGCTCGTACACCCGGATATATCGCTTTGGTCAATAGTAAAGGAGAAATAGTATGGTATTGGCAGGTGGATGATATCGGAGTAAGGGCAGCAACTATTACCCCTCAAGGAACGATCTTGGCGATGTTGCGACCTCCCAAAAAAGATGTAATAGATGACAAACCCAAGGAGCACAGGAAAATATTGGAGGAAATCCAAAAACCGATGCGCCGGGGGAAAGTAGGATTTGCCGGAGGCACTGCATTGGTAGAAGTTGATCTTACGGGCAAAACACTCTGGAGGCTTGATCTGGACAAGAAGAAGGATTATAAAATTATTCATCATGACATTCGGATGGACAAAGACCGCAATATCCACACTTTATATAGGGCAACATTGCCATATGATATGACCAATATAAACGGAACAGGGCTGGATACCCTTGGTGGAGATGGCATCTTGGTGATGGATACGACTGGTAAGGAATTATGGAAATGGTTGGCATGGGATGCATGGGATATTGAGAATGATCCATTTATTGATGAGTTTGCGTATGACCGATTTCACATGAACGCGTTGAATTTCGATAAAGATGGGAACTATTTGGTTTCTGTGGCCATCGAAGATCAGATCTGGAAGGTCAATTCTAAAACTGGTAAATTGATGTGGAAATTTGGCAGAGGAGGGGATTTTAAAATGGACACATCTTCGTATTTCTCATTTCAGCATGCAATCAATGTAAACTCTGAAGGCGACTATATGCTATTTGATAATAATCTGTTTAGGGAAGAATCGCGGGCATTATCCTTCACCTTGGATACCGTCAGCATGACTGCCACTACTAAGATCAATGCCCCATTACCAACAGAAAAATATACTTCTAGAATGGGCAATGCCTACCTTTTGGCAAATGGAAACTTGCTACAAACAAGTTCTAAAACAGGGTCAGTACTGATTACAGATCAAAAAGGGGAAATTTTATGGGAGATGGTTTCACACTATGTTCCGTATCGTGCCGAGTATGTTCCCGCTGATCTTTGGAATAATTATTTTACAAAGGAGTGATTTTTGCCATGGAAAACCGTCAACCGATACAGATTATAGGAACACAGAGGTCAGGTTCTAACCTACTGAGGTTGATGCTGAATCAGTTCGGCGAAATATCGGCACCACATCCACCACACATCCTTAAGCAGTTTATGCCGCTGTTGCCAATTTATGGAAATTTGGAAGATTCTGAGAACATGGACAGGCTAATAGATGATGTTTGTTCGCTGATAGAATATAATCCTGTTTTATGGACTGGAATGGTTTTCGACAGGAAAGAAGTACGCGCACATTGCAAGTCCAATTCGTTGATTGAAATATTTAGGGTTGTTTACAATCTCAAGGCCAAACAAGATCGAGCCTATTTTTGGGTTTGCAAAAGCATGGGAAATATGCACTTTTCAGACCAACTGGAGAGCGCAGGGGTCAGGCCATTGTATATTCATTTGTATCGCGATGGCAGGGATGTGGCCTGTTCCTTTAGAAATGCTATTGTTGGGGAGAAGCATGTATACCATCTCGCCAATCAATGGAGGGAGAATCAAGAGGCATGTTTTAGACTCCATAATAAAATAGGGAGTGATCGTTTTTTGGCCGTGAGTTATGAAGACCTAATTCATTTCCCCGAAATTGAAATGAAAAAAATCAGCTCATTTTTACAAGTCAAATTTGATTCCACGGTTTTTGATTATTATAAATCCAGCGAATCTGAAAATACTGCGACGGTTGGGAAAATGTGGGAAAATGTATCAAGGCCAATTTTGAAAAACAATACGATGAAATACAAAACCGGCCTTACTAGGACAGAATTGGATATTTTTGAAAACCAAGCCGGAGAAGTTTTGAAAATATTGGGCTATACATTAGATGCGCCAGAAACATCAAAGATTGATTTTTCAAAAGATCAAATTGAATCGTTCGATAAAGAAAATGAGCTATTAAAGGAAAGAGCTCGAAAGACGGCAGATCCAAAAGGGATGAAACTCAGAGCACGTCAGGAAAAATTGATAAGCGAAATAAAAGCTCAGGTTCTAGTGGATTGATCAGTATCCCGAAAGAACCCATGTCATTTTAAACTTATAAAGACCACGACATTTTAAAACCATACTTATGAAAATATTAGGCTTTTTGTCCTTTATCTTATTTTCCATTACCCAAGGGTTTGCACAGGAAAATTCAATATTAAACCCGAATCTCTACGGCACGGGAAGTTGGGATGAAGATTCACTAGGAAATCATCGTGTTGTCATACAAGTGGAGAAAAAGGCTGATGTCGTTCTTGCTCATATTCCATGGCGCAGGAGGGATTTGAATCCGGAGAAAAAGGGAGTGATTATCACAAATGCTTCTTCGGGGGTGATCGTGAAAAATATGCTTTCAGTAAACATAAATCGTGAATTTGGCGATATGCTGTTTCAGCCAACTGAGCCCGGAGAGTATTACGTTTATTATCAAAAATATGTCATGGGAGGAAGGCGAAATTATCCAACGGTCACCTATCCGGTGTTCAAGCCCAAAGCAGATCAGGACTGGTTATCGAAGGCTACTTCTAAGGCTAAAAAATCACACAAACTTCATAAGGCAAAACTAGTGCAATTCCAATCAATTGATGAGTTCAATTCATTCTATCCAATGGAAGTCATTGCCACTGAAGAGGAAACAAAGAGTATAATCCATGACAATCAAAATGTGGACTATTTGCTTTTTCCAGAAAAGCGTGAAAATTCCATAAGAATGACCACCGACCTTCCATTGAAATGGATTCAAGATGGTGTAACCAATGCATTTTCCGGGCAGGCAATGAAGGGGGAATATTACTCATTTCAAATTGGCCTTTTTGCGGCCAATAAAAATATTGAAGATATAAAGGTAGATTTTTCCGGGCTTCAAAGTCATGGAAAAATGGGCATTTATGCAGATGCATTTACCTGTTTTAATACCGAAGGGACTGATTGGGAAGGCAACCCGATGGAGAAGGCAATCAATGTCGATCAGGGGAAAGTGCAGGCATTTTGGATTGGTGTGCAGGTTCCTGAAAATATTGAAGCTGGAAAATATGAAGGTGTCGTAACGGTAAAAGCCGCAAATTCAGCAGAGACAAAAGTGAATGTTATCTTGGAAGTGACACAGGAAATGATAGCTGCACATGGTGACAATGAGCCAGAGAGGCTTTCGCGATTGCGCTGGCTCAATTCCACGCTGGCAGAAGACGATGGGATTGTCGCACCGTATGTTCCGCTACAGGTAGATGGCAACTCTGTGCGGTGCCTTGGACGGGAAGTTGTATTTGGTTCGGAGGGTTTCCCTGTTAGTATTAAAAGTTTTTTTAATGAAAGTGTTACTAAAATCCATGATGAATCTAGGGAGATATTGGCAGCTCCGATTCGGTTTGTGGTAGAAACAGACAGCGGTATAGAACCATGGAAAAATGAGGGTTTTAGACCCGTTAAAAAGGGCGAAGGTGCTGTGGCTTGGGAAGTCCTGAATGAAATTCCGGGTTTGAAAATGGAAGGATTGGCACAGATGGAATTTGAAGGAAATATTGATTATAAAGTGATGCTGACCGCTACCGAAGATATGGATATAAAAGATATCCGTTTGGAAATCCCCATGAAATCCGAAGCCAGTAAGTACATGATGGGACTTGGCGAAAAGGGCGGATTTAGACCGGAAACGGTAAATTGGAAATGGGCGGTAGAGAAAAACCAGGATGGCCCATGGGTTGGGGATGTAAATGCCGGGATTCAGGCGAGGTTTAGGGATGATAACTATTCTAGGCCGCTTAATACCAATTTTTACCAACAGAAACCGTTGAACATGCCAGTGTCTTGGGCGAACGATGGAAAGGGTGGAATTTCCATAACATCAAAGGATGAAGGCACGACCATGATAACGTCCTTTTCAGGAAGCAGGAAAATTAAAAAAGGGGAGCAACTGCATTTTTACTTCAATCTCCTGATCACGCCTTTCCACCCAATTGATGCCAAAAACCACTGGCGCAATAGATACTATCACAGCTACCAGCCAATAGATAGTGCGATAGCTTACGGGGCAAATACGATCAATGTGCATCATGCCAACGAGATAAACCCATTCATTAATTATCCATTTTTGCGCCCCGACAAAATGAAGGCTTATATCGACAACGCGCATGATCACGACCTGAAAGTGAAAATTTACTATACCGTTCGCGAGCTTACCAACCATGCCCCGGAATTGTCGATGCTGCGCAGTCTTGGTGAGGAGGTTTTTTCTTATGGCGGTGGAGGCGGGTTTTCATGGTTACAGGAGCATTTGGATCCCAATTATATCGCTGCATGGTTTGTTCCTTCGCTCAAAGATGCCGCGATTGTCAACCGTGGAATATCACGATGGCATAACTTTTATATTGAAGGCTTACATTGGTTGGTGGAGAATATTGGAATTGATGGGCTATATATTGATGATCTAGCCTTTGACAGAACATCGATGAAAAGAATTCGAAAAGTCTTGAAGCGGGGAAATCCAAATTCGCTGATAGACCTGCATTCTGCTAATCAATTTAACCCACGTGATGGTTTCGCCAATAGCGCTAATTTATATTTAGAACATTTTCCGTTTATCGACAGGCTGTGGTTTGGGGAGTATTTTGACTATGATTTTCCACCGGAATTTTGGTTAATCGAGACCTCAGGCATTCCTTATGGGTTGATGGGAGAAATGCTTCAAGATGGTGGTAATCCATGGCGCGGGATGGTTTACGGGATGACCAGCCGTGCCCCTTGGTCGGGAGACCCAACCGCGATTTGGAAAGTGTGGGATGATTTTGGGATTGAAGAATCTGAAATGATCGGTTATTGGGATTCGTCATGCCCGGTGGCGACGGACAACGAGAAAGTAAAAGCAACCGCGTATGTCAAAGATGATCAGGTTTTGATCGCTATGGGAAACTGGCAGCCCACCGATGCAGAGATAAATCTAGAAATAGATTGGGATAAACTTGGCGTTAAGAAAGAATCTGCAAAGCTTTATGCGCCAGAGATTCAAGCATTTCAAAACGAGAATATTTTTTCGATTGATCAGGGTATCACTGTCCCCGGAGGGAAAGGATATTTGCTTATTCTGAAATAAAAGCAATACTTGCATGCATGAATCCGAATAAAAAGGAAAGCAGCCTTTTTCAGTTATTTGTAATCTTTTTGAAAGTAGGATCAACTTCCTTCGGGGGCTTCATGGCTCTGGTTTCTGTCGTTCAGGATGAAATGGTCAAAAATAGGAAGATCATTTCTGAAGAGGTGATCCTCGACGGCATAAGCCTGGCCTCCATCATGCCGGGGCCTCTAGCTGTTAATGTCGTTACCTATATTGGATACTATCTAAAAGGCATGAAAGGGGCATTGGTTAGTATGCTCGCTGTGATATTGCCTTCTTTTATATTGGTTCTGGTTCTGTCCTCATTGTATTTTAAATATGGAGACCTGCCATTAACGACTAAGTTTTTTGAAGGAGTTATGCCAGGGGTAGTTGCCGTAATCATCGCTGTGGCCATAAAAATGGCTCAAAAATCCATCAAAGATTCAAAGCAAATTATTTTGTGTCTGCTTTCCGGAGTGCTGCTGTTTTGGATAGGGGGATTTATCATGACGATCGGTATCATCGTGTTTGGCGGCTTGGCAGGCTGGTTTTTTTATTTTACCAAAGAAGTTCAAATCCCAGAAGATATTACAGTTGTTGAAAAAAAGGAAGGGAAAAGTGCCGTATGGTTTTTGGGTGCATTGGCATTGATAGTATTGGTGATCATCACTATTCCATACTTTTCTTGGTTAGACTTGCCGACGGAAATCCTAACCCTCAGGAAACTGGTGTTGATTTTTGGAGGTATGAGTTTTTCGCTTTTTGGTGGAGGATATGTTTTTATACCAGCGATTCAGCAAGTTGTGGTTGATCAATTGCAATGGCTTTCGGTCAAGGAATTTACTGATGGCATTGCGATGGGGCAAATCACTCCCGGTCCAATATTGATCAGTGCTGCATTTATTGGTTATAAAATCGCAAATATATTTGGTGCCTTAGTCGCAACAATTGCGATTTTTCTTCCTTCGGGTTTGCTCATGATTCTAGGTAGTTTTTTTCTTGATTACTTAAAAAGCTCAGCCCTTTTCAAAGCTGTGTTCAAAGGAGTTCGTCCAGCAGTGATAGGAATGATCTTTTGCGCGGCAGTTAATATTGGATTGAGCCTTAATTTTGAATGGCAAACCGCTTTTTTGTTGCTGTTGATCCTGGTGCTGAACATACGCTTTAAAATAAACGCTACAATATTGATCCCGCTGTCGGGCGTTTTGGGGGTGCTGCTATTCTAAAAGGGCTGTTGTTGATTAGCTATTAAATCACCTAACATCATTGCAAAGGAATTTTGATATCAAAAATTTCATCCTGAATGGCTTGGTCGATATTGTAAATGATCTTGTTGTCCAAGAATAATTTTAAGTTTTTGACCGTGCCTGGGGGATAGGGCAAGGTGGACTTGTATTTTCCATTGGCATCGATCGGTACATTTATTCCTGCCCATTCCAGTGTCAATACTCCTTTCGGTACCAGTCCTTGACCATCATAGATGTACCCATAGATATCCGTGGTGTAGCTTTTTTTGGTGACAATTACATCCAAGGTGTCACTGTCCTCCGGTATGGTAGCAGCAATTTGATTTTTTTGATAACTATCAATATTTGGATCAATGTTGATTTTCCTACCCCGAGCATCTGCAGGGTAAGAAATGGAAACATGTCCTTCGTTATCAATCGCTTTAATGATGGGGCTTCCATTGGTGATGAACTGTACCTCACCACCTGTTAGCTTAGTGGCTTTTGCTTGATCTCCATAAAAATAAATATACAGGCTAAAAGTGCCGTGTTCTGTAAAATTATTTTGAAAATAAATACCGCTATACATAAGCAACACGAAGATCATTGCGGGCCCACCAAACTCCAGGGTGCCATGGATATTTTTGCCGTTGGCCCTGGCGTAAGACTTGAGTGCACCAAATAAAAATCCGGCAGCGACCAATCCAAACGGAATAATAATAATATAAAAAAGAACACCACTGAACATGCCTAATGTATCTGAAGTCACTAAGGATAAAATGAGAAACAAACCTATAGTGGAAGCAATAAAACCGAAGAAGGAAAAAATTGCCCATCGATAATTAGTCAGTCTTTTGGAGGTCGGCGTCATCTTGATTAAAATTATTCAGGCCAAGCCTGTTTCATGGATTTTAGATGCCTTATGAGTTCTGAAGTTTAGGTAGTATCCTAATTTGCAATTTAGTTGATATTTTACAGAAGGTTCTGAATGAAAAATAATCATTGCTTATTCTGAGATGTTCAAATTATCCAATAAGGTTTTATATTTGCAGCAATTTTACAATAAATAAATTGAGTTATGCCTTTATATGATTACGGATGTTCATCATGTGGGAACAAAAAAGAAGTCCAGCACTCGATGAGTGAAATCGGGAAGATTGAGGTTATCTGCGATAGTTGTGGACAAAAGATGAAAAAATTACTGTCTGCACCTACTTTGATTGGTTTTGACGATGTTGGAAGAAGTGTCAGTAAAAAAGATAAAGCCGATAGTCCCAAAAAGGAAAGCCCGAAAGACACATCAGCAGCAAAACCCTCTACTAAAAAAGATGCTGCATAGTAGGGTTAGCATCTGATATTTAAGATGCTAATCTCCAAATTAGTGCTATAGATGCAGTTACGATGATGCCCAAAGCAATTGGCATAAAAGTGGATACCAGCGTCCACTTCACACTTTTAGTTTCTTTGAAAATGGTATAAATCGTGGTGCTACACGGATTGTGAATCAATGAGAATAGCATTAGGTTGACTGCAGTTAGTAGGGTAAACCCTCCATTTTTTAGTATACCTTCTAGCGAATCAATTGAGGTTGCATCAAATATAACCCCTGCTCCGGCATTGTGTCCTTGTGCTCCGGTCATCAAAACAATCAGCATCAAAATGGTAGGAATCACAATTTCATTGGCTGGAATGGCCACAATATATGCCACAAGGATGATCCCATTCAGTCCCAAAAACCACCCCATAGGATCTAGAAAATGGATCATGTGAGCAGCAATTGGCTCCCCAGAGATATTAATATTGGAAATTAGCCAGATAATTGCTCCGGCAGGAAGTGCAAAAACAACAGCTCGCCACAACACAAACATAGTTCTATCTATCAACGAAGTATAAAGTGTTTGCCAAAACTTAGGCACACGATATGGTGGCAACTCCAAGCTAAACACAGAAGGTTGCCCCTTCAGTACGGTTTTTGACAATCCGTAAGAAACGAGAAATGTCAATAATACACCTAAAAGCGCTACGCCCACGACCGCCATGGCAGAGACAAATCCCGCAAGATGTGCAGGTACCAATGCCCCAATAAAAATGGTGGCAAGCAATATTTGGGTGGGCCAGCGCCCATTACAGATCGCAAAATTATTTGTAATGATTGCAATTAACCTTTCCCTTGGAGAATCAATGATGCGGGTAGCTACTACACCTGCGGCATTGCATCCAAATCCCATCATCATAGTCATGACTTGTTTGCCATGTGCCCCTGCTTTTTTGAATAAATTATCCATGTTAAATGCTACTCTAGGCAAATAACCAAAATCTTCCAGCAAGGTAAACATGGGAAAAAATATAGCCATGGGAGGGAGCATAACGCTAATCACCCAAGCGGTAGAGAGGTACATCCCATCAATCAAAAAACCACTCAGCCACCATGGGAAATTCATGGATTCTGCACCGCTTTTTAGAAGAGGGTGGATCGTGCCGACAAGCAGGTCAAACAGCATGGCTGATGGCACATTGGCTCCCGCTATGGTGAGCCAAAACATCAATGCAAACAGCAAAAACATCACTGGGTAGCCGAACAACGGACTTATAAATACTTTATCAAGAAAAAGGTCTAGGTTGAATCTTCGCTTTTCGCCTTTCCTAACTACTGCTTTTTCTGCGATTTTTCCAGCTTCATGAAAAGTTCTTTCGACTAATCGGTCATGGAAATTAGCAGGTAATTTTTTTCTGAATTTATCTGCCGATTCTAAAATAGAAGCAGCTTTAGTTTCATGGATTTCAGAGGCATTTTCAATAGATTTTCCAGAGATCAACTGCTCAAGGTCGCCATTCTTCAATGCTTCGATCAGGCTTGAGTCGCCATCTAATAATCGGGAGGCAAGCCACTTTAGGTTTGGTAAATCTGGGTATGCTTCCGCAAGAATTTTGCGCAAGCTTTCTACTGATTTATCAATTTCTGTTGGAAGATCCAAAATAGACCTTGCCTTCAATGGATCAGAAGAATTGGCAATGGTTTCTATCTGAGTCAATAGTTCATAAATACCGGTTTCATCTCGCGCAGCGGTCAAAACTACGGGCACCCCCAAATCCCTGGAAAGGACTTTGGCATCTATGTATATCCCGTTCTTTTTCGCCTCGTCGATCAGGTTGACGCAGACAATAGCTCTAGATGATATTTCGAGCATTTGCAATACCAAATTCAAATTGCGTTCTAATCGGGTGGCATCAACAACAATAACAGTGACATCTGGTTTGCCAAACAAAACAAAATTCCGCGCGATTTCCTCTTCCAAACTGGAGGAGATCAGCGAATATGTGCCCGGCAAATCAATTACTTTGTATTTATAATCGTGGTAAGAATAACTTCCCTCAGATCTAGCTACCGTCTTTCCCGTCCAGTTGCCAGTATGCTGTCGCAAACCTGTCAGAGCATTAAAAATGGTGCTTTTTCCTGTGTTAGGGTTGCCAGCTAAAGCGATGATATAATCTGCATTTTCTGCATTTACGCCAAGCCTTTGAAGGTTTAGCTTGTCATGGATCGGGCAGCTTTCACAATTTTTGTGAGCCGGATCGATTTTTAATGAAGCCACAGCTTACGCAGGAGATATGTTGATTTTGCTGGCCTGAATTTTTCTAAGAGCTATCAAGCCGCCTTTGATGCGGTAAGCTGTAGGGTCGTGGAATGGACTGCTGACCTCTACCTCTACCAGTGACCCAGGAACAAAACCCATGTCCATCAATCGCTGTCTTTCCACTCCTTGACAATCCTCAGATAGATTTCTGATGAATGCTTTCTGCCCCGGAATTAGATCAGATAAAATGGTACTGGTTTTATGGATAACTTCTTTCCCTTTCTTTTTGAATATATTAAACATTGTTTCGTATCATTTAAAATGAATAAACTATGTGCTACAAATTTAATATTTGATTAATCAAATTCAAATATTTAGTAAATAAAAAAATAAATTTAGACACATCTAAAAATAAATACGATTGAATTTCATCAAGGTTTCACTTTAATAGGGTTTATTAGCAAGAGCCTTGAGTACTAATTTTTAGAAAGCAGGGGTGATTTCCATGAAAATGATATTATAAAAAAATCCATGTACTCTTGAGTACATGGATTTTTGATGGTTTTTTGCTCTCGAAGCTTAGTCGATCTTTCTAACTTTAATGCTACGATAATGGACCTCATCTCCATGCTCCTGTAGCAGGATATGTCCCGATTGCCAGTTGCCAAATCCTTCCCAGTCCTTGTATTTACTCCGGGAAACAAGCGCATTGAAAGCTTGTGTACCACGCTCATAAGTCAATACTTTGCGATGGTTCAACCAGTGCTCTACATGTGCACCCTTATATTCAGTTCTTGTCAGGTTATTGCCTTTGAGCCATTCATCAACTCTAGTTCCAGTTACGATTAATCTGGCATGATTCCAGTTTCCAGGTTTTTTGACAATTTTATTTTCGTGTGCAGGTATCAAGTCGTAAAGCGAGGCCACAGTTCGGTTTCCATCAGTTCCCATTTTAGCATCAGGGTGTTTTTCATCATCCAAAACCTGATATTCCAAACCGATCGCAGATTTTCCTGGGCTATATTGCTCTGTAATAAAATATTTGATTCCGCTATTGGCTCCTTCGGTAAGCATGAAATCCGCCTGAAATTCAAAGGTAGAATACTCATCTAATGTCACTATATCTCCTCCTCCCTGAGATTCGGCACCACCTTGTGAAAGTACAATTAGTTCCCCATTATCTACTTTCCAGCCACTTTTTGGGAATGCATCTTTATGTGCTCCTCTCCAACCATCAGTAGTTTTGCCATCAAACAGCAATCTCCAACCTTGGGCTCTTTCCTGAGGTGATAGATAATTTGGGATCAAATTAACTACAGTCACATCAGTCCAAGGGCTAGGTACTAAGTCTTTGGTTTTGATCCGGATATTCTTCCATTTTATTTGCTTGCCCACCTGACTTTCATTGCCAATTCCATGGACTTGGAAGGCAATAAAGCCTTCAGCGGTCATGTCATCAATCAGGTCAGAGCATGGAATGCCATTTACCCAAGTACGGATAGAATTTCCAATTGCTTCGATGCGGTAGTGGTTCCACTCCCCATTTTTAAATGCAGTTCTTCCTTTCTGGTTTAAATCCAGAGGATACAGCCAGCCTCTTCTGCCTTCATCATAGATTCCGCCTGACCATGCCCGGGCAGCAGGATCAATTTCTACCTGATAACCATGCACCCTGCCATCTTTGTAATCTGCGGTGCTCAAGCTACGAATCTGAATGCCGCTATTCATACTTGGATCTACCAGGAGGTCCACCTCAAGGATAAAATCTCCATAAGTTTTTTCTGTGGCCATAAAGCTGTTGGGCGTATTGAGCTTGGTAGTGCCCACCATCATGCCGTCTTCTACGGTGTATTTGGCTTCGCCGTTCAGCTGTTTAAAACCGGTAAAATCTTTTTCGTTGAAAAGCATTTCCCAGCCATCGTCCCCCGCTACACTCATCGAAGGACTCATGAGAAGTATAGCTAACAAAGCCATACAAACGTTTGCAGTAGTTTTCATTTTTGATTTCATTATGTGTTTATTTATTTGGATACGAAACCATTGATTAGCCCTTTATGCGAAATTATTAAAGGGGGCTTCAAATTTGGGATATTTTTTTTAGAAAAGGGAGGGATTTTGGGAATTTATGGGTTCCTCTCTTATTGGGGAATAATTATTTCAGGAACATTTTTCATAAAACCAGATAAAAACAGCATATATTATTTTTCTGACGGCTGTTTTTATCTGGTTAAGAATAGGGTTAGTTGTCTTTAGGGTACCAAATTTTTGAAGTACCCAAAGTCCCATTAAAATCGAATGGTGCTTTATCATAATAATCAACAGATACGGGTGAACCCAGATCACTGCCAAAATCGAGGCAGTCATTTGCGGTAAATGCAAATGGTACGGTAATAGGCACCTGCCCTTCGGCCACGATTTTTCCATTCACTTTAAGTGTAATGTCCATTGGTGAACCTGGCTTAGGCGAAGTCAATCTAGACACAACTTCTATGTTGACTTTCCCAGTTGGTAATTTTGTTTTAGCCTTAATGTGGGTACGTTTGATTTCAAACATATTATACTCATAGGATAAATAACCATCTTTTACATAGCAGGAAAGGCCGCCTGAAAAGCCACCAAGGGCATAAAGTACACCATTTGCCTTTTTTGGCACGGTTACTTCCATGCTGACATTGTTATCAAACTTGCCCAATTTTGGCGCAGTAAATTCGGGCATTCGCTCAATTCGACCGCTAAAAGTCCAATCGGTATAAGGTGTCGCCGGGGCATCTTCAGGGTGGTAAATAATCGACCACAGACCCCCACCGATTGGAAGGTTTTTGTTTTTGGCAGATTCCACTAAGAACATATTTTTCATTTCTGCCAGCTTCTCTGGCATTTTTTTGGATAAATCGTTTGCCTGACTCCAATCTTCGTCAATATTATATAACTCCCATGTGTCCTCTTCAGGATTCCAGGTAGCCGCACCTTCTGGAAGTCCAGGAACCCAAGGATTACGAAGACCAAAAGCTGAAGCAAACCAACCATCATAGTATAGGCCTCGGCTTCCCATGATATCAAAAAACTGTATTTTTCGAGTGCCTTCTGCTTTCGAATCTGCAAAGGTGTAATCCATACTGACTCCGTTGATTGGATCTTGTGTAAAACCATTGACCTCCAATGGAGCCTCGATTTTTACAGCTTCATATATCGTCGGCACAATATCGATAACATGATGAAACTGTGGTCTTGGTGTGTTATCATGCTTGATACTTTTTGGCCACGATATAGCCAATGGTTGACGGGTACCACCAAAGTGTGCTGCCACTAATTTTGTCGATCTGTATGGAGTGGAGCCGGCCCATGCCCAACCGGCATTGTACATATTGTCCGTTTTGGGTGACCCTAAAACATCCAAACCCCCTAGATCCTCTAAGGCGTCAATATGCTGTTGGATGGTAGTAGGGATGCTGTTTTGAGCAAGTAATTCACTGATAGTTCCGTTTTGTCCTTCGGCTGATGAACCATTATCACCCCAGATATAGAATATAAGGGTATTGTCCAGCTTGCCTTGATTTTCAATTTCATCGATCAGCAACCCAACATTGTGATCCGTATGTTCAGCAAAACCGGCATAAACTTCCATTAATCTACTCTGGAACGCTCTTTCAGATTCGGGAATCTCTTCCCATCCAGTCATGGTTTCATTGCGCTCGGTCAGCTGCGCATCCTGTGGAATCCATCCAAGTTCCTTTTGTCTTTTAAATGCTCTCTTTCGGTATTCGTCCCAACCATCATCAAATTTACCTTTGTATTTATCAGCCCATTCTTTGGCTACATGGTGAGGTCCATGAACAGCACCTGGCGCCCAATACATGAGGAAAGGTTTGTCTGGAGAAAAAGCTTGTTGTTCCCTTAGCCAATGGATTGCATCTTCGGTGATGTCTTCAGTAAGGTGATAGTAGTCATGTCCTTGTGTGGTTTCAGGGTGATCTACAACGGTCGTATTACGCACCATGTGGGGTTCGTATTGTGATGCTTCGCCAGCTAGGAATCCGTAAAAATATTCGAAACCATAGCCTGTAGGCCAGTAATCAAATGGTCCTTTAGATGTGGTTAATTCAGCCGGAGTATTGTGCCATTTCCCAAAAGCACTGGTGTTGTAACCATAAGCTTTTAGCACCTCGGCAACGGTGGCAGAAGTTTTTGGAATTGTTCCACTAAAACCATCCCAATCATTGGCGATTTCGGCGATCTGGCCATTACCAACGACTGTATGATTTCTTCCAGTAAGTATGGAGGCTCGCGTTGGGGAGCACATGGCTGTTGAGTGAAATCGATTATAGGAAATCCCCAAGTCAGCAACTCGACTTAAATTTGGTGTATTTATTTCACCCCCATAAGTAGAAGGCGTTGCCGGACCGGCATCATCAATAAGGATGATAAGAATATTAGGGGCATCCTTAGCAAGTCGTTGAGGATCTACTCTTTTTTGATAGGTAGAGGTCTGCATGGTAAGTCCTGCTTTACTGGCCGAGGGTGTGGGAGGGAAAGGCAAGACATCCTGAGCTGATACTATACTAGCTGTACAGACAAAAAAACAGACCAGAAATCTTCTGGTCTGTTTTAAGATTTTAGTTTTTCTCATTTTGTGTAGTGTTTAAGTTCTGTTAAGCCAATGTGAGCTTTTATTTTTAGAAACCCATGGATTTTACCTACATTTTAGGCCAGTTTCCGTTGACAATGGGCTTAGACTTTATCTTGGACGGATCGACCACTACATGCTTTACACGATCGCGTTTCCAGGTATAGACGATATGTACCAGTCCGTTTTCAGCTTGGATCACAGAGGGGTAGGAATATTCGCCGTCCTTATCTTCCAATACCAAAGCTGCTTCCCAAACTTTACCATCTCTTGAAACCGCTACATTGAGTGGAGATCGCTTGCCTCCCCATTTGTTCGGGTTTTTACCTACATGGTTATATACGATCAATTGCCTGCCGTCTTGCAGAGTAACTGCATCTGTACCGGAGTTTGGATTTGGCAAATCAGTTGGCTCTAAATAAGACCATGTTTTTCCAAAATCCGTAGACCAAGAAGATAAGACAACGCTTTCCTTGCTTCGTGCTAAGATCTGCAATTTGTTGCCAGGGTAGATCAGCACACTTGGCTGGATGGCATTGTATTCTTTTCCGTCATTGATTGGATTGCTTTTGGTCCAGGTTTTACCCATATCTTTAGAATATTCAAAATGTACCTGCCATCCATTATGTTCTGTACTAGTAGGACTTATCAATGTGCCATTGCTCAGCAAGACAGGCTTGTTTTTGATAGGTCCCAATATGCCTTCCGGCAATTTTCTAGGCGTTCCCCAAGTTGCACCGTTGTCATTCGATTCGATCAGCATTCCCCACCAATCAACCGGGTCTGGGCCGACTTTGTAATAGTTTTGTAGTGGGCCGTTTGGTACTTGATAGAGTACCGGATTCCAAGTCGGATAACGCAGGTTTGCGTTTTCAATGCCATTGGCGATGGATACAGGTTCCGACCATTTACCATTCAGCTTGCGGCTGATCCAAATTTCCACGTCCTTGTTTTTTTCCTTTGTCCCTCCAAACCAAGACGCCACAAGACCTTCCGGAGTTGCTGCGATTGTAGAAGCATGGCACTCTTTGAATGGTGCTTTTTCAAATATGAATTCATCGATTATAATTCCCTTCCTTTGGGCGAGGGAAATAGTAGAGACAAATAATAGAATGAAGAGAAATGTTTGTTTCAAATAATGCATAGTAGTTTTAGTTAATTTTCAAACAATATACTTTTGTCAATTGAAATACTACCCCTTTGGTTTCAACTTTTTGTTTCTATGCAAAAAAATCAAAACAAGGCATACTTGATGGAATTCCTGCATAATCAATGTATTTTTAAACCTTTAAAAATGATACCATGAGAAAGAAATTGATGTTTTTTTTATTGGGGCTAATGGTAGTAGGCCATGCTGAGGCGCAATTGGGAATGGATCTCTTTACTTTTTCCAAAAAGGATTCGCTGCGCGGCACGCTGACTCTACCGAGAACCTGCTATGACGTACACTATTATCATTTGGATATCCAGGTAAACCCTAAAACAAAAAAGATAGGCGGGTCAAATACCATATATTTTGAAGTAATTGAAGATACTGATTTGCTCCAAGTGGACTTGTTTGAAAACATGGATATAAAACAAATTGTGTTGGATGGAAAAGAAAAGCTGAAATTCCGTCGGGAGTTCAATGCTGTATTTATCTCTTTGCCGAAGGAGTTAAAAAGAGGAGAAAAGCATCAAATTTCCATAGAATACGGTGGAAAGCCAATAGTGGCTAAGTTACCCCCTTGGGATGGAGGGTTTATTTGGGCAACAGATAGTGTCGGAAATCCATGGGTGGCAGTGGCTTGCCAGGGTACGGGAGCAAGTCTGTGGTGGCCCAACAAAGACCACCAATCTGACGAGCCGGACAGTATGCTGATCAGCGTGACGATACCGGAAGAATTGGAAAATATATCCAACGGCAGATTGCGGAGCATTACACAACGCAAGAAAGGATGGAAGACTTATGATTGGTTTGTTAGCTATCCGATCAACAATTATAACGTAACGGTCAATATTGGGAATTTCGCGCATTTTGACGATGTCTTTATCGAGCCCGATGGTGACAGCCTGACATTGGATTATTATGTGCTTCCACAGGAGTTGGACAAGGCGAAGTGGCAGTTTGCTCAAGTTCAGCCGATGATGGATTTTTTCTATACATATTTTGGGCCATACCCATTTGCTCGCGATGGCTACAAACTCATTCAAAGTCCACATCTTGGTATGGAGCACCAGACGGCCGTGGCTTATGGAAATCAGTACCTAAATGGGTACAAAGGAACTGCCAGTTCAGAAGTGGGGCTGACGTTTGATTTTATCATCTTGCATGAAACCGCCCACGAATGGTGGGGCAACAATATCACAACCAACGATGTGGCGGATATGTGGGTACACGAAAGTTTTGGGTCATATAGCGAGGCGCTGTATGTGGAGTATGCACACGGGTATGAGGCATCAATGAAATATCTCAATGGCAAAAAGCAAAACGTAAAAAATGATCTACCGATTATCGGGCCTTTTGGCGTGAACAAAGAGGGATCCACGGATATGTATGACAAAGGGCAACTGGTGCTAAATACCCTCCGACATGTCATTGATGATAAGGATTTGTGGCTATCCATTTTGCGAGGACTGAATGAAGAGTTTCGGTACAAGACCATAGATGGACAGGAGGTTTTTGATTATATCAACAAACGCACTTCCATGGATTTACGAGGCTTTTTCGACCAATATTTTAGGTATAAGGACTTGCCAACTTTAGCCGTCAGCTTGGTGAAAAAGGGGGAGGAGGTAAAGGCAACATATCGCTGGGAAGCCAATGTAGATAATTTTGATATGCCGATAAAAGTAACAACCTCACCCGGGAAGTATGAAATGATTTACCCAACAAACACCTCAAAATCCATGGATTTGCAAGGGCTTGACCCCGATGATTTTAAGGTTGCGGAAGATCAGTTTTATGTGAATTTAGACTTGAGAAAAACATATATTGATCCAAGAAAATAGTCATGGATTTTAGGGGCTTTTTGAGCGTGTTTTTGACTGAAACTATAGATTAACCTGAAAGCTCATTTTGACGGCAAATTTATTTGCATCTGGTTTGCCTCGATAGGTGAGCCTATGAAAGACATCTATCCGAAGCACTTTGAAAATGTTTTCCATTCCATAGCCCAATTCTACGTATGGCATTCCTTTGTCCAAATGATTAAATGGTGCAGTAGGTTCTCCTTCGGGATCAACTGGCGAAATGATGTCCATATTTTCCTGCCGTAGAGATCCGTACAATACATTTGCCGATGCGATAAGTCGCCATTTTAAGGAGCGGATCAATGGGATTTTGTTCATGATCAAACCTTGAAAATGATGATCGTATTTAAGCGATGCATACTCATCTGATACGAATTCAAAGTAATTCATCGTGTTGAAAGCGCCACTGGTATAAAAGGCCGATTCATTGCCAATGTGGTTTTCAAGCAACAAATATGGTACCTGCCCAATAACATATCCTCCGGTCAATTGATATCGTGCTTCGCCCAGCCCGCCCAATCTCAATTTCTGCTTTAACTCCAACTGAAGCTTGTGAAATTCAAAATCGCCATCAAGAAAGTTTTTGAATCCATAAGTGTAATCGAACTGAATGATCGGCGATCTTTTAGTGCCAAGACTTATCCTTTCATTTCCATTTTGCAAAAACATTTCATCCCTTGCCCATCTGGTTGAGAATTTAATTGTTGGCGAAGAAATATCACTTTTTAATTCCACGTCCGACGACCCCGGGTTTTTATAATAGTAAAAAGAATATTGAGGGTCATAATATTCATGTTTCAGTGTAAGCTGGTGGGTCAATCCTTTTGCCGGTTCACTCTTAATGCTGATGCTGTTTTCTGATAGATAGTAAGGCCTCAGAAAAGTTTGCCACCTTGTAGCAGCGTAAAAAAGGTAGTTGTCTTCCCTGAGATCATCAGAGCGGAGGCCTACTTGCTCCAAGTCCTTAGAACTATGGATGCTTATCTCGGTCCATGGTTTGCGTTTTACGATGTAGTTTGCCGTCAATCCATATTTCCATTGTTTGTCTGTGGTGCCATAGCCCAAATATCCTCTTAGCGTGATTTTTCTATCAAAATATTCATTGGTTTTCAACCCCAGTCGAAATGCATGACCCTCATAATTATTGTGGGCATAAGCATATAAGTATGGGCCGAAATCAACCTTTCCTCGGCGCCAATATCCGGTTGTTGCCAGTTTTATAAATTCTACATAACTCTTTACCTGCGGGATTTCCACCAAAGTATTGATGTTTTGATAAGTTTGAAGTTGCTGTTCAGTGAGTGTTTTAGGTCTATTATCCTCCCAATAATCAGGTGCATAAGTATTGAAATCTTCAGCTATGAAAACCTCATTGGCATAAAACTTCTTGTCCTTCAAATCATTTACTTTCCACTCAGAACTTGTATTGTGGGCTTTTACGAGCACGCTAGCAGCGTTTTTTCCAAGATTACTCACGTCGATTGTTAGGCTGGTGCTGGTAGGCAGCCATGGCCCATCAGCTGTTGCATCCAGTTCCTGCTCTAAATCTATACGTTCTATAAAATTGAGGTTTGTGGATTTGTCGATGTATAGGTCGAGTTTTTTAAGCGCATAGTTATCTGTAGTTATCCAGATAATACCGTTGAAAGCCGGATCTTGTTTTCGGTTAGGGAAAACGGATAATTGATAGCATTCATTTCCATCAACCATGGTAGTGTCCATAATTTCATAATCGTAGAATGTTTTCCAACTATCAGCAATGGGAGATATAAATTCCTTTTCTAAAAATCGCAACCAATTTTGATAAAAATTGTAGTCCTGATATGCCGTGCCAACCAGTTGCGAGATCATGCTTCCATCTTCTACAGCAACCCCGGATACTTTTGATTTTTGCACTTCTTCACGTCGGGCAAAAGGCTCATTTTTCACATAATACTTGGAAACCGTCTCTGATAGAAAAATAGGTAAAATAGCATTTCCTTGAGCATTTTTTTCCAAAGCGGCAGAATCCATCTCAGCCCAGATCTTGCGCACAATCTTGCGCTTGCTCATTTTGGTAGAAATATTATCAATGTCAAATTCTATCCGATTGTAGGCTTGGTATTCATAAGCTTTCAGCGATCTTTTGTCGTGCAGCTTTTTGTTCTTCACCACTTGGCGGATAATCTCCCATGCAGGGTTTTCCCCACTTAGCACCACAACTTCATTAAGGTTGACCAATTCGTTTTTTAAGCGGATGGTAATATTTTGTTTTTGGCCTTTCTGCACCGCAATCACTTGAGGGAAATATCCAACGTAAGAAATCGCTAGCGAATCATGCGCATTATCGGTAGTAATGGAAAAATGACCGTTTTCATCAGTGATCGTTCCATCGACAGTGCCTTTGAAATAGACATTGACAAATTGCACGGGGCTGTCGTCAGTTGCATCTAAGACCTGACCCTCGATTGCTGTTACCGACTGCCCAAAACCGTTGTGGCATATAAAATTGGCCATCAGGGCCAATCCTATTAAAAGACGATATGTGCTACCCGGCTGAATGATAGATTCGATATTTATGGACAACAATTAGAAATGAATATTTCATTGAGAAATTTCTGTACAAAATTAAGAGGATTAACGGATATACAGCAATTATTTGAAGCTGTACGCCCGCTATGTAATAAATTCCGATATTATCATAGAATGCCATTCTAATTCGTGAGGCCTTCCATGGAAATATCATGGCTTTTATATACCCTTCAAGGGAAGTTGCTGCAAGGCATCATGACTTTAGATAGGATATGCTCAATTGAGCCAACAAAAACCATCTAAAATCCATGAATTTTCGCAAGTATATTCTGAATATTTTATAAGCAATATATCACACGATTTTTAGGTGCTAATAAAATGTGAAAATTAATGAGTGAATTGCTTTTTAATACTATTGAAAAGCTTCATAGTATATTTATAATCATAGTTTTAGGTCAATTAACTCAGAAATATGAGTTATATTTGGAAAGAATTAATTGTTCCCTAACTGCATAATTTAACACATGAAATTTCTTATTCATTCGTTGAATATGTTCATTTTAATCAATGTTTGCTCTCAGAGCATATCTTGGGGCAAACAAATGCTGCAAGGTGATAATAATCCTCCTATAATAATGGGCGTTGGGAATCAGCAGGTGGATGAAGATGGAACGCTTATTGTCCCCATTTCTGCCTATGACATTGACGACCTTCCCCAAGATAATTTTACCGTTGTGGTTTTGGGGTCTTCAACTTCTGCAGGGTTTGGTGCCTCTGTCCCGGATAGTGCTTGGGTCAATCGGTTGATTGCCTGGCTTGGTGAACACACAAACTCACATACAGTGGAAAACCTTGCTGTAGGAGGATTTAGTACCGAAGACATTCGCCCCAACGGCAGCACGCCGTCACCTAATTCCCAAAAGAATATAACAAAAGCACTTACATACAATCCTGATCTGATCATTGTCAATCTCCCATCGAATAATGTTAGTGAAGGCATTCCTATTTCTACGACCATAGAACACTATTATGAGATCAAATCTATCGCAGATGCTGAAGGAATCCCATTATTGTTGACAACAACTCAGCCAAGAAATTTTGACAATTTACCTGGTTCTAATCCCACGACGAAAAGACACTTGCTGGAAGAAGAAGCTAATGCTGTCAGAGCAGAGTTTGGAGAGTTGGTCATTGACATTTATGATGAGCTGACGGATTTTGAAAATGACAATAGAATTAAGTCCATCTATAACAGTGGAGATGGCATTCATGTCAAAGACAATGGGCATCGATATATTTTCAATACGGCAAAAGCGAAAGTTCCCCAGCCATTTAGCAGCAACAACATCACCTTGTCAGTCCAAAATTTACCCCCATTTGCGACTTTAAATGATAATGGCAATGGTACCGGAAACATCACTTTTAATCCGGTCTACGGGGATGATGGAGTTTATAATAATATCATTGTCACGGCCACTGATGCGGAAAATGATTTTGATAATACAGCATTTCAGTTGACTGTGAATGCGGGTTCTGGGATCAATGTTTTTACGCAAATAGCCACGGATGCAAGTTTGCCAAGTAACTGGCAAGACGAATCTAGTACGCCTCTGACAGATTTTAATACACCAGGGGCGACATATTTTATTGGTCAAAATGTTTTACTTTCTTCAGGGTGGAATGTATCAGCTCCGGGGGCAAAATTGCAAGTAGCAAGTGGAGAGCAGTTTGATATGGATTTGAATGGTTTTAATCTTCAATTTACATCATTGAATTTGATGGATGGAGCAATCTTGAATTTGACAAATAGCAACCCTGTAAAATCAACCATAGAAATTGAAGGGGACATAAACCTTAGAGATAACTCACTGCTTAATTTTGGAAAAGAACATTTGATTATGAATGGTGGGGCTATTAATCCGGGCAATACAAACGGGCAACTATCTACATCTTCCGGAATACTGGAATTTCAAGGGGCAAATGAAAACCAGCATTATTTGAACTTTGAACCTATCAATAATAGCCTGGAATCCATGATCATAAACACAAATTCGGGAACAGACGTGAACTTGAATTCTGATTGCAAAATCGAAAAATCCTTAAACATTAATCAGGGGATACTAAATTCTAATGGGCATTTATATTTAACGGCTAACGAAACCGCCCAAGCTTATGTGGGGCCCGTTGGTGAATTTGCGGAAATTACGGGAGATGTAAATATTGAGAGATATTTGGGGCCAGACAAAGTTACTGGTTGGTACAATATGGGGACTAGCGTGAAGGGTCAAACCTTGACGGATTGGCAAAGCAGTGTGCAAATTGATGGTCCTTGGAATGGTGGTTATAGCAATGTGAGGTATTATGATGAGCCTTCAGATTCATGGAAATTTATCAATAACCTAAGTTTTCCAATTGATCCAGGACATGGGTTTCAGATATTTATTTATGCTGATGAATTTGAAGATGGTCATATAACTTTTAGAAACAAAGGGCCTCTTTTATATGGAGATGGGAATGGGAACAATGCAGGGTCTTTTGATATTCCCATTACTAAAGATGGATTTTATGATGAAGGAGGTTGGAATTTGGTAAGCAACCCCTATCACTGTCCAATTGATTGGGATGCTCCCGGATGGAATAGGAATATTGTAAACGAGGCATATTATGTGTGGGATGCAGTAGCGTTGGATTACCATGAATATATTGATGGAACTGGAACTGGTGAGCTTACTAACATAATTGGCCCCGGGCAATCATTTTTTATTTATGCATCGGAAAATGGTCTTTTAGGGATAAGCGAAGTGGTGAAGGAGTCTGCCACTTCTTCGTCATCATACCGGAAATCTACTCATGGATTTAACATACATTTGATTTTGGATAACGGAAGCAACAAAGATGATGCATGGGTAAAAGTATCTGATGAATATAGCAATGGTTTTATTATGACAGAAGATGCTTTTAAAATGAAGGGGAATATTGGAGCAATATATACCAAGGCTCCTAGTGATACAGCAAGGCAATTGGCGATCAATGCAATCCCGTTGAATGAGGAAGAAACTATTTTGCCTTTATATTGTGAATCCAATTCTGAAGGAGCCTTAAAACTAAGAATAGAACAATTTTCCATGGTTTCTGATGACTATGAGTTATTTCTGTATGACAGACAACGACAGAAGAAGTTTGAGATTCATGATGATTTTGAATACAATATTGAAAATACCAAGGAGCTAAAAGAAAGGTTTTATTTAATACTAAGCAAGAAAGACAGCAGACTTGAAAAAGAAAATGTTTTCAAGGTATATCCAAATCCGTTCAGTGATGAATTTACGGTTCAATTGAAGGATATGGTTGGCGAAAATGTAACACTTTCAATTTCGAATTCTTTAGGGCAAATTTTTTATAAAACCGACGAAGTATGTCCAAAAAATTGTAGTTTTACTATAAATTATAGTGATATCAGTAGTATTTCTGACAGTGAGGTTTTGTTTTTGAGCATAAGCGACACACAAGGAAAAACTGTGAAAAGGATGCTGCGATTAGAGAATTGATTTTGGTTCAGATTTTATGAGGAATATTTCTAGTTACGATCTCGTTGTGGTAGGGACGGGATTTGCAAGTTCATTTTTTTTATACAAACTTCATAAAGAGAACAAGCTCCCAAAAAAGGTTTTGGTTTTGGAGAGAGGACAAATCATTTCAAATGGGCATAAGAGAAATGAAATTCGAGAAGGGAAGAGGAATTCAGGAATTAATTATAGAGAATCCAATCAGTCTATCGTTAATAAAAACCCTGACAAGCCATGGATTTTTGACCCAAATTTTGGGGGAAGTTCCAACTGTTGGACGGGTTGCACCCCCCGCTTTATGCCAAATGATTTTCAGCTTAAAACTAAATATGGCAGAGGATTGGACTGGCCTCTGACTTATGATGAGTTGGAACCATATTATGGCGAAGCAGAAAATGTAATGGCCATATCAGGTCCTGAGGCAACACCATTTCCCAAAAGCACCAAATATCCATTAAAACCCCATGCACTAACAACCTTTGACACGCTTCTTGCCAAAAGATACAATGAGCTATACATTAGCCAGCCCACTGCACGTGCCTCCGAGAAAATAGGCAACCGAAATCCCTGTTGCAGTAGTTCAGTTTGTGATTTGTGTCCTGTTGAAGCCAAGTTCACAATTGGCAATGGTTTGAAGTATTTGTATGATTTAGAAAGCGTTGAGTTACAAACAGGTGCCGAGGTAAGATCATTGCAAGTAGAAGGAGGTAATGTAAAGGGTGTAGAATACAGGCTGAAAGGGAAAGATTACGTCGTGACTAGTGATTTGGTGGTTTTGGGAGCCAATGCAATATTCAATGCAAATATTTTGCTAAACTCTGGAGATTCTAATCCATTTGTTGGGAAGGGTTTGACCGAACAGTTCGGCTTATACGGTTATTTTTACTTATCTGGTTTAGAGAATGTGGGAGGATCTTCCATTATAACAGCCAATGGATATATGCTCTATGACACTAACGAAAGGAGCAATTATGGGGCATGCTTGATAGAAAGCCATAATGGGCCGTATGTCAGGGGAGAAGTTGGAAAATGGAGGCAGATAGCAAAGTATAAGTTTATTTTTGAAGATATCCCGGACGACAAAAATAGGGTTTTGATAAACACTGATAATCCATATAAACCAATAGTTCACTTTGAAGGGCCCTCTAAATATGTGCTTGATGCAAAAGAGAATCTATCCAAAAATGTAGACCAAGTATTTTCAGGTCTTCCAATAGAAAAATATGTTTTAGATACTCATTTTCAAAAAACAGAATACCACATCTGTTCCTCAACGAGAATGAGTGACAATGAAAAAAATGGAGTTGTTCAAAAGAATCTATTCCATCACGGATATAACAACCTCATAGTATTGGGGAGTTCAGTATTTCCGGCGATATCTCCTTCAAATCCCACCTTAACTTTAAGTGCTTTGTCTTTAATGGCCGCTGATAAATTGTAACGATGAAAAGAAGAAAATTTATTTTACTGGGTGCAGCAACTTTACTATTGTCTTTTACAGCTGGAAGTATTTACTTCATTAGTTTTGATTACGTAGTGAAACTTATATTAAACAGAAAATTGGGGAGCACAGGCATAGACCCAGACGTCATAGATCAATTTTTGGCAGAAGCCAAAAAGTTAAATCACTGGAGCAAATTTAGTAAATCAAAAAAAATCCTTATTTCCGGCCATGCATTATTTCATGGAATTTCAACCCTTTTACCCTTTAATTCCAAGTTTCGGCAGTATAGTGATGAGATAATCGGGGATTTTATGCTGGGGACTAATTATTTCTATAGCAAAGACAGAAGTTTTGAGAATCTTCAATATTTCGGCATTCGAAATTTGTATCTTTCGCCTTGCTCCCATCCATTCTCAAATATGTATTTTAGCAATTCATAACTTGATAAAGTTTAAACTCTATATACGAGTAAAAGCCTGATGTCACATCTGTAAATCAGATTTGATGCAAAGATTCCAAATGAAATACTAAGCTGCCCTTTCCAACTTTTTAATATGCCAAAGGATAAAAAATATCTGCACTACATACACAATTTTAGAGGTTTAGCAATTCTTTATATAGTGATATATCATGCAATTTTCATTGCGCCATGGGATAATCCAATGGAGAAGCGGGTTTGGACAGCCATGTTTATTTCCGGAACCACCTTATTTGTTTTCATAGCAGGTTTTCTTTTTCAGTTTCTGAATAGACACAAATTTAGCTATGGGCAACACCTAAAAAAGAAACTTCTTTATGTTGCCTTACCATACCTGATCTTCAGCATTCCCGCCATCGTTGAAAAACTATTCTTAAGTACTTCATCGGAGATGCAGTTTCCAGATTATTATGAGAGTCTCCAAACTTGGCAAAAGGTAATATGGTTTTTAATAACGGGTAAACATTTTGGTCCATTTTGGTTTTTGCCAATGATTTTCTTGTTCTATGCAATTTCTCCACTTCTAATAATGCTTGACCGTTGGAAGATATATGACAGAGTTTTTTTCCTGATGATTTTTATTGGGGGGTTCTTTTTTTTCCGATATGGACACTTCACAAACCCTTTTGTTTCATTCGTGTATTTTATACCCATATATATGTTTGGAATGTATGCCAGCGCAAGAATTGAGTTATTTACATCATTAAAAAAACATTGGTTAATTATCCTTTCTGCTGCATATTTAATCCTGTTCGCTCTTGAGGTAGCAGGTGTTTTACCGGTCAGTCATTATTATGATTCGAATGCTACCAATACTGGGATAATAAGCATTATTAATTTCAGTAAAATAAAATTGATCATCCTCACGACATTATTTTTCTACTTGTTCTATCATAGATTAAATAATAGAAATAAGCTTCTGAATATTATGGCAGATTGTAGTTTTGGGATTTATTTCGTGCACCTGTATTTAATTAAGGTAGGTGTTATGGCTTCCGCCAAAGTTGGTTTGGATATTACCAATATGAATAGTATGTCTTTTGTGCTTTTTGCTATAATAGCTATAATAGCTTCTGTGATACTCGTTCAGATAATAAAGAAAATATTTGGTAGATGGAGCAGATATGTTGTGGGGAGTTAGAACTACCACATAGTAAATGATTAAACATAGATCAAAAAGTAAAAACTGATGACCCAAAGAAGTAGGGTTGCTATTATGAATTTATTTTTTAATAGGATTTTTGATGGTGAGCCGCTGGCCTGCTCCACAAATGTAATCTGAAGATATTTTAAAATTCCTGCCACAACGAAAAGAGAAGTAATATAGATATATTCAGAGTGCCATCTGTTGATCACTTCTTCTGAGGTTGTGTACATAATATAAGCTACTATAATCACTCCAGAAATCATGGTAATTGAGGAATTAATAAAAGCCATATTATACTCCAATATTACTTTACGCATCTTCACTCCAGAATTATTATACATCAATATGTCATCCCTTCTTTTTGAAAGAGCAAGAAATAATGCTAAAAGGAAAATCATAATAATAAGCCACATAGATATTTTGACTTCTGAAATGATACCTCCGCTGACAGTTCGTATGAGAAATCCAGAAGATATTATGAGAATATCTATGATAGAGTAATTTTTTAAGCCAAAAGAATATCCTATGTTGAGTATTAGATAACCAATTAGTAAAAGGCCAAAATGGAAGTTTAGATAAAATGAAAGGATAATTCCAATGGTAGCTAATAAAACACTTACTAATAAGGCTGATTGAGATGATATCTTTCCTGAGGCTAATGGCCGGAATTTTTTTGTGGGGTGTATTTTGTCTTGTTCTATATCCCTAAAATCATTGACAATGTAGATCGAACTTGCCACAAATGAAAAGGCCAAAAAACCGATTGCCGTTTTTATGAATACAGCTTCTTCAAAAATATTTCCAGCAAAAAATGCCGGTATAAAAATGAATAAATTCTTAGTCCATTGATGAGGCCTTAGAAGTTTAAAATAATTTAGCATTGGCAGACTTATCCAGAATTCTCTAATTGTCGCCAATTATATGATTAATCTCTGATGTATCATAATTTTATTTAGAATAGATTTGGGGAATATACAAGAATATCGCAGTTAAGAAAGTGGATAAAGTTGGACGAATACGTGGTAGGGGCAAAGGCATGAAGTACTTTTTTGTTCTCTTTTATTTTTTCGCTTTAATACCTTAGGAGAAAATACAAAAAAATATAAAATACTGATTTACAGATATATATATTCTGTATTGTTATTAAGTATTGGCAAATATTTAATAATGGAGGTTGTTTTATGTTTTCTACTTATTATATCAATTGCATGAGATATGTACCATTACATTACTTAATTAAGAAAAATGGTATGTCATACTTCAATTATCCATAATTCTAAATTTATTTTATAAGTTTAATCTAAGATGCTCTTGTGAAAGAGTTTTATAATTCTTTCAAAATTTTGTAATATTATCTAAAATATATAAGAATAATTAAATAAAAGTCAGTGTATCGATGTGTTATTAATGAAAATGACAAATAACTCACAGAGCAGATACCGAATTGCTGAATTTAAGTGATTAATTTTTTCATTTTATCGTATTTATGTGAGATAACAATTTGATCTATCTCATTTAGTAGTTGTTTTTTGAAAAGGAGCCATTCTTTGAATATACATCTGTTAAGCTTCATTAAAACGATCGTGCTTTCTAAAGATAATGTATAACTTTGCGCCCATCAAATCGCATTTTTAATGCATTAAATATATCTGGATGTTTATGTATAAGATATTTTATAGCTCTTTACTCATTTTTGCATTATTCTCTACAGCTCTGTTTGGACAGACCCATACAAAACAAATGTCACCCCAGGGGTTGGGTTATTGGGAATATTTGCCTCCAGGTTATCAATCTTCTACAGAATCATATCCTCTCATGATATTTCTTCACGGATTAGGAGAAAGAGGTAATGGAACCACTGACCTTGCTAAAGTTCTAGCCAATGGCCCTCCGAAGCACATCAAAAATGGACATGATATGGGCTTTATGGTAAATGGTAAAAAGGAGTATTTTTTGGTAATGTCACCACAAACACCTATCACCACTTGGCTTTCTGGCACAGTTGATGAGTTTGTGAAGTTTGCAATTGACAACTATAATGTTGATAAAAATAGAGTGTATTTGACTGGGCTTAGTTTAGGTGGCAATGGCACATGGAAAGCTGCATATGATCCAAATAATGAACCCAATCAATATGCGGCTATTGCTGTTATTGCAGGATGGGCTGATAATAGTAAAGGCTGTGTTATAGCAAAACATGGTCTCCCTGTTTGGGCCTTTCATGGAGATAAAGATACAACGATAAAATTGAGTCAAGGCCAATCCATGGTAAATGCAGTCAACTATTGTACATCTCCTGTCGCTGATCCACAGGCATTGTTTACAATCTACCCAGGTGTTGGTCACAACTCATGGGTTCGTGCATATACCACCGATCATACATACCACAATCCCAATGTATATGAATGGATGTTAGGACATAGTTTGGGAGGGCAATTGTCGGTTTCATTGGGCTCAGACCAAACGCTAACCCTTCCAACAAACACTTTAACAATCAATGGGACAGTTTCATCGACAAATCCCGTGCAAAGTTACAGCTGGACAAAGGAATCAGGCCCAACAGCTAGTCTGTCTAATATAGGAACGCCAACACTTACAGCCTCAAATTTATTGGAGGGTACGTACATTTTTCGACTAACAGTAACAGATAGTAAGGGCGTCGCAGCATCTGACGAAATTCAGGTCACTGTATTACCAGAGTTGGTAAACGAAGCACCTACAGCCAATGCCGGATCAGATCAGACAATTGGTTTGCCAACCAATATAGCAGTATTTAATGGGAATGGTAGTGATAGTGACGGCAGTATAGCATCCTATTTATGGACAAAGGTGAGCGGCCCTACAGCAACCATGCAAAACCAAAACACCGCTTCTTTGACTGCACTGAGCCTGCAGGAAGGAGTCTATATTTTTGGATTGACAGTCACAGATGATAAAGGGGCAACCGGATATGATGAAGTGAAATTGACAGTGGAAGCATCCAATTTACCACCTACAGTTTATGCTGGCTCAGACGAACAAATACAGTTGCCAACAAGCACTATAGTTTTAACCGCAAGTGCAAGTGATTCAGATGGCGGTATTGATACTTATCAATGGACAAAGCAAAGTGGGCCAACGGCCATACTAGAAAACGAAACAACTAGCAGTTTAACGGCAAGTGGGTTGCAAGTTGGAACATATACTTTTAGGGTTACTGTTACTGATGATGATGGTGATTCCGCTTTTGACGAAGTAAAGGTGGTTGTAGAGGATGTAAACCAGTCTCCTATAGCAAACGCGGGATCAGACAAGGTATTGAAATTGCCCGTGAATAGTACCGTTATCAACGGACTGGGCAGTGATAATGATGGTACGGTTGTTTCTTACAATTGGGTGAAGGTTAGTGGGCCTTCGGCCGCGATTTCTAATGTAAATATGGCAACGTTATCCCTTTCAGGGCTGATAGAAGGCGAGTATGTATTTGGCCTTACAGTTACCGATAACGATGGGGCCACGGATTATGATGAAATGAAAATAGCAGTGAATGCAGCTAATATACCTCCTTCTGCAAGCGCAGGGAGCAACATCACCATATACCTTCCTACCAATTCATTGACTATAAAGGGCATAGGGTCTGATGGTGATGGAAGTATTATTACGTATTTGTGGCAGAAAAAAACCGGACCATCTATAACTATGGCAAATACGGATAAAGCCACAGTTTCACTCAGCAACTTAGTTGAAGGCACCTACACTTTTACCTTTACAGTGACTGACAATGATGGGGCTACAGATAAAGATGAAGTTTCTGTGTTTGTATTTAAGGCCAATGATCCTCCAGCAGCTGATGCTGGAGAGAATATAACTTTGCAGCTGCCAACTAATTCTTTGTCAATTTTAGGAGTGGGTTCAGACAATGATGGTACAGTAGTGTCCTATAATTGGGTCCAGATATCGGGTCCGGGTTCCTCTGTGTTAACTAACCAGAATAGTGCTACACTGACAGTTTCGAACATGATAGAGTCAGTTTATAGGTTTGGCCTTACGGTGACAGATGACGACGGTGCCACAGATTATGATGAAATGATAGTAACGGTTACAGCTGCGAATATTCCGCCATCCGTTGCTGTCGGGTCTGACCAGCAAATCACATTGCCTACGAATACTACAATACTTTCTGCTACTGCCAGTGATCCTGATGGATCTGTCGTCGGTTACCTATGGGAGCAAGTAAGCGGGGGAGCGTCAGTACTTGCAAATAAAAATTCACCAAATTTAACCCTGTCAGGGTTGATAGAAGGCACCTATATTTTTTCAATAACAGTAACGGATAATGATGGTGACACTGCGGATAATCAAATAAAAGTTA
>JAUHYU010000130.1 GCA_030426345.1 Bacteroidia bacterium
ACGATCAAACTGCCCAACGCACCTCCCATCACGGCATTTCCTGAGAATGCATCTGTGAAGATAAGTTCAATGCTTGGAAGAATTTCTCCCGGAGAACTAAAAATGATGAACAATACAGAACCTACGTACAACAAGGTCATCAGTGGTACAAGGCTACCTGCTACTTTCCCGATGCGTTTTATCCCTCCAAAGATTACCAATGAGGAAATGATGATGATAACCAAAGCCGTGATAAGGTTAGTGGTAAAAGACCCGACGATGCCAAAATCTGCCAGCACAATATCTCGGATGGCTTGTGTGTATTGGTTGGCCTGAAAAATAGGCAAAACTCCAATCATCCCGGCAAGGCAGAAAAATATAGCTAATGGTCGCCACTTCTTGCCAAGGCCTTCTACGATCACGTACATTGGACCACCTTGCAAATCACCTTTATCATCCTTCCCTCGATACATTACCGAAAGTGAACAAGTGAAAAACTTTGTGGCCACACCAAAAAAAGCACTCACCCACATCCAAAAAATTGCTCCCGGGCCACCTGTGGCAATGGCCACTGCCACTCCACTGATATTGCCCATGCCTATTGTGGCAGAAAGAGCGGTAGATAAAGCCTGATAGTGGTTGATCTGGCCGGGTTCGTTTGGATCATCATATTTTCCTATCAAGATTTGAATGGCATGCCGAAAGTATCGAAAGGGTAGCATTTTGGAATAGATCAGGAAAAAGCAACCACCACCGAGCAACAACACCAACAAAGGCGTTCCCCACATAAACCCACTAAATGCCGCCGAGGCTTTTTCTAAATATTCCAAACGAAAATATTACAGTGAAAAAGCTGCAAATTATGAGTATTTATGGATTCTAAAAAGATTAATGCGAATTCCCTAATTCAAGAATTTGAGCAATATATCTTTAGGTTAGAGAGTCTGCCTTCGCAAATTAAGTAATGTTCATCAAGGCTTATAATACTTCATGGCCTCTGGGATTTGTGCATTCAGGTCTTTAATCCTTGTGGCATGAGCCGGGTGGGTAGACATAAATTCCGGCGGGGCTGATCCACCACTTTGTGCTTCCATTCTTTCCCAAAACTTGGGAGCTTCTCTTGGGTCATACCCTGCCATGGCCATGAATATTAGCCCCATTTTATCAGCTTCTGATTCATGTAACCTACTAAAAGGAAGCATGGCCCCATAGTTTGATGCCAGTCCGAAAGCAGTGCCAAAAAGTGCTCTGGTTTCATTTGGCTTATTGGCCAGGGCTACATTGAGTGCTTCCCCGCCCATTTGCTGTATCAGCCCTTGGCTCATGCGCTCGCTGCCGTGGTTGGCCACTGCATGCGCCACTTCATGACCCATAACTACAGCGACACCTTTTTCATCCTGGCAAATGGGCATTATGCCCGTATAGAAAACCACCTTGCCGCCAGGCATGCACCACGCATTCACAATATCTTCGTCAATAAGGTTAAATTCCCATGCATATCCATTTAACTGGTCAGATGCATTGTGCTCGGCCATAAATTGCTCTACTGCATGTTGGATTCTGGTGCCGACGCGCTTCACCATTTCGGCTTGATTTTTATTGGTAGATATCTTTGAACTGTCCAGCACAGATTTATAACTGTCAAAGCTCATTGGCAATATTTCGCTATTGGAAATAAGTGAAAGCTGTTTGCGTCCTGTTACAGGGACAGTGGCACAGCCTTGGCCTAAAACGATAATTATTAGAATTAAAAGAGTCTTTTTCATCTGTTTATATTTTTATAAGTTGTTGGTTATCAAGGAAAATATTCATGTCCTTGTGTTGTTCTTAATTTGTTCCGACTATGCCCAGTTCATGAAATGCGTTTTAAAACGCGAAATCAATACAAAAAAACTTGATTACAATGTAATTGACGATCAAAACCACAAAAAGATATGTAAATAACGAAAATTTCATGCATATACTTTAATTGTACTTCAAGGCTTTCTATTTTCGACTTTTGAGAATAATTCAGCAAAAATATTAAGCAAATGAAAGTACTGGCCATTGGTAGAAATTATTCGGAGCATATTGCAGAACTGAACAATGAACGTCCAGATGAGCCTGTGATATTTACCAAGCCGGAAACTGCCCTGCTGCAAAAAAACGCCCCTTTTTACTATCCGGATTTTTCTAATAACATTCATTTTGAGGTAGAAATTATTTTGCGGGTTTGCAAGCACGGGAAGTACATTGATAAAAAATTTGCTCAAAGTTATTTTGATGCCATCGGTGTAGGGATTGATTTTACTGCACGCGATCTTCAGGAAAAGGCAAAAGCAAAAGGTTTGCCTTGGGATTTGGCAAAGGGATTTAATGGGTCTGCGCCCATTTCCAAGTTTATTGATAAAACAGAATTTGAGGATATCAAAAACTTGAATTTTAGCCTGAATCTAGACGGAGAACAAAAGCAATTGGGAAATACATCGCAGATGCTTTTTGAATTTGAAGAGATCATTGCCTATATCTCCAAATTCATCATGCTAAAAAAGGGCGATATTATATTTACAGGTACGCCAAAGGGAGTTGGCCCTATAGCAATTGGAAATAAGTTGGAGGCATTTATTGAGAATGAAAAATTATTGGAAGTTGAAATCAAATAGAGTAAATATCTTCACAGTTGTTTTTCTTGTTGCCTGTTTTGGAAGACTATCGGCACAGGAAAATCCCTATCATTTCCCGGTGAGGCCGGGACAGCAGAACTACCTTTCCGGCACCATGGGTGAGCTTCGCGGGGCACATTTTCATGGTGGAATGGATATTAAAACAGGAGGGGCTACTGGTCTAAAAATTTATGCGGCGGCAGATGGATTTGTTTCCAGAGTAAAAGTAGATGGTTATGGCTATGGAAATGCGCTTTACTTAGAGCATCCACAACTAGGCACCACGACTGTTTATGGGCATCTGAAAAAATTTGACAAAGAAATCGCCGATTATGTGTTAAAAGAGCAGTACAGGTTGAAGCGATTTTCGGTAAATCTATTTCCCGATAGGGAAATGTTCAAAGTTAAAAAGGGAGATGTTGTGGCTTTTTCCGGCAATTCGGGAAGTTCGGGCGGGCCTCATTTGCATTTTGAAATCCGGGATGGTCAACAAAGGCCGATGAACCCGCTGGATTTTGGCTTTGCAGAAGTTAAAGATAACATTGCCCCAACTGTGCAAAAAATAGGCTTAAAATCCATGGACAAAAATGCGCGTATAGATGGCCAGTTCGGCTTTTTTCAGTTTACACCAATCAAACGTGGGAAAGAATATTCATTGGATAGGATAGTGTCAGTTCATGGAAATATCGGTATTTCCATTATGGGGTATGATCGGTTGAATGATGCGTCTAATAAAAATGGCATCCAACACCTGCGCACCGAACTGGATGGGAAGAAAGTCATGGAAATCAACATAAATAAAATTCCGTTTAGTAAAAATCGCAATATCCTGTGCTATCGCGATTATCAGGTATTGGCCAAAGAGCGCAGAAGTTTTCAGAAGTTATATATCGATGATGGCAATGAATTGGACATTTATAAAACTGATGATAAAAAGGGCATCATATACATCAATGATACTTTGGTTCATGATTTGAAGATTACGCTCAAAGATGCTTATGGAAATACGTCTGTTGTGAATATGAAAATTAGGGGTAAAAATCCCACCCCACATGCCATTAGCTCGCCAAATAAATTCAAGCCATTTCGTCATCATGTAGAGGGCAACACGCTCGTATTTATGGCTAAAAATGCAGAAAATAATGGCTATTTTGCGCATGTGTATGCCAATAGGATGGAGTATGAGTTGTCCTCGGCTTATTATGTAAACGACTATTCGGTGTACTTATGGGATTTGCGCACGGGCATTCCTGACTCCATAGATTTATGTGGGGAACAGATATTCCCCAACCTGGAAATGGTCGTACCTTCCGAATCCGAGTTTAAGTATTATACCCCGGAAATGGATTTGCAATTTTATACCAAAACGCTTTTTGATACGCTTTATCTCAAGACGGATTATATAGATGAGTTGTCGGCCGATAAGGAATATTTTGAAATCAGCGAAGATATTTATCCCCTGAGGAAAAACCTCAAAATTACCATGAAACCAAAGTTGGATTATGCCAATAAAGACAAAGTGTCGGCATACTATACAACAGACTTGAAGAATTTCTCCTTTCAAGGAGGGGCATGGAAAAATGACGCTTTTGAGTTGATGACAAACACGCTAGGGAAATACACGCTGCTCGCTGACACGATCCCGCCAAATATTAGGGTATCGCAACAGAATAGGGATAATTTTAGTTGCTACATCACAGACGATATGTCGGGGATTAAAGATTATGAATTGATGGTGAATGGCAAATGGGTGATGATGAATTATGATCCGAAGAGAAATCATATTTGGTCAAAAAAACTGGATGTGTCCGAACCTTTTGAAGGTGAATTGGTTCTGAAGGTTCGCGATGAGGTAGGTAATGAAAATGTATATTCCACAACTTTAAAATAAAAAAGATGACTTTAAAAGTAGGTGACGTAGCTCCCGATTTTTCAGTAAATGATCAGCAAGGGGATCCTGTGAAATTATCAGATTTCAAAGGAAAGAAAGTAGTGCTTTATTTTTATCCAAAAGACAACACGCCCGGTTGCACGGCTGAATCATGCAATCTTAGAGATAACTATCAGGCATTGCAGAAAGCAGGATATGAAGTGCTTGGCGTGAGCAAAGATGACGAAAAGTCGCATCAAAAATTCATCGATAAGTTTGACTTGCCCTTTACTTTGTTGGCTGATACCGAAAAGGATATTCATGAAAAATATGGCACTTGGGTTGAGAAATCAATGTACGGTAGAAAATATATGGGCACTGCCCGAGTTACTTTTTTGATTGATGAAAAAGGCATTATCGAGGAGATCATTGAAAAGGTAAAAACCAAAGATCATACGGCACAGATATTGAAGTGAATTTTGGTTTGGTGTTTGCCGGATATTCCATTATGATAATATTTGATCTCTTGATTATACTTATTACCGACGTGGTAATAAATTTTCTGTTGGCTTGGCCTGGAGCAACTATTGTATGGTTGTTTTCTAACAAGAAAAAAAGTATCAAAGAGATACATCAGAAAGGAGATATATTCGTCAATGCCGCTATCGGCTTGATGTTTATTGTATTTCTTCTTCCATTTATATTTTGGTTAGTTAGTGTAAGTAACTGAAACTATGGAATGAATCATTTATCAAAATATGCGTTAGGAGTGATTGTGGCATTGTTGCTTGCATTGACATCTCATGCGCAAACCCCGCAACAAAAACTTCCTGAGAAAACCCGTATACTCTTTTTGCTGGATGGATCGGGGAGTATGCTGGCCAAATGGGAAAATACCCATCGCATCACGGTTGCTAAAAAATTGCTCGGTGATTTTGTCGATTCCCTCCGGGCAGACACAAACCTAGAATTGGCCCTGCGAGTGTATGGCCATCAATACGAGAATCGATTGAGGAGGTGTGACGATACGAAGCTTGAGGTTCCGTTTTCTCCTACCAGCCATGATCGCATTCTGAGGTCACTGCAAACCCTAGCGCCAAAAGGCAACACGCCCATCGCGTATGCATTGGAGCAGTCGGCCAACGATTTTCCTACAGATGGAAAAACCAGAAACATTATCATCATCATTACTGATGGTATTGAATCGTGTGGTGGCGATCCGTGTGCCGTATCGCTGGCGTTGCAGCGAAAGGGGATTTTCCTGAAGCCGTTCATCATCGGTATTGGGATGGACAAACAATTTGAAGAGCAGTTTGGCTGTATGGGTTCATATTACGATGCGGCAAATATCCATGGATTTCGCAAGGCTTTGAACAAGGCATTATTCCAAAGCCTTGGCAAGACTACCGTTTCGGTGGAGTTACTCGACGCCAACAACCAACCCAAAGAAACCAATGTCAATGTTTCTTTTATCAATCATTTTACGCAGACTTCTGCTTTCGAATTTGTACACTATCGCGATCAGATGGGCAGGCCCGATTCGGTGGCGATAGACCCTGTGCTCTCTTATGATTTGGTTGTGAATACCATTCCTCCAGTTAGAAAAAATAATGTGGATATTACTGCTGGGCAGCATAATGTAATAAAAATTAATGCGCCACAAGGCTCATTACGCATCAGCCAGCGTGGCGTTACGGAATACCCTAAGGGTGTTTTGGCGATGATAAAAGCCCCTAAAACCCATGAAATTCTCACCACTATACAGGTAGAGGGAACAGAGAAATTGCTTGTTGGTAATTATGATGTTGAATGCAATACTCTGCCGAGAACGGTGTTCCGAAATGTGAAAATCGAGCAACACCAAGTGACAGAATTAAAAATCGAGCAGCCGGGAGTGGTCAATTTTGTCACTACGGCCAATGGAATTGGGAGCCTTTATGAAACCTTTGAAGACGGTTCCCAAAAGTGGATTTATAATCTCGATCCAAAACAATTTAGAAGTACAGTGGCTATTCAGCCCGGAAACTACAAAGTAGTCTTCCGCTCAGAGCAGGCGAGAGGCAGTAAATTTACCACGATCAAAACGTTTGAAATAAAACCAGGCAGTTCTTTTACATTCAATTTATGAATTGGGTAATACCGCATGTTTGATGTACCAGCTGATTTTTGCCCATCATTAAAATGAATGACTGCGAAGTTTTGTATTTTGCATCTTTCAGTAAATGCCATAAACTTCTATCCAAAATGCATCTAAAATCCATGAAGTTCTCGACTATTAAGACATCCCTTTTATCAGTTTTTTGCCTCTTGCTTCTCTGGAATTGTAAGCCAAAAATCCAAGAAGAAAAGCCCATAATAAAATCCACGATCGATTTTGTAGATCCATTGATCGGAACCGGTGTGGCTACTACACCAAGTGCGTTAAAACATAGTGTTTCGGGTTCGGAACTGCGCGGACAAAACTACCCGGCAGTGGGCGTGCCGCACGGCATGACGCAATGGACGCCACAGACCCAATCATCTGAGCAGAAGTGCCTTCCGCCATATTATAATGAAGATGATAAAATTCAAGGGTTTCGCGGTACGCACTGGATGTCCGGCTCGTGTACGCAGGATTATGGAAGTGTCACGATCATGCCGATTGCTGGGAAGCTCATTACGAATGTTGAAGCAAGGGCATCAAAATTTTACAAGGAAGATGAAAAAGCCTCGCCAGATTCCTATGAGGTCACGCTTGATAAGTACAGTATTGATTCAAAAATCAGCGCCACTTCTCGAGCGGGAATGATGCAGTTTAAATTTAAAACCTACAACAAGCGGCCATATATCCTGATCGAACCCAACAGTGACGAAGGGGAAGGTTATGTGAAAATTGACCCTGAAAATAATTTGGTTTATGGATACAATCCTGTCCATCGCATCTATCAAGGATGGGGCGAGTCGGCAGGTTTTAGTGGGTATTTTGTGGTTCAGTTTTCTGAGCCCATCACCATTTATGGCACATGGAGCAATGACAAAGTGGTTTATGAAAACAAAGAACAATTTGCCAATGGAGATACCATTGGTGCGTTCGTGGGTTTTGATTTTACGGATGAATTGGTCGTAAAAGTCGGCACATCTTTCACTGGTTTTGAGGGGGCCATGGCCAATTTGAATGCTGAAATTCCTGGATGGGATATTGAAGATGTTCAAGAGAAATCTGCAAAGGCTTGGGGAAATGTGCTGAATAAAATAGAAACCCGAGGAGGTACTTTAGATCAGAAGAAAAAATTCTATACGGCATTTTATCATTCCAACCTGCTCCCTCGCGTATTTAGCGATGTAGACGGCAGGTATGTTGGTTTTGCGGAAGATTCTGCGATTCATCAGGCTTCCGGTTTCGATTATTATGCCGATTTTTCTATGTGGGATAGTTACCGGTCTGTACATCCTTTGCTGACTATTTTAGAACCGAAAAAGTCTGCAGATATGGTGAAGTCGCTTATTGCGAAAGCGGAACAAGGCGGTTGGCTTCCTATTTTCCCTTCATGGAATAACTATACTTCTGCAATGATCGGCGACCACGTCACGGCCATGATCGGAGATGCTTACGCCAAAGGAATAGACGACTTCGATCAGGAAAAAGCATGGAAATATATGTCGCAAAATGCATTTGTATATAATGACGATTCTATCTCTTATACTTCCGGAAAAGGGCGCCGGGCTTTGGATTCATACTTGAAATATGGCTATCTGCCCATGGAAGAAAAAGTGCCGCATTCATTTCACAAACAAGAACAAGCCTCTCGAACCCTCGAATATGCCTACGATGATTTTGTGCTGGCAAAGTATGCAAAATCCATGGGGAAAGACGATGACTACAATAAGCTGATAAAGCGAGCAACCAACTGGCGAAATGTATTTGACGAATCGGTAGGATACGTTCGGGGAAAATATGCAGATGGAAGCTGGTATGAGCCATTCGATCACAATGACTCTAGAACACCATTTATCACCGAGGGCACGCCTTTTCAATATACTTGGTACGTGCCTCAAGATGTTTATGGGCTGATGGATGCAATGGGTGGAAGTGAAAAATATCTCTCACAATTGAACCTACTTTTTGATACCGACCAGTACTGGCATGGCAATGAACCGGGCCATCAGACAGCCTACATGTACGCCTATGCCGGTGCGCCATGGAAAACGCAGCAACGTATCCATCATATCATCGAGGAGGAATATGGTGTAGGCCCTGGTGGCCTGAGCGGCAACGAAGATGCGGGACAGATGTCGGCATGGTTAGTATTTTCCATGGCTGGATTTTATCCGGTTTGTCCCGGAACTCCATATTATATCCTTGGTACGCCTACTTTTGAAGAAACAACTTTCAATCTTGATCATGGCAAGAAGTTCACCATCAAGGCCAACAATGTATCCGAACAAAACTTCTACATCCAGTCGGCTACATTAAATGGCGAAACATTTAATAGGGCATGGGTCAGTCACGAAGAAATCATCAATGGTGGCGATTTGATTTTGGAAATGGGAAGTGAACCAAACAAAACCTGGGCATCGCAGGATTCCAGTCTTCCACCCGATGTGATGCTGGATTAGTTTTTTATGGGTTTTTGTGGCTTTTTGGTTGGTTATGATGATGGCGAATTGGCAAACGTGAAACGCGTGGGCAGCAGCGAGGAATAAACAAAATTATAATGATTAATTTATTGGATTATTTTTTCTATCAAGTTTATAGATATAATACTGGTGGTTTCTCGAAATATACATGGGGATCTCCCTATGATAATGCTCTGACAATTACATGCGTAGTTACATATTTAAATATAATGTTCGTTTTGAAGTTGCTTGCAGCATATAATATAACCTCACCTGTTGGAAAATTGGTATACATTGTGATTGGCCTAATATGGTTATTGGTTATGAGATTCTACTTTTCAAAAATAAAGTTTGAAAGGATAAAAGTATATTTCTCAAAGAGAGAGCAGAATAAAATTGGCATATTATTGTGTTGGATGTATGGTTTTATGTCAATATTAGTGTTTCTGTCTTTGCTTACCGTGGGTTAAAATACTTCCAACTGGCAGAAGGTCTGTGGCTTGACCCCCCCTAGCGCGGAAGTTATTTCCGTGCCAAACCCGACATGAAAACCAGTAAAAAAAGCCTCTAAAATCCATGACTTCAGCCAAGACCTTATAGGTTTACTTTATGAAAGGGAAAATCCACTATACCAAAAACCTATAAGGTCTCCCGAACTGGCACAATCAAAAAGCCTCTAAAATCCATGGATTTTAGAGGCTTTTCTTTAATAAAATTCAATTAAACGACACGTATTGTTAATCGTCTTCCATTTGATATAGTTGGGATACGCCTTCGTAAGAACCGGTGATAGTGCCCTGGTCGGTTGTAAGTGTGTACTCTATTATAAATATTCCTGTTTCTGAATCATAGCTCACCTTAACTTCACCTGCATCTGCTCGCACAGCGCTGCCGCTGTTCGCCTGAGATTCTAAGCCACTAAGACCCATAAATAGCAGTCCTTGAAAATCACCCTCCTCGTAATCATCATTTGGGTCTTCTAACACATTGGTATATGTGCCGACGAGATCTTTTAGTTCAGATACATTCTCACTGCTTATACCAATAATAATTCCTCGGCCTGAGTTTCCTTCAAATTCCCCTGTGGTATTATCAAATATGGCAGTATCGTCAAGTAATAAAAAAGCCACCTCTCCAGGATTCCATGCAGTTAAAATGAGCGCATTTGTGGGAAAGAAATCGCCGTTGAATGTATAGCCGTTATTGGAAGATTTTGGAGTTTCATCATCGTTTTTACTGCAAGAATAAAAAGAGCAGAATAATACGAGAAAGATAATAAAGTGGGTGTTTTTCATATTTCGTTATATTAGTACATCGCAAAATATAGAAAATTTCATCAAAAAATATTGAATTGCTGAAAACTAATTTTACATACTTTCCCCCTGTAGATCCCACTGGCGCGCATAGCGAAGCAATACGTGTGACCTCCCCTGCTACATGTGTTAATCTAAAATTCCAATCGCAAAAGAAAAAGCCCCTAAAATCCATGGAAAAACGAGGCTTTCCTCTAGCTAATTTCTGGATCAAAGCAAAAGGGAATCATATCCTGAATACTCAATATTCCATGACTAAGGCAAAAAAAATTGAATGCGTTTTGAAAGTTGATATATGGAAAATACTTTATTGTAAATTTGATTGTCTGAGCAATTGGCGCAAGATTGTCTATCCAATTATAAACAAGAGAACCAAGATTATATGAATATAAAGTGCACATCAATAAGAATCACGTGTTTTATGATTGCCATGTTGGTGTCAAGTATATTTCTCCAAGCACAAGAATTAGTTGCGCTCAACAACGACACACTTCACGTAAAATTCGACCTCTCAAGAGGAGGGGCTATTTGCTATATTTCGCCTTCCGAATCTACCAGAAATGTAGTCAATATTCATGACGAGGGAAGGTACGTCCAACAATCGTATTATGCAGGTAAGGTATTGAATCGGGTAGATGACGGACAAAATCCTAATTGGTCGCCATGGGCTTGGAATCCCATTCAGGTAGGCGACAGCTATCGGAATAGGGCGGAAATCCTTGAGCAAAAGAAAGAAGGAGAAACATTTTATATAAAGTGTATTCCGATGCTTTGGGACATGAACAACCAGCCCGCGGAAGCAACCATGGAACAATGGACAACAATTAATGGAAATGTGATTAATGTCCGCAATAGGTTGAGCTGCCATAGAACTGATACGATATACGGTGACGGAAGAATGGCAAATCAGGAATAGCCAGCAGTATATCCAATTTCTGACTTGAGCAACCTATATTCTTATTTTGGAAATGCACCTTTTACCGGCGCTCCTTTGGACAAACCTGAAGTGAAAAAGTTAGAAGACGATTTCTGGGGCAGGTATAACAATGATATGGTGACTGAAAACTGGATGGCTTTTGTGAATGACGAACTTTGGGGAATGGCAGTTTATACCCCGATCTGCACCAATTTCTTAGCGGGTATGGCGGGTGATGCTGGTATGGAAGCAGAAGATGCTGGCACCTCCTACATTGCGCCTATAAAAGATGCTGCTTTGGGCAAAAACGATGTTTATGAATATGAATATTATATAATAATAGGGCACATCGATGAATTACGGGCAAGAATATATGCGATTAATGCTGAAAATAAAGATCACTAAGACAATGGAGTCCATCTTCCCTGACTTAAACAAACCGCTAAAAAGCACCTAGAATCCATGGACATAGAATACTGGATCTGATATCATAGTTGCGGTCATCATGACACCGCTTTTGACTATTTTTCTCATTGGGGACAAAATAGAAGTAAGCGCGTTTGAGCTATTTCTCGGAACGGTCAAAGTGGTTTTACTTCCTGTATCGCTCGGTGTTCTGGTGAATAAATATTTGCCAAAAATCACAGACAGGATCAAGTCCATAGCTCCATTAATCGCGGTCATTGCCATTGTGTTGATAGTTGCTAGTATCATTGGTCAGGGAAAAGATGAAATCCTTGCTTCGGGACTCAGCCTGATCGGAGCAGTTATCTGTCTGCACATCTGTGGGTTTGCACTTGGGTATTGGGTCAGCAGATTGATCGTAAAAAACACCGATGTAAACCGTACTATTTCCATAGAAGTCGGGATGCAAAACTCCGGTTTGGGAGCATATCTGGCCAAGGCCAATTTTGCCAATCCTGCGATTGCCATTCCTTCGGCGATATCGAGTGCGATTCATTCGTTGATAGGAAGTATCGCAGCGGGGATATGGAGAAGCCGTAAGTAGTTTGAGAAATGCAGT
>JAUHYU010000131.1 GCA_030426345.1 Bacteroidia bacterium
TCTATGATCTGGATGATCGGGCCATACGCCTTCCGAGCTTGAAGAACAACCGGAAATTGCCTTCCGTGTTTTCGCAGGAAGAATTGCGCAAGCTGTTCAAAGCACCACAACGATTGAAGCAGCGGGTGCTATTGAGCCTGATCTATGCTGCCGGGCTTCGGGTCAGCGAAGTGTGCAAGCTCATGATCTCAGACATTGATTTTGACAGGAAGCAGATCCATGTCCGTGAATCGAAAAACAACAAAAGCCGCTATGTGGTGCTGAGTGATTATGTTTCAGTAGGCCTTCAGCAATATATCAAAGGCAGCAAACCCAAAGGGTTCCTTTTTAACGGCAGGGAGAAAGGCTCGCCACTTGGGCACAGTGCTGTACAACAAACTTTTCGTTTGGCCATGAATAAATCCGGCATCATCAAAGATGCCTGCGTCCATACCCTTCGACATTCGTTTGCCACCCACCTGCTCGAGCAGGGTGTGGACATCGTCTCGATCAAGGAGCAGCTACGATTATTATCTAACAAAAACGAATAAGATATCGGATCGGAATTGAAAAAACCTATATCCAAGCAGGTTCAAATTCAAGTTGGCGAATTATGGAAATTGGACTTGTAATAAAAAACTGGACAAAAAGTTAAGCAGTATTTTTATAGTTCAATAATAATTTCTATTGGTCAGCGTATACCGGGGCAATCTACAATTTCATCCTGCAGTTCAGTTCATGGATTTTTGATGTTTTTTTCGTGTCCTTTTTAGGAGTTGCGACCCATTTTCCATGTCCGGTTTCGGACGGGCAAGAAGTTTTCTGCTGCATACCAGACTGGTTTGCAGAATCAGAAAACACATCTTGCAATGACAGCGCCGACCCTTCGCCTTCCACCTTTCCCTTCCCGATCGCAATCAATGAATTCGGTAGTTCGTTTAATGTTGATTTTGTATTTGACTTTTCTGTTTGCTTCATACTTTATCGTTTAACTGTCTTTTAAGGGTTTGCTGGTCGGGAGGAAAAAGCTGAGCGGTTGTCCCTCATTTCTGTTGTTTTGTTGCTTTTTGAGCGCATCTTATTGATTTTTAATTATTTAGCTTGGCAACAAATCGGTAACACCTTGTCAACAAAGTGATTTCTTCTGTTTTTTTGTCAACCATTCTAATTTTGTTCCTTCATTGTTACTTATTTGTTGATTTTATATTTAATTGATTATCAATAGTATATATACCTATTGTGAACAAATCAACAAAAATCCATCAGTTTGCCCCGGTTGATGATGTAGTACCTGCCTTTGGATGAAACCTGGTGTGTACTGCCATCTGGCAGATAAGCGATCCGTTTATATGTAGATACATGATCGATTGGGGATAATTTCCATTGATCTTTCAGTGTCTTGATGATCTGTGACCTTGTGGCCCGGTAGCCTGACCGTGTCAGGAAGGGAATGATGTCATTGACACAAACACATATTTGATCCAATTCAAAGTCATCCATCAACCCAAGGAGTATTTCTGACATTTCTAACTCCAACCAATTCCTGCTTCTCCTGATGACTTTCTGCAGGGCTTCTGTTCTGATCTGTTGATGGGTAAACCACATCCGGCTTTGGTTTTTAGATGTCAATGGTCTTGTGTTTATAAAATGCAAAAATGCAGGGATCTCTTCTTGTAGCTCTTCCAGCAGGTTTACTTTAATGTGTTGGAGTTGATTGACCCTTCTCACCCAATACCTGGTTTCTCCGGGTTCTATTTTGATAAAGGAGTCTTCGTTGTTGGAGCACAGGATAAACTTGCCAAAGAACTCTGTTTCTATCCTGTCCTTTCCCTTGGCCTCTGTCTTGAATGTCCTTGCTGTCGAGAGGTTCTTGATGCGCTCGCTGTCTTCTGTTTTGTCTAGCAGCACTTCATCTTGAGCTTGCTCGCCCAGTCGCTGTTGAACTGGCTCCTGAAGTCCTCGTTCTTGTTGTAGGTCATGTTGTGCTGATAGATGGCTTTCAGCCAATTGAGGAAGGTGGTCTTTCCTGTTTCCCGTTCCTTGCTGACCAAACAGAGTACTGGAAGAATTTGGATGGGGTATTTGTACATAATGCTCAAATAGTCGAGCCCCAATTCGATTTGCTCTTCAAAGATGTGTTTGAGGAATTCGAGGGTTTTGATAAAGCTTCCCGGTTGTGGTTGGTGTGGGATTGGCTCATACTTGTTCAGGAAGTTTTGAATGACTTCTTGATAGTTGGTATGGGAGGGCAAGTGGCAAAAGCCATTGTATTTCGGAATACTGCCCAGCACATCTTTGCCGTGGTCCTGGCGGATGCATTCACTGTTCCAATAAATAAGTTTCTCCAGGTGGTCTCCTGAGATCAAAGGGACGTTGACTTTTTTATAGTAGGTGGTGCCTACTCTAATATATGGTAGTTCCATTGTTTTGATTGTTTGATGGGTTTGATTTTCAGTTTGAATAAATTGAGGCTACTTCGTAAAGGAGTTCTTTCGATGGTTGAATGATCCCATTGAAGCCATGACTTCGTCTTTCATGAAATAGACCCTCCCCTGCATCCTTTTGTAGGGCAGCCCCTTCTTCATCCAATCTGTTACGGTCACTGTAGAGATGCCCAGGTATTCAGCAATCTCTGTTCGGGACATGGGTTTCTCGGTTTTTGAATGGTCACCATGTTCCTTCAGTTTGGAAATGGGATGCTCATCCATCCATTGATAAATGAGGGATTTGAGGTCTTCTTTTTGGGCAATGATAAAATTGATCTCTGACATATCTATTTGGTTTTTTGGTTAGAATGCCACCAAATAGGTCAATTTTATCTCATCAGAAAATCCCCATCGGCGATAATGGGGGCATAAAATGTCAATCTGATTAAAAAAATTATAGTTCTTCTATCGATACTTTTATTCTGTATTTTTTTGGATGGTAGCCTTTGTCAAGTTTTCTGGAAGGGCTCCTGAAATATTCATAGGTAGAATTGACCTTGTCCCCCTCAAATGGCTTGGCTATGGAATTCAAACATCTTGCCATAGCTTTTCTAGAAAGGGGTATGGCTTTCTTGCCATCAGGCAGCTCCAGGTCGATAAGTTGATTGAACAGATCTGCCAGTACTACCTTTTCACCATTGAAAGGAAAACGAATCATATTGGCTTCATTGGGTTCTGGATCACTGAGCTTTTTCAAAAAGTCCAGCGCATATTTACTTCTTCGTTTATACCGCTTGGCTTTTTCGGCATCTCCCCAAAAGGACAATGACTTCAAATATTTCACATCTTTGGCTTCATCCAATGCCACTTCCAACAATTCGATTACATGGTCTGCAAATTCTGATGGTTCCTCGCATCTTTTATAGTGGTAGTCAATCAGCTCTGGGGTATCTTTCTTGGGTGTTTCGTAGAGCTTCTTTCGGAAAAGATTATCTGCCAGTACTGCATTGATAGTTTTGGGATGCTTTAAGATGTAAGGATTGGAATCCGATTGGTTTTGGGTGGTTTGGTAGTAAGAAGTTGGCATTGGTTAACTTATTTAATTATTGTATAAGTAAAAACCAAATGGATGAAAAAGCAAGATTAAGATAGTTGTAAATAGGAAAAAGTTTACACTTCTGTTTACCCCAACAAAAAAGCACTTACAAGTTTTACCTCGTAAGTGCTTGATTTTCAATGAGCCCCCTGACGGGATCGAACCGCCGACCTACTGATTACAAGTCAGTTGCTCTACCAGCTGAGCTAAGGAGGCCTGCAAAAGCGAATGCAAAATTAATGGTCTAATATTATTATCAAAAATATTCTTGAAAAATATTCTAATGAATAGCATTAAATATTGCTGATAACTTTTAATTGTTCCTTCATGCTTTTCAACTGAGCATTTGCCTTATCTATTTTTGTCTCGAATTCCGCTTTTAATTTATCGGCGTTCTTTGATGAAGCAAAGAAATCAATGTTATTTTTCCACAAGTTTATTTCATTCTCTAGGCTTGATATCTGCCGTCGCAATGATCCCTCTTTCTTTTGCAAAAGCCTTTCTGCACCTGGGCCATAGTTCATTTTATTAAACTGTGCCGCATATTTCAATTTAAGTTTCTCCGCTTCGGGAAGATCTACCTTTTCAGCAATTTGTTCCACAACATCTGTATAGCGCTTTTGGATAGATCGAATGTTCGTCTTTGGCACGTAGCCAATCTCACCCCATTCAGTTTCTATGGATTTAACACGGTTTAAATCAATTTTTTCAGCCTTAGCCATTTGCTCTAATTCTCCACACAATGTTTCTTTCCTCTTGAGGTTTTCTACATAATCCTTTTCCAACATTCCGCTATTTGTACGCCTCCTGTTAAAAAAATGATCACAAGCTGTCTTAAACTGCTTAAACACCTCATTGCGTTGCTTTTCAGGTACAGGCCCAATATCCTTCCATTGTTGTTGCAGTCGTTTCAACGCATCAGAAGTCTTAACAAATTCTTCACTATCTTTCAACTCTTCAGCCTGCTTCACCAAATCCTGTTTCAACTTCAGGTTCTTAACCCTGTCCTTTTCCAGTTTTTTGAAAAATAGACCTTTGTTGTTGAAAAATGATTTAAAAGACAACCAAAAATGCTTGTTGATAGCTTTTGCTTTTTCTTTTGAAACACTGCCAATTGCCTCCCATTCTTTCTGGATTGCAAGAATTTCCTTTGTCTTTTGGTTCCACTCCGAAATTTTATCAGAATTAAAATCACTAAAGGTTGAAACCTTTTCTACCAAGGCTTCTTTTGCCACTTCGTTAACTTTGAAATCACCTTTCAATTTTTCATAAAAGACTTTCCTTCTGGCGTATATTTCATCCGAAGCAGCCTTAAACCGTCCCCAAACTGCTTCCTGATCTTGTTTAGGTACGGGGCCAATATGCTTAAATTCTTCGTGGTATTCATTGAGCGATTTTATAGCTTCACGAAGATTTTCTTCCTTTAGGAGCTGCTCAGCCTTTTCACATAATTCGATTTTAAGGTCATAATTTTTTTTACGATCCAGTTCTTTTAGCTCAAAATAAATACTTCGCTGATCATAAAACCGGTCCAAAAGTGCATTGTAATTAGCCCATAAACCTCTTACCTGAGAAGGAGGAATTGCGCCGGTAGCTTTCCATTCTTCTTGAAGGTCTTTCAAGGATTTTATACTTGCATTCGTTTCCTCAGAGTCAACCAGTTGGCGAATGTTTTCTAGTATCTCTAGCTTAATTTTTAGGTTATGATCTTTTTGTTTCTCCAGGCTATTGAAAAACTGATTTTTTCTTTCTTTCAGTTTTTTAAACAGATCTAAAAACTTGTGATCTGATTCGTCGTTCCGATATTCAAAACCATCCTTCTCCCCCCCCTCTTCAATATATTTTTCATATGCTGCCTTTCTTTCTGCATTAGCTATTTTATCATAAGGCCTTTTTATCTCCTTCAAGATTCTACCAACTTGCCCAAAGTCATCTTCTTTCAGCATGCTTTCCAGCACGTGAACCATTTGCTGTTTGGTGTAGTTGGAATAATCTAAATGTCTTTCTTCTTTGGATGTTGCTTTGTTTTCTTCTTTCTCAGCAGCAGGAGTTACATCCTTTATTTCATCCATACCACTATCCTTGGGTGATTCCCTTTCATCTGAAAGCACTTCATTTGTCATGGATTTTTCACCGATTTTCTCCGTGTTTGATATATCAGGACTATCTGGTTGTTTTGGCGACTCAGAGTTAGATGTGCTTGTCTCAATATTTTCGCTAGTTGTTTTTTCTTCAGAAATACGATCTACAGCAGCAGGTGCTGCATTTTCCGCTCCTTCTGTGACTTTGGCATGCTCATCAACCTCCTCATTTGAAGTCAATGGCAAGGTGGTTTCCTCGGTTTTATTTTCTTCTGATTTTATCGGTGTATTTTCTTCTGTTGCCTTACTTTGTCCTTTCTGTTCGTTTTCCATATCTACACATTTTTGTAAAGGTTAGTTTAACCTCGGATCTACGGGAAAATTCGCTGCTATTTTATATTTCCCGCCCATTGTATTTAACACTTCTTTCCACAGAGACTCAACATCCGTATCAAATATTTGATCAATGTTGACATCTCTCGATATTATCCATGATTTTAATTCAAGTTCACTTTTTAATTGCCCGGAGGACCATCCCGAATATCCAGCAAAAAACTTAATATCTGATGACTCGATCAAATTGCTTTCCATCATAGCAAGCATTTGTTCAAAATTTCCTCCCCAAAAAATACCATCCCTTACAGTACTTCCACCTTCTATCAATCGATCATTCTTGTGAATAAACTGCAAGGCATTTTGCTGTACCGGACCACCAATATATACTTCATCTTTGCGATCTGAAACATCTTCCAACACCTCATTCAAATTCATCAGAGAAGGTTTGTTCAATACAAATCCAAATGATCCTTCTTCATTATGCTCACACAACAAAATTACCGTACGCGCAAAATTCGGATCCATCAAAAAAGGTTCTGAGATTAAAAGGTCTCCCTTTTTTGGCTCTAAGTGGTTATGTGTATAATTAAATAGTTCCATCCTCGCATGGATTTCAGTATCTAAAACTAATTTTCAAAACTGATTTTATTCTGATTAACTGACTTATTTTATCAGAAATAAAGGTATTAACATTTTAACTAAAAAATATTAATATTGGTTTTTTAAATACTAATTTCGACCATTCATTCATTGGCAATGAAGATATTTTTCCTCATGTAAAAATGCTCTACCGAAGCAAATAAAATGAATATAGCAGATTTAAGAATCGATTATTCTAAGAAAAAACTGAATAAAAAAAATGTTCTTTCTGACCCTATCGAACAATTTAATTTCTGGCTAAACGAAGCACTTGAGAGCGGCTGTATGGAACCAACAGCTATGACACTTTCCACAGTATCAGAACAGAATGCACCTACTACTAGAACGGTTTTGCTTAAAGGAGTGGAAAATAGCAAACTTATTTTCTTCACAAATTACAACAGCAGAAAAGGAAAACAGATGACTGCCAACCCAAATGTTTGTGTTTTATTTTTTTGGCCGGAACTGGAACGACAGGTAAATATTGAAGGCACTGTACAAAAGGTAACTCCAGAAAAATCAGATGCATACTTTAAAACAAGACCTTGGAAAAGCAGAATCGGCGCCATCGTTTCACCACAAAGCCAACCTATCCCATCCAAAAATGTCATTAAAAAAGCCTTTGTAATGGAAGCTGCAAAATATATTAGCGATAAAATTCCTCGTCCTGAGCATTGGGGTGGATTTGAAATAACGCCTAACAGAATTGAATTTTGGCAAGGCAGGCCCAACAGACTCCATGACCGTATTTTATATGCTAAAAATAAAGCATCTTCGTGGGACATTTCCAGGCTGGCTCCCTGATATGGAGAATATTTATCTCCAACGATACGCCTGGCCAAAGCAAACCATTCAAACCCCTCCAAAAGACAATACCAAAATCATCGTCGTGATACCATGCTACCATGAGCCTGAAGTTCTGCAATCCATGGAATCCTTGTACAATTGCGACCTTCCTGAGTGTCAGGTTGAAGTGCTTGTGGTGGTAAACAACTCGGAAGATGAAACTGATGAGATCAAGACCTTCAATAAAAACACCCTAAAATCCATGGAAAAGTGGCTCAAAACCCATGAAAAGCCAGGCATTGATTTCTATCCCATCAGCGCATTTGACCTCCCAAGAAAGCAGGCGGGCGTTGGCCTCGCCAGAAAAATAGGCATGGACGAGGCGGTCAGAAGGTTCGAATATCTGAATTATAAAAAAGGGATCATCGTCTGCTTTGATGCAGATTGCACTTGTAGCACCAATTATTTTCATGGAATTTACAGGCATTATCAGCAATATCCAGATGCCAATGTAGGCTTGGTTTATTATGAACATCCTTTAGAAGGCGATATGCCCAAGGAGGTTTATTCAGGAATAACTAACTACGAACTTCATTTGAGGTATTATAAAAATGCACTGAAATATATCAAATTCCCATACAGCTTTCACACGGTTGGTTCGTGCATCACGGTTACATCTGAGGCATATCAAAAGCAAAATGGGATGAACAAACGGAAGGCCGGTGAGGACTTTTATTTTCTACAGAAGGTATTTGCTTTGGGAAATGTGGGTGAAATCCATGACGCCAAAGTTGTTCCATCCCCTAGGCCCTCCCACCGCGTCCCATTTGGGACAGGTAAAGCAATTCAGAGTTTTATGGACAATGAAGGAAATGAGTTCACCACTTACCACCCACAATCCTTCATTGACTTGAAAGCGTTCTTGGAAATCATTCCCGTATTGTATGATAATGACGACATAACCCCTCTCCTTCTTGGCCTACCAGAAAGCATTCAACAGCACCTAAAATCCATGGATTTTGAACTGAATTTGGCTAAGATAAAGAACAACTCAACATCAAAAGAACAATTCCTGAAATCATTCTTTGTTTGGTTCAATGGTTTCACTGTCCTAAAATACCTTCATTATGTGAGGGAAAAGCACTATAAATCCATGAATATTTTAGAAGCTGCCAATTGGCTTGGAAATAAAATGGGGAGATCAACTCCTTTTAGAGATAATAAAGAAGCCTTGATGTACTTTCGGAAAATTGACCGATCAAACTAAAGAAAACAGGTCATGAACCCCCGGTGTAGTTGACATGGTAAACCCTTCGCCATATTTCGCTCCGATTCTATGTCCAAGTGCCTTGGCGCGGGCTTCGATAAATTCCATAAAACCGGAGGAGGAAATGAATGTTTCCGGCTCGTCGCTTTCCGGGTTGTAAAATTGGGATGAGAAAGCCTTGATTGAATTTATCTTTTTCTCCCACTGATCAGATATGTCGACGATAAAGCTGGGCTCTATATAATCTGTTTGGATATAATGGTATAATCTTTTCGGGCGATAAGCTTTTTGTTCTTGGCCATCAATCTCGGTTTTTATTTTGGTCAGACCTGATTTGAAAAATGCTTGCTGAACTAAATCAGCACCTTTTCCATGATCCGGATGCCGATCGTGTATGGCATTGGCCAAGATGATTTCCGGTCGGTATTTACGAATCATCTTGACGATTTGGGCTTGATGTTTCCAGTCATTTTGAAAGTTGACATCTGCCATGCCAAGATTTTCCCTAACTTTTAGCCCTAAAATCTCCGCTGATTTTTGAGCCTCTTGTATACGCAATTCTGGCGTGCCCCGAGTACCCATTTCCCCTTTGGTCAGGTCAATTATTCCACATGAATTCCCCAAGGAAACATGCTTAGCTATAGTTCCAGAACAAGACAATTCTGCATCATCTGGGTGGGCGGCAAATACGAGTATATCGAGTTTCATTTGATAATAAAAAAACCCTTTTGATCAAGGAAAATCAAAAGGGCAGTATGTTTTAAGCCATTTCTTTTTCAGCTAAATAGCGCTCGGCATCCAGGGCTGCCATGCAGCCAGTCCCTGCCGCGGTTACCGCTTGTCGGTAGATTTTATCTTGCGCATCGCCAGAGGCAAATACTCCTTCGATATTGGTTTTGGTGCTACCCGGTTGCGTAATCAAATATCCGGCATCATCCATATCCAACATCCCTTTAAAAAGGTCTGTATTAGGCTGGTGACCAATAGCAACAAAAAATCCTTGAATTGGTATAACTGTTTTCTCTCCAGTCTGATTATTGACTACCCTGACGCCTTCAACTTCTTCTTCGCCCAGAATCTCTTCTGTTTCAGTAAACCAATGAATCTCAATATTTTTGGTATTCATCACCCTCTTGGCCATGATATTAGAAGCTCGAAACTCATCCCTTCTCACGATCATGTGCACTTTGCTACAAAGCTTTGCTAGATAGCTTGCCTCTTCACAAGCAGTATCTCCACCACCTACTACGGCTACTTCCTGACCTTTAAAGAAAAATCCATCACAAACCGCACATGCAGAAACGCCCTTGCTGTTCAAGCGCTCTTCTGATGGTAAGCCCAACCATTTGGCCGATGCCCCTGTAGAAATGATGACAGTGTTAGCCTTAATAACATTTTCCTCATCAATCGTTACTTCAAATGGCTGCTTTTCAAAATCAACTGCAGTGGCCATGCCATATCTCACGTCAGCTTCAAACCGCTCGGCTTGTGCTTGAAAGTCCATCATCATCTGAGGGCCATTGATGCCATCCGGATACCCGGGGTAATTTTCCACATCATTGGTAATGGTCAACTGGCCACCCGGCTGATCACCCTGGTATAATATTGGTTTCAGTCCTGCTCGCGCAGCATAAATAGCAGCTGTATATCCTGCCGGCCCCGAACCAATGATCAAAACATTTGCAACATCTTCCATACCTACTAAAAATTATTTTTTATCAATTTTAACAAAAAAAAAGTCTCATGGAATTTGAGACCTTTCAATGCTTAACATATACCTAATTACCCCAAATAAGGTTTCAACGCCTTGCTTCTGGAGGTATGTCTCAATCTTCTAATTGCTTTTTCTTTAATCTGGCGGACCCGTTCCCTAGTAAGATTGAATTTTTCTCCAATCTCTTCCAAGGTCATGGAATGTTCACCATTTAAACCAAAATAAAGAGTGATCACATCTGCCTCCCGTTGAGTAAGTGTAGACAATGCTCGTTGCACTTCCCTTCTCAGTGAATCATTCATCAACTCGTTGTCGGGGGTCTCTTCTGTGTCATTTTCCAGCACATCCAACAGGCTATTTTCTTCTCCCTGCACAAATGGAGCATCCATTGAGACATGCCGCCCTGATATTTTCATGGTATCAACTACTTCGGAAGTAGTAACGTCCAATACCTCTGCTAATTCATCAGGAGAAGGCTCTCTCTCAAATCGCTGCTCCAATTCTGAGAAAGTTTTAGAAATTTTATTTAAAGAACCAACCCTGTTCAACGGAAGCCTTACAATCCTACTCTGCTCAGCCAAAGCCTGCAAAATTGACTGTCTAATCCACCAAACTGCATAAGAGATGAATTTAAAACCTCTAGTCTCATCAAACCTTTGTGCGGCCTTAATCAAACCTAAATTTCCTTCGTTGATAAGATCACCCAAGGAAAGACCTTGATTTTGGTATTGCTTGGCAACAGAAACTACAAACCTCAAATTAGCTTTAGTCAATTTCTCCAATGCCATTTGATCCCCTTCACGTATTCTCTTTGCTAATTCTACTTCCTCATCCGGCGTTAGTAAGTCAACTTTTCCAATTTCTTGCAAATATTTGTCTAAAGATTGACTTTCTCTGTTGGTAATTTGTTTGCTAATTTTTAGCTGTCTCATTGGCTATTTTTTATTCTTAATACTGTAAACGTTTGTAATCGAACTATTCGCTCCTATACAAACTCAATAATATTAATTTTGTTACTCACTTTTTCATTTACTTTGTCAGTAGCAATCATTACCTTTTGGCTTGGCCTTCAGGTCTTGGTAATAAAACTTTTCTTGACAATCTGAATTTCCCACTCTTACGGTCCGTACCAATTAGTTTTACCTGAATCTCTTCCCCAGGCTCTAAAACGCCATCCATATTTTCCAAACGTTCCCATTTGATTTCAGATATGTGCAGCAAACCTTCTTTGCCTGGCATAAATTCTATAAAAGCACCGAAGCTTGTAATCGATTTCACCTTACCATTGTAAACTTCGCCTTCTTCAGGTACAGCAACAATTCCTTTAACCCATTTTTCAGCAGCACTTACAGATGCTTCATCGGCAGCATAAATACTTACGACTCCTGAATCTTCAACTTCTTCTAATACAATTGTAGTATTGGTTTCTTTCTGGATTTCCTGAATCACTTTACCTCCAGGTCCAATGACTGCACCAATAAACTCTTTGTCTATTTTGAAACTGATCAACCTTGGAGCATTTGGTTTCAGCTTTTCCCTTGGTTCTGCAAGTGTCTTTTTGATTTCCTCCAAGATGTGTAATCTCCCTTCTCTAGCTTGTGCCAAAGCCTTGCCTAACACCTCGTATGACAATCCATCGATCTTAATATCCATTTGGCAGGCGGTGATACCATCAGCGGTTCCAGTTACTTTAAAGTCCATATCGCCTAAGTGATCTTCATCACCAAGAATATCCGATAAAATAGCATATTTGCCTGTTTCAGCATCAGAGATCATCCCCAT
>JAUHYU010000013.1 GCA_030426345.1 Bacteroidia bacterium
GAATCTCCGCGCTAATCCAAAGTGATTTAATCCATGGATTTTTCATGCTTTTCCCAAAATCAATCATCTTAGAAAAGCCAATATCTACCCTCTGGTATTCACTCCCTCGGAATGAATTGCGATATTCCGGATTGTCCGGTGGCGAAAATGGCAGACCTGTTGAATATAGCAACCGGAGGTGTACACGAAACGTAGGCACATTAGGCAGGTGGTCTTGGAAGAAAATACCCACATTGACCCGCTGGTCTGTAGGGCGTGGTATATACCCACGGTCGTCAGTTTCTAGGTCTTCTTTGGTAGAAAGAAAGCCAAGGCTAAACCATGATTCATTTCCTGGAATAAATTCCCCGCTAATTCTAAAATCAACACCCGTCGCATAAGCTCTTGCCATATTATCAGCGTAGTAACGAATCCTTACATTTTCAATGTCATAAGGATTGACATCCCACATGTTTTTATAATAAACCTCTGTGATAAACTTGAAGGGTCTCCCCCATTTAGTAAAATTCTTGTCCATCGCTACAATGGCATGAAGAGACGACTGCGCTTTAAGGTTCTCATTTATCTCTCCTTCGTTATTTCTAAATTCGCGGTAAAATGGCGCTTGCTGATACAAACCAACCGAAGCTCGGAAATAAGTTTCCCTGAGCTGCACAGGCTTCCAACTGTATTGAACCCTGGGGCTAAAAAGCAATTGCTTGTTAATGTCTTGATAAAGCATCCTAAATCCATAGGTCAACGTCTGATCAGAACTGATATCTGTTGTGTTTTGCCAGTAAGCGTGCATACGTGAATAGTTGATTTCTGACTTTGCTTGAACGGCATCCGTCACCGTTACATAATCGGCCGAATCAATAAATTCATATTCCTGTAGCACATCGTCAAAGTTGTGATTGGAATATCCAAAGCCAAATTCCATGGTGTTTTGGCCATTTATCACGACCTCATTTCTTGATTCTACATTCAACAATGTCGCGTCCAAACGGTTCCTACCAGAATAATAATTCGTTCCGATCCCAATATTAGATAGGCATTTATTGAAGGTTGTTGACCCCGGATTGTTATCGACGTTGCACAGCAGATAGCCACTTTCTATGTCGTAATATTCCCGTTCCATCGAATTAGTCCCAGATAAAATCAAGTGCGTATTCCAACGGTCTGACATCCGGTGGCTCAACTTTAATCCCCCCTGCCATGTGTTGTAAGTGAGTTTTTCACGGCCGTCAAAAGCCACGTATAATCTTAACTGTTGATCAAATGTACCAAAGGTTGTTTCGCGGTTGGTTGGTTCCACGAGGTACTGGTTTTGCGCATAGGAAAAGAGCAATCCGACTTCCGTTTTTCCTTCTTCTCCCTTCTTAGAAATATCATAATTCAAATATCCTTGTATATCCGTAAATCGAGGTTTATACTCCCCTTTCGTTTCCAGGGTATTCAAGAGATACGCCGATGATTTTAATCTGGCACCCACGAGATATGTAAATTTTTGGTCTTTAGAAATTCCTTCCAGATGCGCCGACCCTCCAAGCAACCCAGCTTGAAGTGATCCAGAAAATTCGGTTGGTTTTTTATAATTGATGTTCAATACTGAAGCGAGACCATCCCCATATTTTGTTTCCCACCCACCAGAAGAAAATTCTATTCCACTTACCAAATCTGTATTCACAAAACCTAACCCTTCCTGTTGGCCGGAGGTGATGATCTGGGGCCGATAAATTGGAATATTATTTACATAAACTAAATTTTCATCAAAATTGCCACCACGAACGGAATACCCGGAGGAGAACTCATTATTGCTAGAAACTCCCGGCAAGGTAACGAGCAGCGCACCAATGTCTTGAAATGGGGATGCCATGAATTTGGAATTGATAGGGTCTAACCTGTAGGTGCTAGCAGGCTCATGGAGTTCGTCCACCTTTTGATCGGTAACATTCACCTGCTCCAATAAACGCAATGAATCTTCTAAAACGATGATCAATTGCTTTCCATCCTGGGGGAAATCAGCGATGGGAACTTCTATATCCGCATACTGAATATGCCTAAAAACCATGACTCCATCCAAATCCTGCTGCTCAACTTCCATGGAAAAATTACCCTTTTTACCTGAAAAAGACCCTTGTCGCGTACCGTCTATCGTGATGTTGACATTAGGGATTGGCGTATCATTAGAATCCACAATTTTTCCATGAATAGTATGCGTATTATCCTGCGCAAAAATTTTGGCTGAAAGGCACAGAACAAGAAAAAACAGAAGAGAGGTTGATTTCATAATAGACCTTTACATCGGTACTATTGTGTTTTTGATTTCAGTTCGGCTATGGATTTTAGAGGGTTTTCAGCATTAAAAATAACGCTCCCTGCCACCATCACATCTACCCCGCAATTGGAAAGTTTGGCAGCATTGTCGGCGGAAACCCCACCATCTACCTGAATTAAAGTATCCAACTTATTATGAGTCAAAAATTGTTTCAGTTCCTGTACGCGATCGTAAGTTGCCTCTATGAATTTTTGTCCACCAAACCCCGGGAAAACAGACATCACCAGGATCATATCCACATATTCTGCAAGGTCAAATATTTTATTTATTCTGGTATCAGGATTGATAGCGATGGCCGGCTTGGCGCCTGATGCCCTTATTTCATTTAAAATAGCAATCAGATTTTTGTCCTTGCAGGCTTCGAAATGTACATTGATAATATCGGCCCCAGCTTTTCTAAAACCTTCAATATATTTTTCAGGATGTACGATCATCAAATGAACATCCAATGGTTTTTTAGTGGTTTTTTTAGCCGCTTCTACTATTGGGATACCGAAAGATATATTGGGAACGAACGACCCGTCCATCACATCTAGGTGAATCCAGTCTGCTTCGCTTTCATTGATCATTTGAATGGTTTCTCCCAGCTTTAAAAAATCTGAGTTGAGTATAGAAGGTGCGATTAAAGCCATTAAAAGATATAATTTAAAGTACTACTAATTTAGATTTTTTCATTTCCCTGCCATCGTCATAAGTCAAGATATATGATCCGGGTCTCAAAAAGGATACATCTATCTCTACAGGGTCGATGGTGTTTTTTATATTCATTGTTTTCGTCCTGAGAAAACTTCCTTTTAAATCATAAAAATTCAACTTTGTAGCTTTGTCAACGGTAAGCGTGTCTGTATAAAAATAGATGACGCGCTTGTTTGTCACGGGATTGGGAAAGACGACAAATTTATGGTCCAAATCTGTCTCATTGCCATTGGCTTTATTATATGCTTTGGAAAAGTTTGGTATCCCAAACCCAAGCAAAGTATCCGGACTATTTGCCTGGCTTGCAGTAATTTTTAAATACTGAATTACATCCATATTAGTCAATTCAGGAAAAGCCTGCCAAAAACCCGCTGCCAACCCTGCCACCATTGGAGCAGAAAAAGAAGTGCCGTTGGCAAGAGTTACTTCATTTCTGTATACAACTTTAACAGACGATCCAAGCGAAGCGATATCGGGCTTTATCCTGCCATCGCTGGTGGGGCCAAAGGAACTAAAAGACGACCGTTTCATATCGTAGGTAGAAGCACCAACCGATAGTACGGAATCTGCATCAGCAGGGGCATTTAAATATCTCCAAGTGGTATTTCCTTCGTTTCCGGCACTGCTTACCACCAACATTCCCTTAGAAGCTGCCAAGGTCGCCGCCCTTGAAATAACAGTTGTTTTCCCATCCATATCTTCATAGGAATAATCCATATTATCATCATCAAAATAAGAATAGCCAACCGAAGAGTTGATAATATCAACCCCAAGGCTATCTGCATATTCTGCTGCAAATAGCCAGTTGTACTCTTCTATCATGTATTCTGAGCCTATATCTTCTGTAACGCAAAGTGCCAAATTCACATTGGGAGCAGTTCCCGAATATTCCCCTGCATTGTATGCGCTAATGCAAGAAAGCACCTTAGATCCATGATTATCATATTGAAATACGTTTGATGAACCCCTCACAAAGTCCTTTGTTCCCTTAATTCTATTTTCATTAAAAAGATGCGTGAAGTATGACGAATTATCAACGAATTCATACCCCGAATCAAAAATTGCCAAGAGGATTCCATCTCCTAAGTAACCCGCGTCATGCATGACCCCCACACCAATAAATTCATTTTGAGCTTGAGATTCATTGTCATTTGCAGCACCTAGCTCTACCACTTTCTTTTTTTGACTTTTCCTACCGCCATTAGAGTCGGAGTTAATCAATTTACTGCCCAATGCCACATAAGCTACATCACTCACAAAAGACAGAGATGCTACATCATCAACCAATGATTCTTCCATTTCTACCAAAACTCCATTCATCCATTTGGTAGGGAAATACACGTCAACATCATGTAGCAACTCAAGGGCGGTAAGATAACCCTCGGAAACAGGTAAGTCATTGGCATTAATATCGATATTTTGATTTCTTCTACGCTCAAGTGCTTTCGCCGATAAAAATTCCTCAGGCTTTTCTATGGTATATGCACTTCCATTCTTATCCTTAAAAAAAACCATATAGCGATTGACGCCGCCCATAGCGGGCATTGACAAAACAAAAAATAACAGAAGTGTACTTAGTGTACTTAACTTATTCTTCCCCATATTCCTTCAAATGCTGAAAATAGCGAATTCCTGACTCCACTTTTTCCAAACCGTAATCATCTCCTTGCTTGTAATTTAATATAATATTTTCTTTGTACACCAAACCAATGTTTTTAGCGTAAACTTCCTTTTGCGAAATGGTCTTTACCAATACATCCGGTAATATTTCCTGAATTACCGTAATGGTTTCCGCAAATGCTTTGTAAACTCCTTCGTAAGAATATCCAACGTTAATCATTTCATATTCATCTGCATTCATTCCACTTAGCCTATTGCCGTCCCATGTTTTACTTTCAGAAACAGGAAATGATAATTTCACTTTAGGAACGTTATTTTCAACCATCACAGCCGCAAACTCATCCTTTCTAGCGATCCAGATTGAGTCAATTTCCCATGAATCCGCTTCATCCGATTTCTTCTCTCTCAAAATTTCATAGGAGATTCCGGCAGCTAGGTTCTCAAAGGTATCAGCTGCGCTTTCCCGTAAAAAGCATGAAAATTCCATGCTGTCAGTCGAAGAAATATACTGCGTTCCCTCCACCCGATAAATTCTATATTCTCCAGTCTTTAATGGGAAATAATGCGATCCCAACTCTTGAGGATTTACCTCTTTTGTCTCGGTGCATTGCCAGAAAAATACTGTGGTAATCGCCAAAAATATAAAGACACTAAACCGCATATTCCTTCTTTCTGAAACTCGACATGATCCATCCGCCACCAATCACATCATCGCCTTCGTAAAAAACGGCAGCTTGTCCTGGAGCTATGGCATTAACTCCATTACCAAAAAACACCTTCATAACATCTCCGGTTTGTTCGATGATCGCGGGATGACCTGGATCATTGTATCGGACTTTAGTAATGGTGTCCATTTTATCCGAAATAAAGGGCTGTTTTCCCATGATTAGCTTGTTTACGTACATGCCATCACGTGACAACTCATCGAAAGTTCCCAAAACCACGCGATTTGTATCTTTCTGTATTTCTGTGACATATACAGGATAACCTAAAGCAATTCCTAAACCTTTCCTCTGTCCAACTGTATAGAAAGGATAGCCCTCGTGTGTACCGACCACGGTACCATCTTCCAACACAAACTCCCCTCCTTTTACTTCATTTTCGAGTTCGGGCACACGGCGTTTCAAGAACCCGCGATAATCATTATCAGGCACGAAACAAATTTCATAAGATTCCGATTTGGTTACCAACTCGGTAAATCCCCGTTCAGTTGCCATTTCATATATTTCTTTTTTTGTTAAATCACCTAGCGGAAATATTGTCCTGCTGAGGCTTTGTTGGGAAACTCCCCACAAGGCATAAGACTGATCTTTTAAATGATCTTTCCCTTTAGAAATGATATATCTATCATTTTCATGACGAATATTGGCATAATGTCCTGTGGCGATAAACTCACATCCAAGCTTGTCCGCCCGCCTCAACAATGCATCCCATTTGATATGGGTATTGCACAGCACGCAGGGGTTTGGCGTACGCCCAGCGATGTATTCGTCAGTAAAATAGTCGATGACAAAATCTCCGAATTCATTGCGGATATCAAGAATATAATGTGGGAACCCAAGGCTTACGGCAATATTTCTGGCATCATTTATAGAATCAAGACTGCAGCAGCCTGTTTCCTTTTTGGATGAACCAGAAGATGCATAATCCCATGTTTTCATGGTCATGCCAATGACCTCATATCCTTGTTCGTGCAGTAAAACCGCAGCTAGAGAGCTATCGATGCCCCCACTCATTGCTACTAAAACCCTTCCTTTCTTGCTCATTTTTCCTTTTTTCATCAGGTTGAATGCCTGACTTTTAAGACAATCTACACAGCCTTTGCACAGATTTAGAATAAAACGCAAAAATACCTGTAATAGCCGATATTGAGAAATGAAAGTAGATAATATTCATAAATTACTGTTTTTCCTTAGAGCCCTTCTTATCTTTCATTGATCGAAATAGTCTCAAAAGCCTTAAAAACCCATGACTATCAGAACACTATCAGCTATGATTAGTTTATTATAATACGACTATCAAACCAAATGTAATTATGCCTAACGATCCGTTCAAAGTAAAAAAATCATTAAAGACTAAAACTGGAAGCCATACTTATTATAGCCTTCCGGAACTACAAAAACAAGGTTATAATATCAGCCAACTCCCTTTTTCCATTAGAATCCTATTGGAAAACGCCTTGCGCAACTATGATGATTTTGCAGTGACCAAGGAAAATATTGAAACACTTTTGAATTGGACGCCAAAGGGATCGGACAAGGATATACCATTTAAGCCCGCTCGGGTTTTGATGCAGGATTTTACGGGTGTGCCAGCCGTAGTTGACATTGCATCGCTTCGCGCAGAAGTAGCTAGAAAAGGGAAAGACCCAAATGGTATAAATCCTCTCATTCCTGTGGATTTGGTTATTGACCACTCGGTGCAGGTAGATTATTTCGGCACACGATATGCGTACAAACGTAACATGGAGACCGAATACGAGCGGAATACCGAACGCTATCAATTTCTGAAATGGGCTCAAAAATCCTTTGATAATTTCAGTGTAGTTCCTCCGGGAATGGGCATTTGCCATCAGGTTAATTTGGAATATCTTTCTAAAGGAGTTGTGGAAAGAGATGGGGAGATTTTTCCTGACACGCTAGTGGGAACTGACAGTCACACACCCATGGTCAATGGTATCGGAGTGGTGGCGTGGGGCGTTGGTGGCATCGAGGCTGAGGCTGCGATACTTGGTCAGCCCATCTACTTTACCATGCCTGAAGTCATTGGTCTCAAACTCACAGGAAAGCTTCCATTGGGATCGACCGCTACGGATTTGGTGCTTAATATTGCTGATTTGTTGAGAAGGCATGGTGTTGTAGGAAAATTTGTGGAAGTGTTTGGCCCAGGCCTTGATCATCTTTCTGTTCCTGACAGAGCGACCATTGGAAATATGTCTCCTGAATTTGGTTGTACCATTACTTATTTCCCGATTGACGGTAAAACGCTGGAATACATGCGCAAAAGCAACCGTTCTGAAGAACAAATTGAACTGGTAGAAACCTATTGCAAAGCCAATATGCTTTGGCGCGAAAATGAGGATAAAATCCATTACACCACTGTTTTGGAATTAGATGTTGCCAGCATCGAACCGACCGTAGCAGGCCCAAAACGCCCTCAGGACAAAATTTATCTGAAGAACTTCAAACCTAAATTCATAGATTTATTGGGTCAGTCATTTGGTAGAAATTATATAGAACAAAAAAATAGGGAGGTAGATCAATCCATCAAACGTATGCAAGGTGAAGGTGGTGATCAGCCCGTTGTCCAACCGAGACATTCCATTCATGGGGAAGAAATTGAAACTGAAGAAAGGGGCGGATTAAAGACGGTTTGGATCACACAGGATCAAGATAAATTCATGCTTTCTGATGGATCTGTTGTCATTGCAGCTATCACTTCATGTACCAATACTTCCAATCCCTTTGTGATGGTCGGGGCTGGATTAGTAGCCAAAAAAGCCAGAGAACGCGGCATCGACATTAAGCCATGGGTAAAAACATCGCTGGCTCCTGGCTCCAAAGTAGTGACTGATTATCTGGAAAAAGCAGACCTGATGAAAGATTTGGAAGCTTTGCAATTTCATTTGGTAGGATACGGCTGTACTTCTTGTATTGGCAATTCCGGTCCGCTCCCTCCCCAAATAGCCAAAGCAGTCGAGGATCATGATTTAGTTGTGGCATCTGTGCTTTCCGGAAATAGGAATTTTGAAGCACGAGTACACCCGCAAGTGAAAATGAATTTTCTGATGTCTCCTATGTTGGTGGTTGCTTTTGCCATTGCCGGTAGGGTGGATATCGATATGATCCATGATCCTATTAGTTTTGATAGAAATGAACAACCTGTTTTCTTAAAAGACATATGGCCAACGGATGATGAGATCAACGAAGTATTGAGTAGGGTGTTGTCACCAAAAGATTTTGCCAAGAATTACGGTGAGATATTCGAAGGCAATGAGATCTGGAGAAACCTAAAAGTCCCGGAAGGTAAATTATATAAATGGAATTCTGATTCGACCTACATCAAAGAAATTCCTTTTTTTCATGGAATTTCGGCCCATTCCGAGCCCCTGAATGACATCAATGAAGCAAGGGCTTTATTGGTTTTGGGAGATAGCATTACGACAGATCATATTTCACCAGCGGGTTCTTTCAAAGAACATTCTGCTGCAGGCCAATATCTAGTCGGTCGTGGAGTAAAAAGGGAAAATTTCAATTCATACGGATCCCGACGAGGAAATGACGAAGTTATGGTTCGGGGCACTTTTGCCAACGTCCGGATTAAAAATAAATTGGCAGAAAAAGAAGGTGGATATACCCGTTATTTGCCTACGGGTGAAGAAATGTCTGTTTATGATGCATCGGTAAAATACCAAGCCACGCAGACTCCATTATTGGTTTTGGCAGGAAAAGAATATGGCAGCGGCTCATCTAGAGACTGGGCCGCCAAAGGCACATTTCTTTTAGGAATAAAATGTGTACTGGCAGAAAGCTATGAGCGCATCCACCGCAGCAACTTAGTTGGTTTGGGAGTGCTGCCATTGCAATATAAGCCTGGTGAAAATGCAGCGATCTTAGGAATTACTGGTAAGGAAAAATTTACATTCACTGGCATTTCAGAAGGGATCAAACCGCAAAAGGAAATTCAGGTCACTGCCAAAAATGAAGATGGGAAAGAGATAACATTCGAAGTGATAGCGCGACTTGATTCGTTGATTGAAATTGAATATTACCGCAATGGCGGGATTTTACAATACGTACTGCGCCAGTTTCTTGCAAAGGATAATTGATATTTGTTAATACACAACTAAGTATTTTCATGGAAAAAATAGGCATTAAGCGCATTTATGATGAGGTCGATGGTAAAGATGGCTACCGGATTCTAGTTGACCGAATTTGGCCCAGAGGCCTCAAAAAAGAAGATGCCCAGGTTGATGAATGGAACAAAGATATTGCCCCATCGACCGAATTGAGAAAATGGTTTGGCCACGAGCCCAAAAAGTATGGCGATTTCTCTAAGAAATACCGAAAGGAATTAGATAGCAAATCCGAAGAACTCGAACAAATTAGAAATGTGGCAAAAAGACAAAAAGTCACTTTGCTATATGCTGCGAAGGACAAGAAACATAATCAAGCCCTAGTGCTACAGGAAGTACTAGAATCATAAAAGCTTGTGACCATAAATAAAATACGAAAGCCTCTAAAATCCATGGATTCATAATCATGGATTTTAGAGGCTTTTTACTGACGAATTTTGTCAAAATAATCCCAACCCAAACTATGGGCATATTCCCTTCTGTCTTACCTTTGCGCCCGATATGAGAGAACAGCTTGTTTCCACACGTACACGCCCGGTAGCCATCTGGTTGCTGGTCGGCGTTTTTATGATTATGGTTCAGGTTTTACTTGGCGGAATTACCCGGCTCACAGGCTCGGGATTGTCCATTACCGACTGGGCACCGATCATGGGGGCGATCCCTCCGCTCAATCATGCCGACTGGCTAGAGGTTTTTCACAAGTACCAACAAACGCCACAATCTCAGCTGCTTAATTCCCATTTTATGCTAAGTGATTTTAAATCCATCTTTTTTTGGGAATGGTTCCACCGCTTTTGGGGCAGGATGTTGGGAGTCGTTTTTATGATTCCATTTTTTATCTTTTTGGCTCAAAAACGCTTTACGCGTGGAATGACAAAGCCCATGATCATCCTTTTTCTGCTAGGTGCTCTTCAGGGCGTCGTAGGATGGATCATGGTAAAAAGTGGATTGGTGGACAACAATATCAAAGTAAATCATATCAAGCTGACCATCCATTTCATGGCAGCAATGGTATTGTTCTGTTATACGGTATGGTTTGCGCTGAAGGTGCTCATAAAAGATGGGCAAAAGACCGTCGCTCCTCGTTTATGGAATTTTACGCTTTTTATTCTGGTAGTACTGACTATTCAATTAATTTATGGCGGATTTATGGCAGGGCTGCGTGCCAGCCTTGCCGCGCATACTTGGCCTGACATCAACGGGATGATCATCCCTACAAGCATGCTCAGCCTCAGTCCAGCGCTGGTCGATCTGACAACCAATTCCATAACCGTGCAATTTATCCACCGAGGCTTAGCCTATATGCTCATCATATTTGTGGCCATTTGGTGGTGGCAAGCCCGTAAAACACAAAAAGATAAATTATTCTACCGCCTGTGTTGGTTGCCAATAGCGGTAGTCCTTTTGCAGGTTCTTTTAGGAATCCTCACGGTTATAAACAGCCATCTCCATATTCCAGTCGAGTTGGCGACGGCACATCAATTTGTTGGAATGTTGCTGTTAGGTGTAATCTTTGTTATGCTTTTTTTAATCCGGAAAAAACTAGCATCCTAAAGAAGGTTTCGTTCTCTTCAAAAAGCCTCTAAAACCCATGAAAATAATATTACGAAAGCAAAACCCCAGCCAACGTTCCGGTGAGCATTGTGGCCAATGACGCCCCGAGCAAAGCCCGAAGCCCTAGTTTTGAAATGTCCCCCTGTCTATTTGGAGCCATCCCTCCTATTCCACCTATCTGTATCGCTATGGAACTGAAATTGGAGAATCCGCACAGTGAAAATGTGGCAATGATCATGGATTTTTCATTCAATAAACCTGCGGCATTCATCTTGGCAAGGTCAAGGTAAGCCACGAATTCATTGATCACAGTTTTTTGACCAAGCAAACTTCCGACTTGCAATGTCTCACTCCAATCCACGCCCATTGCGTAAGCAAAAATCCTAAATATGTTTCCCAATACATACTGCAACGAAAATCCATCAAATGTGCCATTGGTGGACGTGGCAATCAAATCATTCAATCCTGTAAATTCACCAATTACATCTTTCAAAACATAATTGATCGCTGCAATCACAGCTATAAAGGCCAACAGCATCGCCCCGACATTCAAAGCCAGTCTAAGTCCATCAGAAGCGCCTCGAGCCAAAGCATCAATCAGATTCACCCCCACTTTTTCATTGTTGATTTTCAACTTATGATCCAGCTTTTCGTAATTATTTTCAGGAATGAGCAACTTAGCCATTATGATCGCAGCAGGAGCATTCATCACCGATGCGCTCAAAAGAAAAGTGGCGTACTTTGTTTGTTGTTCGGGATCACCACCCCCTAAAAAAGCTACGTATCCTGCCAAAACTCCTCCTGCTATTGTAGCCATTCCGCCTGTCATCAGGCACATGATTTCCGATTTGGTCATATCGGGAATAAAGGGGCGCACCAAAAGAGGAGCTTCCGTCTGTCCGAGAAATATATTTGCTGCAGCTGATAAACTTTCCGCCCCTGACAATTTCATGGTTTTTGACATGATCCAAGCAAATCCATATACAATTTTTTGTAGTATGCCCAGATAGTACAAGCCTGCCGAAAGCGTGGAAAAAAAGATGATCGTGGGAAGCACGTTCAAAGCAAAGATAAATCCATGCTTTTCACCATCGATTAAATTTCCAAATAGAAATGAAGAACCTTCATTCGTAAAATCTATGATTTTTACAAAAAATTTACTGGCAAAAACAAATCCGGCATTCACTACATCGACTTGCGTGATGAGCATGCCAAGCGTGACCTGCAGCAGCAAGCCACCGATTACGAGTTTCCAGTAGATGGATTTTTTGTCTTCCGAGAATACCCAAGCAATGCCAATAATAAAAATAATACCTAAGCATGCCTTGAGAATTTGCATCAGCAGTAGGCGCTAATTTCGCTTATTGATCTCATCACGGATTTTTGCTGCTTTTTCATAGTCTTCCTCGGCTATGGCTTTATCAAGCATTTCGTTCAGCTTATCCATCTTGGCATCTTTTAGTTTTTCTTTTTCAGGAGCGGGCTCTTCTTTTTTAGGCTGAATTTGTTCCGTGATGTCAGACTCATCCTCGTCTTCGTTAGAAAGCTCGATGCCGGCTTCCGACAAGATGGTTTCAAAAGTATAAATAGGGGCGTTAAATCTCAGTCCGATGGCGATGGCATCAGAAGGTCTCGAATCGATTTCTATGGTTTTTTCACCGTTTTCACATACAATTTTTGCAAAAAACACTCCCTCCTTAAGGTCAGAAATAACAATCTCCTTGATTATATAGTCAAAGCTCTCTGCAAATGTCTTGAACAAATCATGGGTCATCGGCCTATTTGGAATGATCTTTTCAATTTCGATGGCAATAGCCTGGGCTTCAAACATTCCAATGATGATTGGTAATCTTCGTTTACCCAGTTTTTCGCCCAAAACCAATGCAAATGATCCACTTTGTGATTGACTTGATGAAAGTCCCAATATTTCCAATTTAATTCTATCCACTAAAAATCTACTTTAATGATTTTACTTTTTCAGTTAACCTTGGTACTACGTCAAAAGCATCTCCTACAATGCCATAATCAGCAGCCTTAAAAAACGGCGCATCTGGATCTATGTTTATAGCTACCAATACTTTAGAGGAATTGACTCCGGCCAGATGTTGAATCGCTCCTGAAATTCCGATGGCGATATACAAATTCGGGCTGACCTTCACTCCTGTTTGTCCTACGTGCTCATGATGCGGGCGCCAACCTTGATCCGACACGGGCTTGGAGCAACCGGTAGCTGCGCCCAGAGCTTTTGCCAAATCTTCGATCATGTCCCAATTTTCAGGCCCTTTTAGACCTCTTCCTCCAGATACAACAATCTCTGCATCATCCAATAGCACATCGCCTTCAGCCTTTTCACTTCCAGTTATTTTTTCATGGAAATTTAATGCATTTGGAAGTGGGATTTGCTCGATCACTGCTTTGTCATCTGTTTGATTTACTTCAACAGAGTTTCTTTTCACCAACAATATTTTCAGCCCTTCCGGCATAGAAACAGTAGCAAATGCTTTTCCCGTAAATATACTTTTTCGCACTTCAAACTCTGAGGAAACATTTGGCAAAGCAACAACATTTGAAACTATAGATGCCCCGGTTTTCCCGGCTATTCGCCCTCCAATGTTATCACCAAAAGAGGATTTACTCATAATTACCAAATTCGCAGATGTAGTTTGAACCAATTCTGCAAATATTTCAGAATACACCCCGATTTGGCTCTTATCTAGTTTTTCATCGTTTACATGAATGACTTTTGTCGCACCATAGTTTCCCAAATTTTCTAAAACAGCGGTATCATAACTTCCCAAAGCAACTGCTATTACTTCCTCATCTCCAATGATTTTTCCTGTCTCAGAGGCATAATATACTGCCTCAATAGATGTTTTCTTTATAATTCCTTCGTCGCCTTCTATACAAACTAATATGGACATGATCGCTCTTTGTTTTTTGGTTGTTACAATACTTTGGCTTCGTTTTTCAACAGATCAATTAACTCCTCCGCATTTTCAGCAGGAATTAATTTCACCGACCCTTTTGCTGGTAACTTTTCATAACTTAATGTACTCGTGATTTTGTCACAAGCCACAGGCTCAATTACTTTCAGTGGCTTGGTTCTGGCAGACATTATCCCTCTCATATTAGCAATTTTCCACTCCGCTATTGGCTCTTGGCATCCTGCAATCACTGGAAGCTGTACTTCAATAAATTCCTGTCCTCCTTCGATCTCTCTGGTCATTTTAGCCGTCTCCCCTTCAATTTCCAACTTCATCACTGGAGAAACAGAAGGTATATCAAGTAAGCTACCTACGATTCCATGAACCACTCCACTATTAAAATCTATAGATTCACGCCCCATCAATATCAGATCGTATTGATCCTCTTTGGCAATCGCAGCAATTTGCTGAGCTACAAATACTGAATCCGTTGGATTTGCATTTACCCGGATAGCATCATCAGCACCGATGGCCAGAGCCTTGCGCATAGTCGGTTCCACATTGACTTCCCCAACACACAGTACTGTAATATTTCCGGAATTCGATTCTTTTAATTCAACTGCCTTTGCCAACGCATAATCATCGTAAGGACCAATAATAAATTGAATTCCTGATACGTCAAACTTTGTATTATTGTCAGTAAATGCAATCTTTGATGTGGTATCGGGCACATGCGTGATACAAACTAATATCTTCATTTTTCAACAGATTATTGTAACTATTTGCTGTGTGTTAAGTGGGCCAAGTTAGTATTAAAATCAAAAAATAAAAACCAATACCGCGAAATGAACTCCGACCGTCTCGAACAACTTTTAGAATTTTATAAAGAAGACCCAAACGATCCATTCAACATCTATGCACTAGCCACTGAATACAAATCATCTGCTCCTGAAAAAGCCCTGGAATTCTACGAATTGTTAATTGCAAACCATCCTGACTATGTAGCTACGTACTACCACCTTGGGCACTTATACGAAGAAATAGGTGAAGATGACAAGGCCAAAACTACCTACGAAAAAGGAATTGAAGTGGCAAGCACACAAAAAAATAGCTTGGCATTACGTGAACTTAAAAGCTCCTATGATGAATTTATGATGGATTTTTAATGATTTCGGTTTAGCTCCCATCCCCTTGCCTCCGTTTTTTTTATAAAAAACCTCCATTTTACATGTTAAATAAATAGTTTAATATTGAGTTATTTAACATGATAAGTTAGGTAATGCTGAGATTAATTCATTAAATTAGTAACAAACCAGTGCCATTAGTGTTACTCTTAAACTATGGATTAATTCCTAAAAACAGCAAATACTAATGCAAAAGTACGATGATCTAAAGCAGAACATAAATGAAAAAACTACTTACGACTAGCTTGTTGATTGTATTTTTGATACCGTTATCTTTTGGGTCTGGATATCAGGTTTTGTTGCAGGGAAACAGGACTATTGGCATGGGCAATTTAGGAGTGATGATGCATGCAGATGCTTCTAGTTTGTTTTTCAATCCGGGAGCGATGGGATTTATGGATCATAACAGTGTGATGATAGGGTTCAATCCTATTTTTGCAGGAAACACCTATTGGGATTCTCAAACGGAAAATAGCCATTACGAGGCCAATACCGACAATCCAACAGGCACCCCTTTTTATGCATATGGAGTTTGGGGTCTGAAAGAAAGCAATTTTAAATTCGGGATTGGGGTAGTTACCCCCTTTGGTTCTGGAGTGAACTGGGGCAACTCATGGGCTGGACGCGATTTATTGAGTGAATTAACCCTAAGGGTCATCCAGATTCAACCGACGGTGGCTTATAAAATCAACGATAAGCTTTCCGTTGGTGGTGGTGTGAATGTGAGTCTGGGAAGTGTAAAGTTGATAAGGACAATTCTACTTGAGCAAAGAAATGAGGGTAGTAATTATAGTGAAAGCTCAGTGACATTGGATGGAAACGCAACAAGTTCATTTGGCTATAATATCGGTTTGCTTTATGCCCCTTGTCAAAAAATAGATATCGGAATAAGTTATCGATCAAAAGTAGACATGAAAATTGAAAATGGCAGTACAGAATTTGATGTCCCTTCTTCACTTGCTCCATTTTTCCCTGAAGGAAATACTTTTGACGCCAGTTTACCCTTACCTTCTGTTTTCAGTACCGGGCTTAACTACCACTTCAATGACCAGTTGGATGTTGGGGTTCAGTTTGATTGGGTTGGCTGGAGTGCATATAAGTCACTGGATTTTGATTTTAGGGAAAATACACCTCGATTGGAAGACACCAGCTCACCAAGAAACTACGAAGATTCGTGGGTTTTGCATTTTGGTGGGGAATATAAATTAGAAAGTAATATTCAGCTAAGGGCAGGAATATATTTTGACACCACTCCAGTACAAGATGGCTATATGACAGCCGAAACCCCTGATAACAATCGAATAGGAATGACCACAGGAATTGGATACAGCCCGAATGATCATCTACAGATTGATGTTTCCTTTTTGTACATAAAAGCTGCAAAACGAGAGCAAACCATAGCACAAACGATTGCCGCAGGAACATATAATCCTGACCCAAAAGATGGATCTAGGGATGTATTACCTGGAAGTTATAAATTGAATGCCTTTATACCTGGTTTTTCCGTAGCGTATAAATTTTGATTTTAAAAAACAGAATGATGAAATTTTGGATAAAAAACATCATATATCTATTATCTACTTTGGTTGTGCTAAGTGGGTGCAACCCGGAAATAGAAGTTCCAGTACCTAGCAAAGGAAGCGTAGATTTTAGCAACTACGTAGCGGTCGGCAACTCGCTTACAGCCGGCTATTCTGATAATGGCCTATATGCCGATGGGCAGTCTCAATCCTTCCCAAGTCTGATTGCGGGCCAAATGCATGAAATTTCCATGATTGAATTTCGACAGCCGGATATTCCCGGCAATGGATCTGGCTATGTTTATGTCTCCTCGCTTGATCTAACTACCAACCCTCCTGCTGTTTCATTTGGACAATTTACCGAAGATCCAAATTGGTTGAATCAAATAGATGGTCCTTTTAACAACATGGGAGTTCCGGGCATCCGGGTTAAGGATATTACAGTTAATGGATATGGAGCCATTCCCCAACTCAATCCATATTTTTATAGAATGTTGGGTGGGAAATCGGCTACTACTTCATATTTGGAAATGGTTCAAGAAAATCCTCCAACTTTTTTCACCAGTTGGCTGGGTAATAATGATGTGTTGGGATATGCCAGTTCTGGAGGTGTTGCCGGAATAACAGGAGCACCGATTACAGGCCTAGGTGGATTAACAAACCCAACAACGGAATTCAAACCTTCATATGATGCATTGATTGCAGCCCTTACCTCAAGCGGGGCAAAAGGAGTAGTAGTGACTATCCCTGATATCACATTGACACCTTTCTTTACTAGAATTCCTTGGAACGGTCTTGTATTGGATGCCCCCACCGCAGCATTGGCCAACCAATTCTATCAAATATCCATTGATACTACTGTGCAAAAAGGTGTTGAACAGCAAGTGATTTTTGGTGCAGCCACCCAACAGGTTTATGAATCTGCTTATCAACAAGCAATAGATAGTGGGGCTTCAGATGGGGAAGCCACGGCCATCGCAGAAAATTTTGTTGCTAGCGAAGATGGCCAGTCAGCAATCGCTGAGGCAAATGATATTATTTCACTTTCATATTACGGACTTACGGAAGATCAACGCCCCAACCATCCGTTATATCCTGCCATACAGCAAAACAAAACAGCCATCATGGCACAACTGGATGCAGCGGGGTTGATTCCAGAATTCAATGAAGGGCCTAATCCATTTGTAATTGAAGTACCTATAACACAGGAAAACCCATTGGGTCTACGTCAGATGGCGGCAGGTGAACTCGTATTATTATCAGCACAGTTAGGTGGACAGCTAACTGGACAAGCAGCACTTTCTCCAAAACCAGATCAATATATTTTAACCACAGAAGAAGTCAAAAACATCAATGATTACACTGCTGATTTTAATGATATTATTCGAGATTTTGCTTCCTCTAATCCTGATATAGCATTACTAGAATCCAATGAGGCACTCGAAGATGTTCGCGATGGTCTATGGCAAGATGGTGTAAACGTGACCGCGGATTATTTGACAGGTGGTGCCTTTTCTTTGGATGGGGTACACCTGACACCTAGAGGTTACGCCATTATAGCCAACAGAATCATTGAAGTTATTAATGATAATTTTGATGCTACAATTTCACCGGTAAATATTAATAATTACAGGGCAGTGGTCTTACCATAATGATATCATAGTATTTGATACTCACGTCTTTTTGTTTAGAATCTAAGTTAGACGTTTTCAAAAACATCACTTCTTCAGTTCATACCATTCTATATTGGTAAGCACTTCTCTTCGTCCTTTTTTCTTTGGTGGATAATTGGTTACGAGATAATTTACTATAACCTCTTCATTGTCACCCAAATCCCATAGATTTTGGGTTTTCTGCATCCATCGGATAGTAGATATCCAACGTTCTTTGCTCATTCTATTCTGAATCACCAATTTAGCTGAATGGCAAGTGGTACAATTATTTACAGTTGCCATTAACCCTGGGGCATCTATTAGGCCTGTCCTTACGTGAAGACCATTTTCAACTTTATTATACTCATCCATATCCCCTGCTGCTTCCACTAATTCAGAATCTTGCCCGGAATTTTTAAAATAGGACAAATCAGGATCGTTATAAAGATAGATTCCACCTAGCAAAATAATAACTACTAAAGCAATAATAATTAAAACGAGGCGGTAGGCTCCGCTTGTTTGCTGTTCAAATTTATCTGGGTTCTTCATCTACGATACTTTTACAGCGATCCTATGACAGGCATTATTCAGATAACCTTTAGGGTTCCAACCCGGCAAAAGCATTGGCTGCGAAACTCCTTTGGAATCTGTTGCCCGAGCCCATATTTCATAATATCCAATTGTTGGAAAACCCACTTCAGCAGAAAAATGTTGCCAAGCCAAGCGGTTTACAGGTTTTTCTACCGCGCATTCTTTCCAGGTAGACCCAAAATCAATAGAAAATTCCATCTTTGAAACTTCCAATTCTCCGGCCCAGGCATGTCCGCGAATCTTTAATTTTTGTCCCTTAGCTATGATTGCACCTGATTTTGGATAGGTAATCAACGACTTCACCGGCATGGATTCTATAATGCACATTTCCGACTCAGGCACTTCTTCACCCGCCGCAACTGGATGACACGGCACACGATAGGCAGTACCGTTCATTTTTTCACCGTCATGAATTTTATTCCGGATACTGATTCGCTGGAGCCACTTTCCTGAAACGGACGCCGGCCAGCCTCCCGCAACCAATCGCAAAGGAAACCCGTGTGCCAAAGGAATATCATTTCCATTCATTTGGAAAGCGAGAATTGTTTCATCTTGCAAAGCTTTGGCCATAGGAGCACCACGGGAAATGGGCTCTTTATTTGGATCTCTACTCAAATGCATATCAGCTGCGTGATAACCTATATAAACCGCATCACTCTTTATACCGGCATCTTCTAAGACATCCCGGAGTCTTACGCCAGTCCAATTGGCACAATATACTGCGCCTATCGTCCATTGATTTCCTTTTGCAGGTGGGTCAAATTCACTTCTCCCGTTGCCGCCACATTCTAGTGTTAGTTGGTAGGTATGCTGCTTGAATTTGGATTTTAGCTCTGCAAGGGTATATTTTTTCTGCTGTTTTACAGATTCTCCATCTATGGTCAAAGTCCAGTTTTTTTCATCGACTTTTTCTGGGATCAGGCCATTATTTCTAATGAAAATGTATTCATTGGGAGTTACCTTATCATCTAATAAGTGAGCCTGTGCTTCCATATTCCACGGCTTGTCGTTAAGCACTACCATTTCCGTGTCTTTGTGGAATAGCTTAAATGGATCGGAATCCTGCAACGCTAAGGGCTGATAGCCTTCCGGCATTGTTGCGCCAAATACTATATCGGCACCGATGATCCCAGCCATGGCAGATAAAGCTGCTTTTTTTACAAAAAATCTTCTTTTCATCAAATTTTCAGGTGTATCTTAAAAATTTAAATTTATAATTTTTTTATGAAATACTGGGAATTTATAACCAAAAACGGATTAAGCGCTTGAAAAAGTATTCCTATTGCAGCAAATACATTTGGGGTATATTCTTTTTTGTTGAACCAAAAATAAATATCAACTTTACATGACATGCCAGCACAATGATCCAATGAAAATAATTCGATTCATAATCTCATTTTCTATAACTGCTACCGTGGTCGTTGCCATGAATATTAAAATTGGGCCCATGCCTCCTTTGGGGAAGTTTATGGATCCATTTCATGGATTTTGGGCCACTTCTACGGCTGCGATGGACATACCGGAACAAATTTATATGGAGGGACTTCATCAACCGGTTAGGATATTATATGATGATATGTTGGTGCCACACATTTTCGCAGAAAACGACGATGATCTTTACCAAGCAGTTGGGTACGCACATGCCTTTCATCGGTTGTGGCAGATGGAATTCCAGACTCATGCAGCGGCGGGCAGGCTTTCTGAAGTCGTCGGCAATATCACATTGGATATGGACAGAGGCCAACGGAGGAAAGGATTGGTATTTGGGGCTGAAAATTTCGTGAATAATTTGGATGAAGATGCTGAAAGGATTTTAAATAATTATACCAAAGGCGTAAATGCATACATAAATCAATTGGACTATGCTGATTATCCTTTTGAGTACAAATTGTTGGATTATGCTCCGGAGCCATGGACTCCATTAAAAACTGGCTTGCTATACAAATACATGTCTGACATGCTCAATTCAGGCGAGCGAGATATAGAAAACACAAATTTCAGGTCGATATATGGTAAAGAATTGCTGGACTTGATCTACCCTGATGTTGACAGCTACATCGACCCTGTAGTTGACCTCCCCGGAGGTTGGGGTTTTACTCCTATCACCAAAAGACTTGATGAGTCAAAAGACACAGAAAAGGATGTTATTTCCATGAAACTTCTAGATCAGCCACACCGGAATAATGGAAGCAATAACTGGGCAGTTGGTCCTGAAAGATCTGCCACCGGAAATGCATTCCTTGCTAATGATATGCATCTAAGCCTTTATTTGCCTTCGCTTTGGTTTTACAATCAAATGCATACAAAATCCATGAACGTATTCGGGCATAGCCTGCCGGGCATTCCATTTGTGATCACCGGGTTTACAGATTCAATCGCATGGGGGTTTACCAATGCACAGCGAGATCTTGTCGATTGGTACAAAATTAAATTTGAAGATGAAGGTAGAAGCAGATACCTACTTGACGGAGAATATGTAGCAACTCAAAAAAAAGTTGAAAAATTTCATATTCGAGGTGCAGACACCTTTTACGACACGGTGGTTTATTCCGTCTTTGGGCCGGTCACTTACGACAATTCCTTTCATGGGAAATCAGGCAAAAACGGCTATGCCCGACGTTGGATAGACCATGATGCATCTACCGGATTTAATATGTTTTATCAAATCAATAGAGCCAAAAACTTCGATGATTACATGGCTGCTCTTGACCAATTCACCTCCCCTGCTCAAAATATTGTCTTTGCATCGGTACAGGGTGATATTGCTCACAGGGTACAGGGAAAGTATCCATTAAACAATAAAGAGGAAGGCAAATTCGTAAAGGATGGCACAAAATCTTCCAATAACTGGACGGAGTATATTCCCAATGAACAAAATCCCTTTTGGAAAAATCCCACGAGAGGATTCGTATCCTCAGCCAACCAGCAGCCTGCTGATTCCACCTATCCATATTATATTACATCCAGACAATTTGAATCCTACAGAAACAGGCGAATCAATGATTTGTTGCGAGCAGATAGCAGCATTACTTTAGCGGATCTAAAAAAATTACATTTTGATAATTATGGTCTCAAAGCATCAGAAAGTTTGCCATTTATGATCCAACAATTAAATGGTGCCAACCTCTCTGCACAAGAACAGGATATCATCCAGCAATTAAAATCATGGGATTTTTACTATAATATGGACACTAAAGCTGCTGTATACTACGATATCTGGTATAATAACTTATACGAAGGAATTTGGGATGAAATCGACAGCGCTCAAAATCAGAATATTGCCCTATTCTACCCAACAGATTTTTCTACCATCAAACTGATGCAGCAATTTCCCTCCTTGCCATTTTTCGATAACGCTGCAACACCACCTGAGAAGGAAACTGTAAAAGACCTTGCGCTTTCTTCGTTCAGAGGAATGATTCAAAAAGTGTCTGAAATCCATGATAAGGGAATTGATTCCTGGTCGGAGTATTCCGCAACTGAGGTGAACCATCAATTGCGGATTCCTTCACTTGGCTACAGCTACATTGCCACAGGTGGCAGTGGAGATGGCGTAGTCAACGCCACGGGTACTAACCATGGCCCCAGTCAGCGAATCATTGTCGAGTTGGACCCCAAAGGAGTAAAAGCCTGGGGACATTACCCCGGAGGACAATCCGGAAATCCGGGAAGTAAGTTTTATAACGACATGGTTGAAGCATGGGCCGATGGCACTTATTTCGACCTGCTTTATTTAGATCACATCGATTCGTCGAATGAGCGGGTTATTTTTTCACAAACGCTAAGTCCTAATTAATGAATACCCTAAAAGTAATTATCAAAATTGGGCTCACGGTTTTATTGGCCTTTTTGTTGCAATCCATGTTCCCTTGGTGGACCGCCGTAATTGCTTGTTTCCTGATCAATTTGATTATTTCTTCTCACAGTTTATCCTCGTTTGTGAGTGGTTTCTTGGCTATAGGATTTTTATGGTTTGCCATGGCAACGGTTGCAGACCTCAAAACTGGCTCGATTCTCACAGCAAAAGTTGCTGAGATATTTTCTCTCCCTAGTAGCCAGATCTTAATTATTGTCACCGCAACAATAGGCGGGATTGCTGGTGGATTTGGTGCATTATCGGGGTGTGACTTGAGAGGCTGGATTATGCCTGTTGAGTAAATGATAAAATCAGAAGAAAAAAGCCTTCAAAATCCATGAATCATACTTTCGTAGTTCTTTAATGGCTACTTCAGTTGGCATCGTTTAACGCCCAATCGTAAGTATAATAACTCAGTTTTATATTTGGATCTAATGGATCGCGGCGATATTTATTGATAAACTTCAGAATGCCGGAATCACTATTTTCAAAATCATTTTTGTACCATTTAAAAATCTCCGATATTTTAATTACCTCGGAAGATTCTTGGATAAAAACCGGATCATTTAGCGCCAATTTCGTTTGCTGATCCAACTGGGCATCCAAGACATCAGGTTTATAGGCATGATTGGCAATTTTAGGACAACTCATAGCGGCACATACTAAAACAAAATGTACTCTAGGATCATCGTAAACAGTTCGTATTTTTTTATTTTCGACGTCATTTAAAGTTAGATATTCCCCGGCCACCAAATGCTTCTTGCCATCAAAAAAAGATTCTATTTTCATCGGTGACTCCACAGGGTAGTTGTCAAGGATGCCCCCAATAACTAAAAGGTTGTAGGCATTGATGTAAAAGGCCTTCTTTTCCGTGGCGGTGTAATCATTTATGTTGACCTGATGTACAAATGATAAAAGTTGGCCTAATGGATTTTCATTGGATTTTATTTTTTGATACTCCACCAATCCATCCTCAGTGACATTTATAGAAAAAAAGAGATCAGCACGCTCAAAAAAGGCTTCTTTTTCCATAGAATACACAGAGGAAGTCCACAAAATTATAATAAATGTAGAAAAAAGATATTTCACCATATTGATTCGGTTATTTAGCACACCATCTAGTAATTGAATATTAGAACTGGAATACTTCCGTTTAGGTTATAGTGTCCTTGCCAAGACAGCAATTTTATCGAAGCCAATCAATATTACAGTTTATACTAACATGATTATATTTCAGAATATGCGTTCAGCGACTATAATGATGCTTATTATGATCGTGATTTATGCCAAAGCCAGAGAGCCAATTGATGATATCAAATCGTATCGACATGAGGTATTTGAGCTAAACAAAGATTCGCGAAAAGCCAGGGAATTTTACAATAAAATGGAAAATTCAAACAATCTCCCTGCTATTTTGGTGGCTTATAAGGGAGTATCCGCGGCCCATATTGCCAAATATTCATCGAATCCATTCGAAAAATGGTCAATGCTTCACACAGCAAACAGACTTATTGAAAAAGCAGAAAAAATGGATCCAAATAATATTGAAATTCGATTTTTGCGGTATGCCTTTCAAACCCAAATCCCCAAAATACTGGGGATGAGTGATGATATTAGAGAAGACAAAAAATACATCATCGACAATTATAAAAGGTTTGATTGGTATGATATTGAAAAGGATATTTGTAGATATATTTTTGATTTTATGATATCCAACGGTGGATGTAACGATGAAGAGAAAAGAATGCTAAGGGAATACGCAATTAATAACTTCTAATCGTCTAAGACATGCACATTTACACTCAATTTATTAAAAATACTTTACAAATAAGCGGACTGTTCGAGTTCCTTCCTTATGGATTTTTTGGCAATTACCAGTTGGTTTTTGACAGTATTTAGCTTTATATCTAATTTTTCAGCTATTTCTTTATATGACATACCTCGTTCATAGTTCAACTTAATTATCTCCTTTTTTCTTGCTGATAGATTTTCAACTGCTTCTTTAATTCTATCCAATCGCTCCTCTTTAACTTCCTTTTCTGCACAATGGGCATCAAGAATCATCTCACGAAACCTTTCATTTATGGAGTCATTTTTTAAGGCCACCTTTCGATGATCATATGCATGATTTCTAACAATGGTAAAAAGGTAAGAGATAAAATTACGATTTGGGTTTAGCAATGATCTTTTATACCAAATCTTTAAAAAAACATCCTGAACGATGTTTTCAGATTCGTCGATATCTTTCAAAATAGAAACACAAAAATGCAATGCCGGTTTTCTGAATTTTTTATAGAGTTCTTCATAGGCCTGGTATTCTCCGTCTCTAAACCTTACTATCAACTCACTATGAACATTACACATGTTAATCTATAAAAATTAGTTGCTAAATTCTTTAAAAATCAACCCTCGTCAGAGAGCGGTATTATCTCTAAATATTTGTGTCCTTTACTGAAGTTTATTGATTGATGACTGATAATTGTCTAAAAAATAATGAAGGTATGGGAGAATAATAAAACTAAGCTCCCATACCCTCATGGCATTATTTATTTGATCACTGCAAGACTACCAAGGCTTACCTGTTCCTTGCAACAACCACATTTTGGAATAATGATGGTCTTTGCTCTGTCCGGTAGGAACATTTGGTGTTGCTTCAAGTCTTTCAACTGCCGCACTATAATTTGCAAGGTATTTTGGATCTTGATTTGGTGACGGATACATAAACCTAATAGGAAGGTTATCACCATAAAGAGCTACAGGTCCTGTCTGTAAATCAGGATATCCAGTTCTTCTCCAATCAAACCATGATTCAATTCCCCACCAGTGGGACAACCACTTTTGCTCCAGTATCCTTTCCAATTCATTGGGTGCATCTGACAACTTCACATCCGAATTGTTATAATATCCATCGAAATCGAAACCTCCAACTGCTTCATCAACATTGAAGTCATCAAAAGATGCCATTATGCCATTTTTATAATGGCCTTCAGCACTTCCTGAAACACTAAACCCTCCAAGAGAAGCAGCTTCGGCCAAGATAAATTCTACTTCGCTGTAGGTCATCAATTTCACGTTTACATATTCATTGGCATCCACATAATAATTTTCACTGATAAATGAAACAAATGGATTTTCTTCTGATGGATATTCATTTACATCCTCTCCTTTATTATAATCGAGCGCAATACTTCCTGCAAGTCCCGGAGGTAATCCAACATAAAGCGAAGTATCGACTTGATCTGGTGTAGATGTCGGTGTGTAGATGACAACCTGTGATCTACCAAACATATCAGTAACTGTCTTTTCTGTTTCAGACGCTACATTAACATCCCATTTACGGAGCACTGGGCGAACCCATCGATATAGTCTAGGATCATCCAATGACTTCAACTTCCCAACAAGTGTTTGGCTTGGCTTATTAGAATATCCTGGATTTGCTGAATTTAGTGGACCCCCTGGGGCTGAATTATTAGGCGAAATGCCCAAAAATTCCATAACAGCATTATCATCGGTGCTCTCAAAAGCAAAACTGCTTGCAGCATTAAACTCACTAACGATGTTCACGCCAATAGCATCCATGTCAGATTGCTTATGGTACAATCTCATGCAATATCTCATCCTCAGTGAATTGGCTAGTTTTCTCCATTTCACAGGATCTCCGGCATAAATAACATCAGAAGCAGTAGGGATTGGATTTATCCCCACGTCAACATTTGCTAACAGAGCATCCGCAGTTTTCAGGTCTTCGAGTATCCCTTTATAGATATCTTTTTGCTCATCATACTTAGGGAAATATACGTCTTCATTTGCCTGTAAACTTTCTGAATAGGGAGCATCTCCATATAAATCCGTGATAAGACCAAAGATCATAGATTTCATCACAAGCGAAACACCCTCATAAAATGGGTGTTCATCCTCTACTGCCTTATTATAAATTATTTCATTATTTCTCAGTAAGCCATAGTAGTTACTCCAACTTTCATTAGACCAATCGTAGCTATTTACTCTTAATGCATTGAAATCCGTACCACGTTGGGTATACTGCATCGCTCCAGAGATATTCTCGGCATCTTCACCTAAGTTATTATATGCCTTCGAAAATTGAGTTTGTACGTATGTGAGAATAAAAGCTGAAGAAACTTCTTGTGGGCTATTTGGACTCACATTCAACTCAGTTAGATCATTACATGATTGTAATGGAAGTAATGCCCAAACAGCTAATATTAATATGATTATATATGATTTTTTCATCAGTCTTTAATTTAAAATTCAACATTCAATTTAAACCCTAAAGAACCAATCCACGGCAGAGCATTGTAATATTCAATCCCTTGCGTCCAACTACTTCCTCCCTTAAATGCTCTTTCCGGATCAAAATCAACACCTGCTTCTGTCCATTCAAAAATATTCTTGGCAATCACAGAAACCGATGCTTTCTGCATTCCAATCTTACTAACAAAAGACTTGGGCAGATGATAAGCCAAAGCCAGCTCACGAATTTTGATATAGGTAGCACTATACAAATTATTATCAGCTATAGTCCTAACTATCTCCTTGTTGGCAGTAAATGGTGTCAGCCAGATGGTACCGGGGCCACCAAGATTTTCAACATAAGTTTTATCACCATTGCCATCTACAACTTCTCTAACTCCAGGGTGAAAACTTGCGTCATTCTCTCTACCAAGAGAAGCATCTTCCCATGCAAAGCCTCCATATTCACCAGTTCTTCCTCCTACCCAATCTCCAAAGTAATTTTCAGGGTTTTCCTTGATTTGCTCTTCTATGCTTCTACTCGGATCATAGTCAGCTCCAGAAAACGTGCTTTCTAACTGACCGTTATTGCTTAAGAAAACCATTGTTCTTGAATAGAACTCTCCACCTTGTCTCCAATCTAGGTTGGCATATAAAGAGAACGACTTATAAGTAAAAGTCGGCTGAATTCCCATAATGAAATCAGGGTTGAAATTACCTATCTTTTCCATATGGGCTGGATCGTTGTCTTCATGAATTACCCCTCCATTTGATATAATCGGATACCCATAATACTGAGATGCTTCATCCTGAACAGTAAGTAACGGTTTTTGATATATATCACCTATGGTTTCGCCTACGTACGTACGGACGAAAGCAGTTCCTTCACTTCCAAACTGAAAGTATTCTATTCCATCAGCAAGCTCTTTTATTGAAGTTCTGTTTCTGGAGATATTAAAGTTCAAATCCCATCTAAAATCTTTGGTAAGAACTGGGGTAGTAATAACTCCCAACTCCCAACCTTTGCTTTCGATAAGTCCTGCATTAATCTGTTTGCTACTCGCACCAGACTCGATCGGCAAACCAATATTCAATACCTGATTTTCATTCTGAACATTGTAGTAAGTAGCTTCTAAGCCAATTCTGTTATTCAAAAATTTCAAATCAAACCCAACCTCTTGAGAAGTGGCGATTTCAGGGATTAGGCTTGTATTTCTCAATACCCCTCCCATGTACATTTGCTTGGCAGTGCCCCAATCTTCGTATGTAGAAAAATATTGTTCCAATTGATATGGATCTACATCGTTACCAACTTGAGCCCAACCTCCCCTAAGCTTAGCAAAAGTAAACCACTCGGGCATATCAAGCATTTCAGAAAGCAGCACACTCAATGAAGCAGATGGATAAAAATAAGAGTTGTTTTCCTCAGGTAATGTACTAGACCAATCATTTCTGGCGGTCAGATCAAGGTAAATCATATTGTTAAAACCAATAGATGCCATACCATATATACTGTTGACCCTTTTCTCATTCCAAAAACTACTGTAGCCAACTGTTCCAGGAACAGCATTGGAAATAGTATATAGAGCAGGAATCACTAATGATGAAGCTTCGTTGCTTATGGATTTACCATAGTTATATCTGGTATTTCCCCCAACCATGGCACTAATATCCCATATTTCATTATAATTTTTGTTATAGGACAACATCAGATCGTAATTACTCTCCTTTTTATATATTGTTCCTGTCTCGTAGCCACCTTCCCATTGTCCATAGGTACTAAATGCATGTTTTGCTTCTCTATTTTCGGTATATCCATCCCTTGTATGTCGACCTGTAAGGGTCAAACCGTCCATGATATCCCAGTCAAATTGCAACTTGGCTACAGTCCTATCCCTTTGGAATCCTATTGTGTTTTCATAGGACAAAAAGTAAGGGTTGTTCTGCTTATGCTTATATTTTAATTGCTCAAGATCCTCAAAACCTGGTATCCAATAATCTTTGAGATCATCAATATTTACATGGGCAGACATTTCATATACACTTCTTACCACAGTATTTCTTCCTGCATCCACGACAGGTCGATTGTCAGAACCAGATTCAATCAAGCCCATGCTTGCCTGTACTCTAAAATTAGGAGCAAGTTTATAGGATCCGTTGAGATTTACTGTTTGTCTTCTAAGGTCGGTATTGGGAACAATGCCAGTATTTCTCATGTCACCGATAGACAGTCTAAAATCTCCATCTTCGTTATTTCCATTTAAAGAAACATTGTTCGTAAACGTAATTCCAGTCTGGTAAAAATCAGTTAACCTGTTATCATAAGATACTAAAGGTGCCTTTTCTCCATTTGTATTCCATTGTATCCATTCCTCCCCGGCATCCAGTCTTGGACCCCAGTTTTCATTTTCCGCTTCTTCAAATACATGAGCACCAGCTTTTCCTGGTCCAAATTCCGTCTGATAGTCGATATAATTATATGGCATATCAAAAGTCACGGCAGAATTTAAGTCAACGCCAAGTCCCTTTTTAGCACTGCTTCCTGATTTGGTAGTTATAAGGACTACTCCATTTCCTGCTCTGGAGCCGTACAAAGCCGCTGCACTAGGCCCTTTAAGCACTGAAACACTTTCAATATCATCAGTATTCATATCTGATATTGGATTCCCCATGTCTGCTCCTTTGTAAAAGTTGTTTAAGCTGTTGGCTACTGGCACACCATCAATCACAAACAACGGTTGGTTGTCTGAATTGAGAGATGATGCTCCCCGAATGACCATACTTACAGATGATCCAACCAATCCATCCATTTGGGAAATGGCAACACCTGCTACTTTTCCAGAAAGCGAATTCAGAACATTTTCCTGGGGCGTGTTTTTCAAATCCTCCCCATCCACTTCTTCAATAGAATATCCGAGTGACATTTTTTCTCTGGAAATTCCAAGAGCCGTAACCACAACTTCATTTAATGAGGTAACATCCGGAGACAATGAAAAATTAATAAGGGTTTGATTGCCTACGACAACTTCTTCTTTGAGATAGCCGACTGAGCTAAAAACCAATACTGTTTCTTTGCTAGGAACTTCCAACGCATAATTTCCCATAACATCCGTAACAGTCCCTTGAGTGGTGCCTTTTACGATTACGTTTACCCCAGGAAGTCCTTCATTATCTTCTGATGAACTCACCTTACCAGTAATGGTAATTCCCTGAATGATAACTTCGATCGACTCAGGTTGCTTAACATCAGACTTTCTTTTTGTGATGTGTATATTGTTGTTTACCTGCCTAAATTTAAGGTCAGTTTGCTTAGATATTTCCAACAACACATCAGCGACGCTACCTTTAATATAATTTCCTGAAAAACGAAAATTAGGATCCAAATCTTCCTTTTTATAGGAAAATTCGTAATTGGTCTTGTTTTCTATATTCCGAAGGACATGCGCTAAATCTGCATCATCGATCTTCAGTTTGATTGCGACATCTTTCACACTTTTTATTTGCTGCGCATTTAAATCACTTGCATATAGGGCACCTATTAGCATGCAATTAATGATCAGGGCTTGAAGCGTTCCTTTAGACATCTTAAATATGATTTGACGTAGTAATTTAAAATTCATAATTTAGAGTGTTTTATTAAAAGAAAATGTTTCGTTTTCGGCCTATGTGATGCTGTAACATCCATAGGCTTTTTTTAGGCTTTTAGATTTTTACATAGGCATCTCGTTTTTATTATCAGCATATATTTCTACAGTATCTCCCTTTATTTTGAATTCGAAATTGTGGACAAAAGAAATTCCATTCAAAACATCTTCCAGGGTTTCATTTTTAAAATTTCCACTATAATGGAAACTATTCTCTAATACGTCGGATGTGACGAACTCAACTCCATACCAATCTTCTAATTTCACAATGATCTCTTTCAACGAATTATCATTAAATACTAGAGTTCCATCCTTCCAACCAACTTTATTCATGTAGTCAAATTCCTTAATTTCCAAAATGCCCTTCCGATCCATGACAGCAGCCTTGCCAGGATTTAAAATAACAAATTGCCCATTGGTTTCCTCTACTTTTACCTGCCCGGTAACTAGCGCAACCTCTATACGGTTGTTTTTACTATTAACATTAAAACTTGTACCAAGTGCCGTTGTAGAAACTCCATTGGCAATAACTCGGAATGGATTCAACGAATCTTTCTTTACCTCAAAAAATGCTTCTCCTTCTAATTGAACCAGCCTTTCATTGCCTTCGTATGAAGTTTTATATTTGATCTTACTTTGTGAATTCAATATGACCTTAGAGCCATCCGGAAGATAGACCGTGAGCTTTTGTCCTTTTGGGTTTTCCTTCACCATTTCATGGGCCAACTCTACTTGTTGTACTTGTTCACCTGGATTATTCATAAAGTACAACAGACCGGCAAACGTAAAGAAAACTATAAAAATTGCTGCGACCTTGCCCCAGTTGGATTTCCGGGCTCTGCTAATTTCATGGATTTTGACCCCTTTTTCAGCTAAGTTTCCTTTTGATCTCGACTTTAACTTGGCATATGCGCTTTCAACATCCTTAGACTCCACCTTCAACTGGCTGGATTCCCAATAACTTTTTATTGATTCAAAAATGGCTTTGTGATCTGGATTTTCATTCATCCATTCTCTGAGTATTTCAATCTCATTGGTGGTGGCATCTCCTTGCAAAAAGGCCAAAATGACATTGTCTATATTTGGATGTTCCAATTATAAATAGTTTTTAGATAATTTCAGTATAAGGACGAAGCGGATGCAAAAAGTACCTATTCACCTTTGGAATAATATTGTACTTTTCAAAAAAACACCCATTAATGGTTCACAAGAAAAATAAAAAGCTTCGTAAGATCATGAATCCGGGACTCCGACGGTCATTAGAAAAGTAATTCGTCACGTTTGATCTTATGGATTTCATGGCACTTAACAACTGATTGTTTATGGTTTTTACAGACACCCCTAAAAGATCCGCGACTTCTTGGTATTTCAGCCCGTCTTCTTTTATTAGTCGATAAACTAATCTCGTTTTTTCGGGAAGATTTAAAACTGCTTGATCTATAACCTCCATCAATTCCTTATTGAGTAGGCGCTGTTCCGGATTTTGGTGAGTAATAAACTCTTCATAGTGAGACTCCCCAAAACTGGCATTGAGCATTTTGGAGTTTCGTCTGTGATAATCAAGAGTTTTATTTTTAGTGCAGACATACAAGAAGTTCTCAAATCTATCAATATGACTCAATTTCATTCTTTTTTCCCAAATAGAATGAAGAACTTCTATCACAATATCTTCTGCGGACTCATGGTTTTTGACAATAACAAAAGTATAATTCAGTAATCTTGGATAATAACGATTGAACAATTCTTTAAATGCAGACTCGTCAGATTTCGCTATCCGTTTTACCAAATTGTCAATACTGGCCTTATTTACCTCCATCTTACCATCAATATCACATCAGAATCGTGATTATTTTTTAATTTCCTAAAAATGGCTAAGTTATCATTAATAAACAACTAGACAATTGCACAAAAAAGGCTGTCTCATTCTTATTATTGAGACAGCCTAATCTAATCATGACCTTAATACCTGATTTAATAGCCAGGATTTTGTTTTAATTCTGCCTCAATGTTTTTTTCTATTTCGCTAAAAGGAATTGGCCATAAATTATTGTGGTCATGATAGGTATCCCCATCATGAGGATTGTTTTTTCGTGTTGTTTCCACTAACATACCTAAGCGTGTTAGTGTTAGCAGTCTAAATTCCTCAAGATACAATTCTCTAGCTCTTTCATCAAGCAGATAATCAATATCCACGTCAGCAGGATCTACTGCGGGGGCTTGAGCCCTGCTTCTAACCACATTGATATCATTGGCAGCCATTTGTTCATCACCAGCCCCAAGGTAGGCTTCCGCACGGAGAAGGTAAGTCTCTGCTAAACGAATTGCATATACATCTCTGAAGGCCACATGACTGAATGAAAGCCCTCCTTCAACTATTGGGTTTTCCAGAAAAGCCTCTGGCGGTTGTTTTCCGGGTGTTGAGGTTTTTGTAATCCATGGATACATATTTCGGGTTGTATCGTTCAAACTTGCCATGCTAATTGGTAAATTATCCTTAAAAATCCATTTTCCATTATGGTCGCTATCCGGATTTCTCACTATAAAATCCCGTACGATATTGGCATCAGAGTTTCTAATATCCTGATCGTATCCGCTTTTCTGCCAAAGCGTTTCAAAGAAGTAATAAGTTGGTCTTATAAACCCCGAACTTCGACCTGCTGTATAGGCATTAGGATTTGGCACTAAGGTGCTGCTCGAACCATCATTGTTTGCGATTTTAGCCTGCCAGGCTCTCGGAGCAAATGTTCGTTCCAACTCAGGGCCTCCTCCACCATCTCTAGTTGAACCGCCACCAGTGACTTGCCAAGCAAACTGCAGCACCCAGATTGCCTCATTGTTTCCTGAAGAACGATTTTGATTTCCTTGTCTAAACAAATCCCAATATACATCTGTATCATATTGGGGTATCAGAAACTTTTCATCTTTTCTTGAGCCAAAACGTTCGGTCATCAGGGCCGTATTCGGATCATCGATTACGGCTGAAGCAGCATCTATCGCATCCTGCCATTGACCCAATGAGATGTACACCTCTGACAACACATGAAGTGCTGCTAGCCGGTTTAACCTGTGATCAGCTACCTCATGAATTTCACCTAAGACTTCAGAAGCATCTTTCAAATCAGCGGCCGCCTGTTGATAAACTGCTTCTCTAGCGGCCTTAGTAAAATCTCTTATGGGTGATTTTGTTTCTTCTAAAACAATTGGAACACCTCCATATAGATTAGCCAGCATTTTATAAAAATACCCCCGAAAAAACTTTGCTTCTGCAGTAAACAAGTTCTTTTCCTCTTCCTTCAATTCATTGTCCTCAGAATTTGCCCTTTCGATGATCGCATTGGCATCAAAAATAATTTGGTAGGCAGGTCTCCAAAGCGCTTCATAAACCATACTGCTGTTGGTGGGAAATAAGACGGATGACATATCTGAACTAAATCCGATATTCTTGTGCAAATGAAAGAGATCAGTCGCCTGCATTCCAGCTGATGGAAACTCATTTTCGCTATCACTTGAGAAGAATCCGTCCCTTACCTCTTTATACATTCTTGCCACGGCTGCGTCATAGTCCGCTGCCGTCACATAGGAATTGCTTGGAGAGTAAAAATCTATTGGTTCGGTTTCCAGAAATTTTTCTTCATTGCAAGATGCTAAAATAAGGCATATGAATACTCCCAACAAAAGTGTCCTATATGCCTTCTGGATTCTTTTTATATTTATTTTATTTATTGAATTCATGATCCTACAATTTAAAATGTGACATTTAATCCTAATGAATAACTTTCCATAACAGGTCTACCACTTTTAGTGATGCCCTCTCCGGTTTCTGGATCCCAACCTTCCCAGTTTGTTATGGTAATAAGGTTTCTTCCGCTTAATGTAATTCTGAGGTTTTCAATAAATTTCAGTTTATCTACATCAAAATTATAGGCAAGGGAAATATCCCGCAATCGAACAAAACTCCTAGGAGAGTATCGTGTACCGGCTATTCCACCAGAACCTTTTATACCAGGCCGTTGGTATTTTGCATCAGGATTTTCCGGTGTCCAATATTCGATATTATTTGGAAACGAAGCATTAAAGTGTGTTTCATTATTAAAAATATCAAAATCGTACATGGTATCTTCACCCAAATATCTTTCATTTCCTCCCTGAATAGAGTTTATAAAAAATCTTAATGTCCAATTATTATAGCTCAATACATTATTGAGACCCCACCTATAGGCCGGTAAGTCATTACCAACAATGGTTCTGTCATCCCCGTCGCGTACACCATCATCATTGAGATCGAGTACTTTATACGATCCAAACTCATAGCCGCTGGGGATTTCATCATCCAATTGCCATATGCCATCTATTTGAAAGTCATAAATCACACCTAGTGATTCTCCTATAAACAATCCTTCAGAAGTCAAATCGTCCTCGTTTCCATCCCCATCAATATCGAAACCAAGCAAAGACTTAATTTTGTTCCTGTTTCGCGAAAAGGTCAGATCTGATGACCATGTAAATCCATTCTTTTTAATATTTACTGAAGATAGCAGAATTTCAAGTCCTTCATTATGTATTTCACCCAAGTTATCGGGGAATATTTCAAATCGGTTAATTCCTGGAATATCCACATTATAGAGCAGGTCAGTTGTATTGCTATTGTAGTATTCGATTGATCCGTTTAGTCTTTCTTTAAGCAATCGAAAATCGAATCCTAAATTAATGCCAGTAGTTTTTTCCCATTTTAAGTCTGGACTTTCCAGCCCACTGATCCATTGGGTATATAGCGAAGATTCATCGGCCGAAACATATCCAAATTCTCCAGACACTTCAGCTAGTGTTTGATAACGGCCAATGGTTCTGTTACCTGTGGTTCCATAAGATCCTCTCAATTTGAGCCAATTAACCCAGTTTGGGGCATTTCCTAAAAATGATTCTTCTGACAGAACCCAACCTACAGCCACAGATGGGAAATTACCATACTTGTTATTTTCACTAAACCCGGAAAACCCGTCTCTTCTAATTGTTCCATTGATCAAGTAGCGGTTGAGTAGCTTGTATGAAATTCTAGCCATGCCGTAGGTACTTGATTCTTTCCATCCTCCAGAAGATACTCTTTGCTGATCTGCTGCTGCTGCCTGAAGCCGATCGAAGCCAAGAGCGTAATTGGCGAAATTGGAACCTTCAGCTCGCGTAAAGCGATTATTCCTTTCTTCCATCCCGTACAGAAGTGTCGCATCGATCTGATGAATGCCTTTAAACTCCTTACTGTAGGTTAGTATGTTGTCGAGGCTATAGGTATATTGATTCTCATTCTCCTTATATCCAAGACCTGTGAAATTGGCGTCAAACGAACCAAAATAATTGTTATCCGATTGAATGTAATTGTTTCCGAATCTCAACTGATATTTTAATCCTTCAAGAGGCAAGTAAACCGTGCCGGTAATATTTCCATTTAATGTAAGTCGTTTGTCATCAACAATTGCAGTAGCCTCTATGATCGGATTGACAGGATTCCCGTAAGGTCGTAATTCCAATTCGCCATCCTCATTATAGGGAGTGGCAAACGGTTCAATGTATCTATCATTGGTATTATATGTTTGAGGGCCGTAGTCACTGGTCGTTAGAAAAGTTTGAATGTCGATATCCAGCCATTTGGTGACCGTAGTAAAAAGGTTTATCCTTCCATTAATCCGCTTATAGGATTCATCAATCATATAGCCACTTTGATCTGTATAACCAATTGCCGCATAATAATTATTGTTTTTTGTTGAATTGGAGAGGGATATGTTATGACTTACCGTGAACGGATTATCTCTTGCGATGTGGTCATACCAGTCAAAAGATCTCCCTGCATTAAATTGTCTGATTTCATGACTGGTTTTAAAGTTAGTAGTTTCATCCCAATCTGGATTTCTATCTAAATAGCCAGATGAAGGAATTCTGCTTTGCAGTATATCCGAATGTTCGATTTTCAACATAAATTTGTCCTGATTTACCTCGGCCCGAAGTTCGTGATTAGGTCTTTGGAATGAGTACATGCCGGAGTAATTAATAATTGGTTTTCCATCTGCTTGATTTCCAGAATTTGTTGTGATCAACACTACACCGTTTGCGGCCTGTGAGCCATAAATTGCAGAAGCACTTGCATCCTTCAGTACGTCAATGGACTTTATATTTCCTGGATTGATATCAACCAAGGCACCGCGATAAATTACTCCATCCAAAACAATTAACGGATCCTGTTCACCGGAGATCGATGTACGCCCTCTAATGGAAAGAGTAGGGCTCTCACCTGCCACATCTACCTGGCCAACGTTGAGCCCAGGGACAGTTCCTTGTAATCCCTCTAAGAAAGATACATTTGGCTGAGTGTCCATAGATTCCATATCAGCACTCGAAATAGCACCGGTAAGATCACTTTTCTTTTGAGTTCCATAGCCGACAACCACGATTTCATCCAAGGCTGTTACATCCGCTGTTAGGATAATATTTATGACAGATCTGTTGCCTACTGTCTCTTCATTTTCTATGAAACCAACTGAGCTAAAAACCAAAACAGCACCATCCTCTGGCACCTGTAAGGTGTAATTGCCTTGTACATCAGTAACCGTACCTTGACTTGTGCCCTTCACGATCACGTTTACCCCGGGAAGGCCTTCTTCATCATCATCTGAAGTAACATAGCCTGAAATTTCCCTTGTCTGCAGACTAATATTGGAACTCACAATTTCAGTAACTGACGATTGAAGCATTTTCCTTTTACTAACGAAAATATTGTCATCAATTCGTTTAAAATTTAGTTTGGTGTCTTTGGCGAGATTCCGCAAAATATCTCCCAGAGATCCTTTGGTAGCTATGGGAGAAACTTTTTCATTCAAATTGATAACTCCCTGGTTGTAACTAAAATTGAAATCGGTTTTGGCTTCCAATTCCGAAAAAACTTCTTTTAGAGAGGCATTTTCCAATTGAACACTCAAAAAGATCTCATCGATACTTGTACTCTGACTAGCGGCATCTTCTGCAATCAGCAGGCCGGCAAACATGCACTGTAGTACAACAGCATAAAATGCAAATTTTGACATGGTCACAATTTGTCTAAGTAGTAATAATCTCATAATTTTAACATGTTTTGTTGAACATTTAGGTTTAACACAATTGAAATCCTCAAAAGGGCTGTATCACGCCAATGAATGAAACCCTTCTGAGAATAGGATGGCCGGCCTTGTGCCGGCCCTTTTAGGATGAATTTGGCTTCATGGTTATTTGATGCATTTTGATCACTTTATTATTACTTTATCCCCATGAATCTCATAATCAAACTCACACGACTCATGGATACCCATTAGTATTTCTTCCAGAGATTGGTCATGGAATTCACCCACTATTCCTTTTTTGATGGTCTCTTTCCGCTTTACCTGAACTTCCACACCATACCATCGTTCGATCTTTGATATAAATTCGTCCATGTGAGCGCCATCGAAATACAGCGTACCATCACTCCACCCCAATACTTCCTTTGGATCATAACCAGAAACAGATATTTCATGAGTCTCTAGCGAATATGTAGCCATTTCTGAATGCGACAACATCATGGATTTTGGAGGCTTTTCAGAGGATTTTTGGCTTATGTCCTCTACCAATACCTGTCCTGATCTTACCGCCACACTAATTGTGTTATCTGTAGAATATGCTTTTATGTTAAATGAAGTGCCAACGACTTTTGTTTTCATGGTTACTGTCTTCACGACAAATGGTCTGGCCTTATCCGGTGTCACATGAAAAAATGCTTCCCCTTCCAATTCCACAATGCGTTGATTTTTTCCAAATGGTTTAGCATACTTGATGCTACTTTCCGAATTGAGGATAACTTTAGAACCATCCGAGAGAAAAACTGTCAGCTTCTGGCCCCTTGGAATTGTTTTTTCGATGATCTGATGAGCTAATTTTGGCTGTGGCTCTGTTGCCTGTCGGTAAAAAACAAAAAGCACCGCTGCTATAATAAATGGAACCAATACTGCTGCGACTTTAAGCAACTTCCATGGATTAAATTTGTTGGAATCCATGGATTTTCCATGCTTTGCCTCCATTTGAATTTCATCCCACAGCTTTGAGACTTCTTCTTTATTGAAAGACTTATCTTGAAACGAAATCATCTGTATTATTTTTTTGGCCTCCTCGACATCAGCTTGCTGATCAGGGTGATTTTTTAAATATCCCTCCCAAAACTCCCCATCTTCTGTTGATGGATTTTTCACCCATTTGTGAAAGGATTCATCCATGATGAAGTCACCCAACTCATATTTTTCAAAATCCATGTATCAATAATTGAAGTATGCTTTTATTGATAAGGAAGAGAGAATTGAAAATATACCCTTCGAAACAGAAAAAATAAGTGTGTTTTTTCGTTATACCAAATATCCCCAAACGGAAAGCAGCAAAAAGGCCTTAAAACCCATGGTTTTTCTCAAAGTTTCCAGAGCCCTGTAAACCATATTAAGGACAGATTGATGACTTATTTCCATGAACTCTGAAATTTCTGTACAATTCAAGCCACCATAGAAGCGCAAAAATAAGGCTTCCTTTTGGCGTGGTGGAAGCTCTTCAAGCTGTTGATTGAGTTGATTTATTTTTGCTTGCTCCATTTCCGCATGGATGATGGAAAGTTCATGGGAAAGCGTAAACCCCCCGTTGTAAATTTCACCTTCCGATGAATGAGATTGTATTTTTTTTGCAGCTATGATTTTCTTTATGAGGTTTCGACGATAGGCTTTTAGTAAATAAAATTTAATGGAATCCGTTTTATTTAGGTTATTCCTACTTTTCCATAAATCAACGAACATGTCCTGAATAGCATCTTTTACCATTTCAGGATCCTCGCACATCCTCTTGCCGTAGTTAGCCAAAACACCAATATGCCTTTCGTATATTATTTCAAATGCATTAGGGTTCCCCTCTCTAAATTTATCCCAAATAAATGAATCAGATGCATTATAAAACTCTACAAAACCCATGGACATCAATAGTCACAAAATACACTTTAAGGTAAAAAAAATTTATCATTTTCATAGCTATACAATTATAATACTGCATCTAAATCTTTTAAATCGGTATTTAAAACTTTTTGTATGATAGGCTCCAATTCCTTTACAGAACCTTGAATGTGCAGGGTAGTATGTGTGTGGGTCATGGATTTTTGAGGCTTTAGAAACGCGGCAGGAGAAGAACTCTCCAACTCATAAAACGGCCCCATAGCTTTTCCGTCAACCGGGCCATCATTGTAAGAATTTGCAGCGTCACCGGCAAAAGGTGCTTCCTGCAGTTCCCACATGGAATTCACATAGTCTGTGACGCCCTCAGGCTTTGAAAAATGTACAAGGGTCAACACTTCATTTTTGGCATCATAGCTTCCCATAAATGGCAAAGCCCTTTTTGGGTTCAACCCAATCTTGCTGCGGTATTTGCCATCGCCACTAAAAAACAGAACGCCATCGCCAATGATCAGCCTGTCTTCTGGAACCTTACCAAAATAGGTGTCATTGACAGTCGGGCCAAGTTCTGACTCATCTCCTTCGACAAAAGGAATGATGATCTTAGTCTCAGGAGATGGATTGTACATCCCAAGAATCCAAATGGACAACGCGCCTGTTTCTTTGTCCCATGGATTTTGACCCGTATTTGTAATCGTATTTTCAGATTGATAGGCAACCATGTTCAAGTCTTTCGACAGATCAAGCCCCAACTGACCAGCCACTTCTTTCATGGATAAAAGACGGATTTTACGATCTACTTTTATATTAAAGCCTGTACCACTATAATTCTCAATTTCAAATTCCTTTTCAAAAACTACTTCCTTATTATTTTTTGAAACAACATCAAAAGGTTCAGAATCAATAACTGCCGGCGTTTGCCAATCATCAAAAACAAACTCGCTCCCCGGTTTGAAATAAATGGAAAATTGTCCTCCTTCCGGTCCAAGCCAAAATCGATCTTCACCGCCGACAGGATTGATGTGCGGAAGGTTTTCCCCAGATTCAATCAAATCATAATTGAGCCAGCCGTAGCTCAACCCGGCTTCTCCACCCGAACTGCTCGTCATTACCCGGCCTTGATATGCCGGGCAAATGGCCAACTGAGCATCACCATCCTTGAGCAGTATGGTTTCCTGATGTTTGGATAAAAATTCGGCATCATAACCAAAAGTACCTTTGGCAGGAGCAATAGATTGTTCTTTATCCTTTTTCGGTTGGCAACCAAAAAATACCACAACACTCAATAGTACGACCAACACTGTTTTGCCTTTATACAAATACATATTTTTCATTTTTAATTTGATACAATTTTAACCAGTTCTAGCCCTTTTACCTCCCCTACTGCTCCATTGGAAATTTGTCCGGCCCTCAAAACAATCCTTTGGTTTCCTTTTAGTACTGCCAGTTTTCCCAGATCCAGTTTGGCCCATGGTTTTTCATATACTTCTATGCGTTTTATCCTGTCAGGGCTAGGCAGGTACTCAGGATCATACGCCTTTTGAATTTGCCCATGCGCACTGGAACCTAAAGTACTAACCTCCAGATCGGCCCCTAAATTTTCTTTCGGGCAACTGTACAACAAGTGCAACCTATACTCCGTGGGCTGATCTACCACCACATCCCAATAAATAGAATCCGAAGTATTTACCCAATTGACCAGCCAGTCATGCGCCCAGCCATGCCCTTCCTTAAATCTTATATCACCCGAAAACCCAGACTCATGCGCCGGCAAATATGTGTTTTTTTCAGCATCAAAACCAATTTGAATTGCATCATCCGGCTTATAATCTTTGGTTACACCATCAATCCAATTACCATAAGCGGTCGCCAATGATCGCATCATTTCTTTGTTTTTCATGGAAATATCATGCTTTTGGCCTGGATCATTTTGCATATCAAACAGCATGGTGTCGCCATTTTCTATCACCATTCTATATTGATCAGATCGAGTGGCACCATCCGGAATGATCACTTCTCTTGACTTTTTCGAAAAGAATAATCGCTGTGGAAAAGCCATTGAATCTCCATGAATCAAGGGGCTCAAATCCCTACCATCCAATGGCAGGGTTTCGGGAGGGTCGAGATTGCACAAGCTCACCAATGTTGGCAAAATGTCAATATGGCCAGCGATCTGGGATATGGATTTTTGAGGGATTTTACCCTCCCAATTGATGAAGCAAGGCACACGCACGCCTCCTTCGTGAATGCTTCCTTTCACACCACGCATACCGCCATTGAAACGTTGTCCATTCGGCCCGTTGTCCGTCATGAAAATCACGATCGTGTTTTCCTCCAATTGAAGCTCCTTCAGCTTTTCATGGATTTTACCCACATTATCATCAATATTTTCACACATACCATAGACTGCGGCATCCTTATCATTAAAACCCAACTTTTTGTATTTGTCAAAATACTGATCCGGCACCTGAAACGGCCCGTGCGGTGCATTGAAAGGAATGTAGCAGAAAAAAGGATCGTCCTTATTTTTCTCAATAAAATTAATGGCCTCCCTTGTCAATACATCTGTGATATATCCATCGGTAGGAAATGGCTCACCGTTGTGTTCGAGTGTGGTAGAAAAATAGTTGTTCCAATGCCCAGCGCAGAAGCCAACAAACTCCTCAAACCCCTGCTGGTTGGGATGCTGAGGATAATGTGCGCCATTATGCCACTTGCCAAAACAGCCGGTTTTGTAACCCTGCGACTGGAAAATTTCTCCGAGTGTAATTTCGCTTGGGTTCATATTTTCCAGACCTTTGCTTACCCATGATGTGCCTGTTCGAAGGTAATACCTTCCTGTCAGCAAACTGGCTCGGGTTGGCGCGCAAAGCGGACTGACATAGAACCGATCAAACTGAATACCCCTTGCTGCCATCTGATCGATATTTGGGGTAGAAAGCCTCTCATTTCCATGAATCCCCAAATCCCCCCATCCTTGGTCATCGGTGAGAATGAGGACGACATTTGGCCGATTTGGTTTTAGAGTGTTATCAGGTTTTGGGCTGTTGCAGCCAATATAAAGGCCAACAAAAAACATGATAAAAAGGGTGTTGAACAATGGATTTGTCATATGGCAGTAGTGAATAAAAATAATATCCAAATTGCAAATAACAAAGCACAAACAAACATCAAGGCTCAAAAAAACAAAACACAAACCTTAGTCAGCTTGGCAGCTGACTAAGGTTTGTGTTAATGTTTACCTATCTGAAACCGCCACTTTGCTGTTTGCTCAACATCACACCAATTTGCATCTTATAGAAGAAACCGGAAGCCTTGGTATGAAAAAAGTGCAGGGAATTATTATGGTGGAATACTGCTAACAGTCAGTATATGAAAAATAGGCGATTTCGAAGCATTAACCTTTCGGTGAAGCACACAGTATGATAAGAGCTAAAAACCTTGATTTCATTCATATTTGACCTATTTTATCTATAAATTAGCCATCTGGCATTTCTTTTATGTTGTATTGAATGTCCATTATTTTCAATCTTAACCAAGTCCATTTACCATTCTTCAATTTCCAACTTGCTTCGCACTCAATAGGTATTTTTATTCCATTCCTTTCTCTGGTTTTGGTGGCGGTTACAGTCCATTCGGTAGGTTCGGCATCATTTGAATCTTTATAACGCATTGCTACAAATTTTTCAAAATTTCCGTTTTCGTCAAAATGAAATTCGCCTGAACCTTTAGTTCCTTTATATTCCATTATTGCTCTGGCAGAATGATCGCCTATAGTCTCCCAGTTTATATATTGGCTCAAAGAAGCTGAAGGAAACCAAACGATTTCTGCCAAATATCGTTGCAATGTGGCTTGATTTGCCTTTTCGTCATTTTTTGCATTTGCAACTGGAATAAGCGAAAGAAGTTTAATTATCATCTCGCCTTTACCATCTTCAAATTTGTCTCTACCTACTACACTCAATATTGAGTTCATTTCAGTATTGATATTCCAATTGAACGCTGGCGGTTGAATAGTAAAATATTGCTCCGCCGTACCATTGTTCCAACTTGTTTGTTCAGGTTTTAGTTTGAGCTGAAGTTCTTGAACTAAATGTACGTTGGAAACCAATTGTTTACCGATTATCCCGCTATTGGTCAACCATTTTTGAACAATTGGTGGTAAATCAATCAATGCTTTTTCGGTAACAATTTCTTGGTTTTTGAGTTGCGAATTTTCGAATAGAGTGATTCTTTCTCCTTTGATTTTGTGCTTAAAGTTGAAACTTGAATATCCAATAATTGTCGCTAATAGAATAATTACGTTTGCTATTGTACCAAATTTTGCATCAGACCAATAGTTAAAAATCAATACCTGTGAAATAATCACAGCCAAAAAACCACTTAACCACCAATAATCCAGATGAACAAGTATTAAAATGATTGTAATGGCAAAAAGTAGAAAGGTCAAGAACCAAAATATTCCGTAAGTTTTTGAAATCGGTTGTGAAATCGCATTAAATTCAGATATGCCGAATGCTTTGAAAAATCCGAATAAATGGATAATTCCGTGTACTCCTATCAATATGGTCAAAGCTATTCGCATTGCCCTTTCTGCTTGTGGCTAACGGTTACGGCCATGTGTAGTGCGGGACTTTGAAACACTTCACTTTCAATACCACACTGAACCAATTCATTTATTCATATCTTCTTTTTTTATGCCAATCATCAAAGGCATATTGGCGGTGTTGCAACGAAGAACTGTGGTTGAATTACCCCGCTAAAACCCACATTGCATTTACACTTTGTCCTGCGGTCGTATTTTATTTCCAAATTTAAAAACCATCAAATTTCTCAAAAGTTTTCCCATTAAATTTATAAATGTATCCAGCTGTATTCATCCCCGAGCAAAACCATAATTCTCCTTTACTATCTTTATAAATAATTTCAATTGAATTTTCGTGTAATCCGTCCTTTGAAGTATAATTAATCATGTTGCTTCCATCATAAACCCAAACCCCCGAATTAACTGTTCCAAACCACATTCTGTCTTTATTATCTTGTTGTATTGCCCACACTTGTGATAAGTTACCAGTCGTCAACGAAGTAAGATAGTTTGGATTATCAAGTTTTTTTTCTGCAGAAAAATTCTTCATATCCTTGCCATCATAAAAATAAACACCACCACCATTGGCACCAAACCAATAGTTTCCATCTTTATCTTGAAAAAGACTACGAGTTGTTCCAGAACCAAATTTATTGGGATTAAAATAGGTGAAATCCTTTCCGTCAAACCCAACAACACCTCTGTTAAAAGTTCCTATCCAGACTTTATCGTCTTTGTCAGTATAAATTCTTGTAAACGGCAAATAAACCATAGGCGGAATATCGTCTCTTTCATATATATTGTCGCCATTCGGTATTGGAATGGCTAAGTAGTCAAGTTTTGTACCGTCATATCTTATGATACCATTATTTCTTGCCTGAAAGTATAGGTAATTTGGACTGATTTTCCATTTTGCAGAAGAAGGAGTATTGAAATTTTCTTTGTTTTTCAATCCATCCCATTCATCATTCATTTCAAAATTAGTGAATTTCAATCCATCAAAAAGGCAAATTCCACTGCCTGTTTGCATAAGTATATTTCCGTTTTTATCTTCCTGGATATCTTGAACTTGATTGTAGGGTAATCCATCTGTTTCTGTAAAATAAGTGTAATTATTTCCATCAAATTTGCAAACACCATTTTTCTTCGTTCCAAACCAATAATTTCCTTTACTATCTTCAAAAAATGAAATAATTCCGTTTTTGAATTGAAAGGTATCTGTTGTTCTCCCAAGGTTAGTTTGTGTCTCTATTTCTTCTTTAGTTTCCTTGTTTTCGTTGGTGTTCTTGCAAGAAAGTAAGCCGATTAGTAAAAAGAATATAAAGTTTATGGTCATAATTCTTTGATGAAAAAATGTCTTGCTCATTATGTTACTTTGTTTGATAGTGTGCTTCATATGAAGCACAACGCTTCAGCGATGAACAGTACTGGAGCAAACTAGTATTTGCTTTCCGCCACTCACATAGCAAAATCTTTTTGTTTTTTTCTTTGTCCCGCTTAAAAGCGAAACCCAAAAGATTTTGTAGACTTCATAAAAATACACAAACCTTTCGATTAAGCCCGAAACCCGTATTGTTTATGGGTGTTGTTTTGGGTAGTATTTTCATACATCTAGCAGACTTTTATTTTAAGGTTAATTACTTTTCTGACGAAGACTTCTTATTAAAAAATAAAACAACTATCGCATAGATTATACAAAAAGGAAATACTAACATAATCATTGGAAGTCCAGCAGCTAAAGGGTCTTTAGCCAGAAATACATTTAATAACCCTAAGCCAATAACAGCTGGATATAGCCAAAACACCCAATTTTTATATTTCTTTAAGTGCTTATTCAATGTTAAAACAATTGCTGGGGCGATAAGAGGAATTTGAGTACTAATTACTGTTATAAGCTCTGGAAGTAAAGATTCAGCAAAAGCAAATCCTTTGCTGATTCGAATAGCATGATAGATGCCATATACAAGAAAGGTTAAGGACAAAAGGCCTCCAAAGATGCCTGCTATTTTGTTTTGTTGCATAGCGATTCCATTTAGTTTTTATATTAACTACAACATACGACTAAACCCAATTGGGTTTAGCTACATTATATCTTTCATTCACTAGTCTATGGAATAATTTCAAACATTTCGAGTCGCTTTCATGGATTTTAAGTGCATTAAAGCCTTCAAAATCCATGGTTATTTGAAACTATTGTAGGTGAGTTTTCTCCACAGCCATTCGAGCGGGCCTTGTTTATATCTTTTCATCCAAAGCCAGCTAAGGGTAATTTGAATTGTCCAGATGATCACGACAATCCCCAACAATTCAAACCTCGAATAGTGATTGAATTTGGCCAATCCATAACCATAAAATATCAAGCCCATCAAAATATTTTGAAAAATGTAATTCGTAAGTGCCATTCTGCCTATGGTAGAAACAATCTTAAACTGGACGCTCTGCAGATACTTTTGATAAATGCCATTAAAAACCATGATATAGGCAATTCCTAAAATCTCCTTTGGAAATGTGAAAATCCACCCTTTCCAAATGCTCAGAACCGGATCGAAATATGCATAGGTCCATTGATAATATCGGAAATAGTTTATCGTCAATCCGAGGGTCAATAGTCCCAAACTTATGAACCAATAGTATTTCCAAACATGGTAATCTGCAAAAATCCCCGACCTGTAAAGCACAATGCCCAGAATCATGGCGATCAATGATGGAAACAGTAACCCCTGATAATATAAAAGCCCCTTGTGCGCACTGGCGTGTTCATACGTCTCTTTGAGACCGGATAGATAGGTTTCCTTCGGCATAGCGACCTGAGAAGTATCTGGTGCTTTTTTGATCAACTTGTCCTGCCAAAATTCAATTTTCTTGATATCCTCCGCTGCCCTCATATTTTCGGGAATTTTACTTGCACTGACAAATTCTTTCAGCCAACCTTGTTTGCGCATGGTCAGTTCATAGGATTTAATCAATTGGAGGGAACAAAGCAAAACAACTACCAGGAGCAGGTTTTTATTTCCAATAGACCGAAAAGGAAATAACAGCAGGCCGCAAATGGCATAATGATAAAGAACATCTCCCGACCAAATAAAATAAGCGTGAACAATGCCAATCACGAAAAGCCAAAGCAATCTTCTTGCATAGATATCCATGGCTTGTAGTCCTATATTCTTTTTCTCCAGGCGTTCCAAAAAAATGTAAAAACCAACCCCAAACAGCAAAGCAAACATATTATAGAATTTCCCCTGGGTCAAAAAATAAACCCAGAACCGGGTAGCATGATCAATCGAACTGTCAAACCCGAACTTCCACGGGCTCCATGGATCAGGATAGGCAAAACTCTCGATATTGATAAACAGTATGCCAAGTATGGCTATTCCCCTCAGGAAATCCAGTGATGGGATCCTTTCTGACTTTTGGGTGGGTTTTATGGAATTTTGAGGCATTTTAATTGTTTACGAATGGTTAGGTCTTTTAAGCCACATGAAATTGATTACATATCGTTGGAAGTCCTAGTTTCATATTCTAATTTCATCCAAAATAAACGAGTTTTTTGATTTTGTCAGTTTAATTAATTCTACATTTCTATAGTTTAACTTTAGAAGTCTATTTTTTATAGCATCAGAATTAATTGGACAATTACACCCAAGGATAATTTCAGAAACACTATCAGGATGAATTGATACAATTCCATTGCAATCAATAGAAGAAGTTTCTTCGAAGGTTCTCAAACGAATCTCTTTTTCATATTTCCAAATCTTGGATTTTGTATTGATCAAATACTCCAATGCATCCATCTCGTTCTTGCAATAATCCTTTTTATTGAAATTCTTTTTATACTTTACTTCAGAAGGACTAAAACCAAATGTCTTACGAAGTCCATTGTAATTAAAACCAATACAAACACCTTTATGGAAATTAGCATAATGTGACCACATTAAATTTTCCTTATATGTTTTACTAAAGCATGATATCCATAGTGTTTTTATTGCTGCATCAAAAACCGATTTTGTGTCTTTATTATCAAATGTATAAGTGTTTTTCTTCAAAGAATCAATTAATTCTGGTGTCGACGATTCCCTTTCTGATTCATCCAACATTAATATTCGTTTGTCTAAATGCTCTTTTAAAAACTCCTCAGTAACTTCAAACTTTAACAATTCTTCATAACAATCAAAAGGGTCATTAAAATCTTGAGGATGAGAAAATTTTAAGGTCTTATTCAGGATTACTCTTAAGGCATCTTTTACTGGTAGGTATTTATAGATGATGATATTTTTCATTGAAATTGTCTGATGTTTTCTATCTCCCTAATAATTGAATACAGGAGTATTTACCTGTGTCATAACCAATTCAAATCTATGAAATAATCCTGTGGTCGGACAGGCATAAAAGGATATTTCACTCCTAAAAGCATCTAAAATCCATGAATGTGTAGTAAGCTAAAATTTATACCGAAGAGAAACAACATAAAATGCAATGATGAATCTAAAGCCTATTCAAGGTTTGAAAGCATATCAATTCGGCTTAAATTGTCTCCCATCACAAATTAAAGACCTATGACTACTAAAAATATTCCTGTTAACTTATTATTTATCCTTCTTGTTGTTCTCAGTTTTTCTTGTTCGCAAAAGGCAGACAATTCCACAGGAAAAGAGGCACCTCCAAACTTTATCCTTTTAATGGGCGATGATCATGGTTGGGATGAAGTGGGGTATAATGGTCATCCACATATCAAAACACCGGTACTAGACGAGATGTCCACAGAAGGCTTGCGATTTGATCGTTTTTACTCAGGCCACCCATCGTGCTCACCAACGCGAGGTAGTTTCATGACTGGGCGACATCCTAACCGCTACGGTACCTTTTCACCCAATTGGTCGATCAGGCCTGAGGAAATAAGTATTGCTCATATCTTAGGTGAGGCGGGGTATGCAAGTGCACATTATGGAAAATGGCATATAGGGCCAGTAAAAAGAGATTCACCAACAAGTCCTGGTGCGATGGGTTTTGATGAATGGCTTTCGCACGACAATTTCTTTGAGATGAATCCTGTTCTTTCTCGCAATGGAGAGGATCCTCAGGAATTCAAAGGAGAAGGGTCTGCAATAATTATTGATGAGGCAATTTCATTTATCGAAAAGAGTACTGAAAATAATCAACTATTTTTTGTGGTCGTTTGGTATGGTTCTCCACATGAGCCATATAGTGGATTAGCAGAAGATTTATCCATTTACGATGATATTGTACAACAGTATGAGGATCAAACAGTCAAACTTACCTCCAACGAAACTGGAAAAAGGGTAGAGCGTCCATTGGGCGAGGTATTGCGCGAAAGATATGCTGAAATCACAGCCATGGATCGGTCGATAGGAACATTGCGAAACTACCTAAAAAATGCCGGACTCCGGGACAATACGCTGTTGTGGTATTGCGGTGACAACGGGACGCCTGCGAGTGCAGCTCGTACAGGCATGACTTTGCGCGGGCAAAAAGCCACCATGTATGAAGGAGGAATACGTGTTCCTGCTGCCCTAGAATGGCCAGGTCGTATTAAGGCAGCAAAAGTCACAAATGTCAATTCCGTGACCAGCGATTTTCTGCCTACACTTTGTGAATTGGCAGGAGCACCATATCCAAATCGACCCCTGGACGGCATAAGCCTTGTTGCGACCATTGATGGGGACCAGCAGGTTCGCGACAAACCAATTTTCTTCTGGAGCTTTGAGACAGGAAAGGTGTTTGATGAATCATCGCAGCCTTACATTGATCCTATCTCGCAAGAGGGCACGACACCGCTTGCCAAGATAATGGCTGGAAAATATACCCGTTCCTTTAAAAACTACAAATATCCAGAGATTGACATGAGCCACATCGGTGGTGCCAGAGTGATGCTAGACAATCAGTACAAATTGGTGTTGGATGAAAACTCAGAAACAAAAACAGGCGTGGAATTATTTGACATCATCAATGACTCGGCAGAATCTAAAAATTTAATGGAGCAACGGCCGGAAGTTGTTTCAACCATGCAGAAACAACTGCTAGATTGGCAAAAAGAAGTGCTAACGAGCCTAACAGGAGCTGATTATTGAATTATTTTAGGGAGGGAATACTTTGGCTTTTTGTGGGGTTTAAAAGTGACTGAAACCTATTTCCTTTTTCTCCGGTAGCTGTGTTTGTCGATTCCCAGGCCGGGCAATTCATTGGGATAGATAACGCCTTTCTTCAAATGAAATAATCCCGGGTAGGGATCATGGGTAAAATCCAAATGGCTGTCCAAATCAGCAAATTCGATATTGCGGCGGCTGAGGGCGAAATGCAGCCCTGCAGAAATACCCAGTTGGCATTCGTCTAGGCAACCCACCATCACTTCATAGCCGGCTGATTTGGCGACTGAATTGATATTCAAGCCTTCTTGAATACCGCCCACTTTCATGAGCTTGACATTGATCATATCGACCCGGTTGTTTTTTGCCAACCGAAAAGAATCCTTGAGGGTTTTTAAACTTTCATCGGCCATCACAGGTTGCTGAATCTGATCGGTCAATTCGCTGAATTTATGTTCATGTCTGGTTGCCATGGGCTGCTCAAAAATTTCAATGTTGACATCCCCTATTTCTGTAGCAAAATGGATTGCCTCTTCCAATTTATATCCCTGGTTTCCATCAAACCTCAATCGGATTTTTGGGTATTTTTTTCTGACGATCCTGAGTTTCTCAATGTCCTCTTCCATATCAACTCCTCCTTTGAGTTTGATGATGTAGAATCCCTGTTCTATAAATTGATCGGCTTTTTGAATCGTTTCCTCCAATGGTAAAATACCAATGGTTACGCTCGTAGGGATACTCTCGCGGAATCCCCCAAGGTATTTATAAAGCGGGACACCGGCATATTTGGCCACAAGATCAAACAATGCATTATCCACCATATTGAGTACAGAAGATTTGATAGAATCCTCCATCCTAAGCTCATGAATGATGCGGTTATAATTGAAAGGGTCTCTGTCTTGCAATAACGGTTTAAGCACATCCTCGAATTGACGCTGTACGTCATCGGGCGTTTCACCCGTCACCGGAACATCGGGTGCAGCACATCCAAAACCCTCAATCTTGCCCTTATCGGTTTGAAGCCGGAGCACAAAGTTGGTAGCGGAGGATATGGTTTCATAAGCGATCGTGTACGGTTCACTTAGCTCCAAATCGTACCTTTCCAACTCCAGCCCAGTTATTCTCATTGAATTGTTGTCATCCGGTTTACTTCTTTATTTTGTCTATCAGCAGTTGCGCCAAATCATCTGCACCAAATTTTAACACATCAAAACAGGGCAATCCGGTTTCTGCGGTTACATCCTTGCAGGCAGATTGGATTTGATCATCCCGAAGCAATTCATGATTCAATGTAATGGCCAATACATCCTTGCCAGAAATCACTTTTATGGCATTGATTTGTTCATCTATCGGATGCAATGGGTACCCCGGGAAACCATCATATTCTTTTCTTGTAGGGGCATGTTGCAAAATGACAAAATCCGGCCTTCCGGCAGCCAAAATTTCAAAACCACCGGGGTAAGCAGGGTTCATCAAACTCCCCTGTCCTTCTATGACGATCAAATCCGGTTTTTTCTCTTGATAGGCATTGACCACGGCATGCTCTATTTCACCAGAAACAAAATCATTGATACAACTGTCCATAATCATGGAATACTGCGCTCCCTGCATCCAGGCTGTTTGACCGGTACCTACCATTTCGGCTTTATATCCTGCTTTGCGCACAGCATGTACGATAAGCCAGGCCGTTGTTCTCTTTCCAATAGCAGAATCAGTACCAAGTACAGCAATTTTCAGACAATTTACTTCCTCTATATCACCTGTAAAGAAATGTAGTTGATCCCGATCAGGCGTTTTTCGCACATCCCGGATTGTACAATCATTTTCTTTGGCCAAAGCCACCAGCACAGGGTCGTTGGTGAGAAAGTCGTGAAGACCTGAGTCAACGTTCAACCCAATCTGTAATGCTTCCTTGATCTCAGACTTCGCTTCAACAGGTAGCCGCCCTCCGTCGGGGGCGAGCCCAATCACGAATTGCTTCGGCTGCACGTTTTTTTGTTGGCATGTTTCCATTGCCTTAGCGAAACTGTCAACAATCGGAATGCCATTGGCTTTACCGTCTAGCACTAGGCCGGCATCCTGACCTGAATATTTACCGTCAATGACAGCTTCAACTTGGTATCTTTCTGTAAACCGCACCAGTCCATGTGCAGTTTTCCCATTGGGTGTATTAAAGGCCCCATCGCAATAAACGATGGCTGACCCATCTAATTTTTTACTCATTATTTTGTATTTTTTGCAGTTAGAATAGCTACATAACGGTCAGGGGCAAAGGAAAGTTGCTCATGTTGTTTGAGCAACCCTATCAGTCCTGCTGTAGAAGCCGGAAGTATGTTTTTAGATTCTTTAGCCATTAAGTATTTGGCGGTAATTTTCATTTCCTGATCATTGACGTTGTAAGCACTTCCGCCACTTTGTCTGATGGCATACAAAGCCTCCTCTCCATCGAAACTGTGCCAGTTGACAAGCGGTTCGTTCATAACAGTTTCTTTGATCGACTCAGGCTTTAAGTCTACACATTGGCTCAATCCTTTATTAAACGAATATACGATAGGGTTTTTACCGACGGACGAAGCCCCGAGCATAAATGGAATTCGAGAGGTTTTGCCCCTTTTGTATAAAGTCACAAAGCCCCTATAAATCCCAGCCAATAAAGTACCGTTGGAAATCGGAACTGCACAGATTTTTGGTGCATCACGCAATTGATCATAAATTTCGTATGCAATCTCGCTATAGGCTTGTATTTGCAATGGTGTATTGGCCCCTCCAGGGTTGGCATCATACCATTTGTTTTCTTTGGCCAGTTGGCTGCTCTCTATCACATTGTCTTCGTAGGTGCCTTTGAACCTGATAATCTCACTTCCAAAGTCTTCCATTTCTTTGATGCGTACTGTATGGTAAGATTCCGGTATGTAAACTTTGCATTTGATGTTCGCAAGGCTAGCTGCATAGGATACTGCCGAACCATAATTGCCACATGTCGCCAAACTGATGGTGTTGTATTTTCGGCGCATGGCATCATAAACCTGCGCAAATGCAATCCTATCCTTTTGTGTTCCTGTAGGGTTGTCGCCTTCTGTTTTCAGATAAAGCTGCCTAATGTCATAATCGCGCTCCATACTTTTGGCCCTGAGCAAACTGGTATCACCGACTTCAAGATTGATAATGTCTTCCAGAGATTCCAGTCGGTCAATGAATCGATTTTTTTTATTCTTGACGAATTCACTAAGCTCCAGTGTTTCTTTACTGAATTTATACTCAACTGTTTTTGTTAAATCCCTTATGTTCATGATTAATTGAAAATCAGATTAAACGATAAATTAATTGACATTCAAATATTAAAATAGACAATCGCTATTATATTTTTGTACTTACGAATCTATGGAATAATACCATAGTTGGTTATGAATAGCGGATTATTTTCATAGATTTCTTATTTCCTAAAAAGCCTTTAAAATCCATGGATTTTAAAGGCTTTTTAGGATTAAATCGGGTTCATGGGGCTTATGGCTTAAAACTCCTTCTCGCCAAATTCACTTTTTATAAATTTAGCACTGTTTTTTAGCTTGTTAAATTTATAGCTGAGGTTGATGATGACCATATCTACTTCATAGACATAGTTGGTGGTGGTGTAAAAAGCCTTTCGGACATTATCTGCAGGATCGATATATTCGCCGGAAGTCGTGATCCGCTGTTCGTTGGTATCCAGCAATCCCATATCCATGTTGAGCCATTGTCCGGTAACGGTAAACCTGTCGTCGAAAAAGGATTTTTTTACCGTCAAGTTTGGCGAATAAAAACGCGTGTCCACTCCCTGAGCGGTGATGCGATCGGAAAGGTAATTGAGCGTCCACTGAATGCTTAAGGTAGAAGTCACATCAAAAGTAGTATTGATATTGAAAGAATGCTGCCAAGCACTTGTATTGATTTCTGAAACGTTAAACATTCCATCAATGGCATAATGATAAATATTACCACCCACATTTAACTTCCACCAATCGCTCAGTTTTAAGTCAGCCCCTAATTCCAAACCAAAGGCCTCACCATTCCCTACATTGGTATATATCCTATTGAGCACCGTGTCGCTATCCACAGTATTCACACGGTTAATCACGTTTTGGGTATTTCTATAATATACATTGCCAAAAACGGAATGATCTTCAAAATCCTTGATAAAGCCAAACTCCACGAGGTCGATAAACTCCGGCAACAGGTTGGCATCGCCCTGTTCGAGCGTTTCCGAATGTTCCTTTTCCTTAAATGGATTCATTTTAAATGTCGTGGTGCGCTCCACGCGTTTGCTATAGGCAGCTTTCAGTTTCAGGTCGTCCTTTACAGTGTATTGCAAATTGGCAGATGGAAATAATTTAACATAGTCGTAATTCAACACCTCGGTTTGAGATCCGGGCACGCTGCTGAGAAAATCTAGTTGCCTGTCCATGGCCTCAATCCGCAGCCCCGCACCATAATTCCATTTCCCCTTTTCACCCGCAAAATCCAAATACCCTGAGTGAATCTTTCTTTTCAAATTGAGATTGCTCGAATATTCATAGACAGTTTCCCATTCGTCTGTATCAAAGTTGTAGGCTTCATACAGAAAATCCCCTTTGTGATCAAGGTTTCGATATTGATATCCCATGGATAATTGACCCATTTCCCATGGTTTCCATTCGTAGTCAATATTAAACCTGGTTCCATGAAGTGGGTTGTCGTTGGTATTGTATTCGTCATTATATATTTCTTGGCCTTCAGGCCAATCATAGTCCAGGTTTTGACTTGTAGTAGGCCCTCCTAGAAGCGTATATTCATATAAGTAAGAAGCAGAAAGTTTTGATTTATTTTCAAAAGTGTGTGCATAGTCAATACTTCCCAACACAAAATCACCCGTTCTTATCCGAAGGTTATGATTATAATAATCGAACGACCCAATCTGTTCTCCGCCTGGTAATCGATAGTTAGTATTGTTATAGTAAATATCTGCCAAACGATCCTTTGACCTTTTACCGGCATAGAAGCCAAAGTTAAAATCGTTATTTTCATCGGGATGAAAACCAATAGCGAGCCGGCCTGAATAATTGGTCTCAACAAAACTTCTTTCCCCGTCAGACGGAAATTGCGTACGCTTATCCCCTATTTCCGTCCACACATCACCTTCCCTGCGTCCTGACAAATCATTTCTTTGGTAACTTCCTCCAAGCGAAAGATCCCACTTGTCTTTGCGATAGTTGATCGTGAAGTCGCCACCGTATCGAACGGGGTTTTCCTTGTTGTCGTACGGCTCGATGCTAGGCATACCAATTTTGGCATTCACCTGTGCAAATACGCCATCTGTGGCATTTCGAGTGGTTATGATGTTGATGATGCCTGCCTTGCCTTCAGAATCATACTTGGCCGATGGGGCAGTGATCACTTCAATATTTTGAATGGCATTGGCAGGCAACTGATTGAGCAGCATCGATACATCAGACTGGATCGGCTTACCATTGAGCAAGACCACAAAACCAGTAGCCCCTCTTACCATGATTCCACCTTCAGAATTCATACTTACTGAAGGCAAATTGCGGAGTACATCAGTTGCGGTACCTCCTTCGCTGCTTTGGTATTGGGAGGTTTCATAAACCTGCCGATCTACCTTGTGCATGGTCGTGACGCGCTCACCCGAAATCTCCAGCTCTTCTAAAAGTTTCTCATTGGCATACATAACTATGGATCCCAAATCTAAAGTCTGTCTTTTGGATAAGCTGATGCCCTCAACTTTTTCAGTGGCAAAACCCATGAATTGCGCTTCCAAATAATAATTTCCCGGCTTTATATCCTTTAACTCAAACTTGCCTTGTTCATTAGATACCACTCCGGCAATAAGAGTACTATCACTTATATCATACAATGCCACGCTGGCAAATTCAATGGGTGACTTTTCAGAATTGTCAACTAGTTTCCCTTTTATAATAGATTGGCCAAATACAAATGATGTTATTAAGAATAAAAAGAATAGGATAAATGGTCCTTTCATCAATGTGCAAATTTAATTTTTGCACAAAAGTCCGAATTGGATTATTTAAAATACGGTATTAATTCATGGATTCATGGTGCATTTTTCAATGCGATGCAGACCTGTACTCCATGGGTGTCATGGCGGTGAGTGATTTAAAAAATTTATTGAAGTTGGAAGCATCGCTAAAATCCAACTGATAGGCAATTTCTGATATTGTGAGGCTGGTATGGGAAATGAGATTTTTAGCCTCAATAATTATGCGCTCTTTAATGATGTTTTGTGCGGAAGATTGCATCACTTTTTGGCATATAGTATTTAGTCTGTGTGTGCTGATTTTCATCAAATCTGCATAATCTGAAACCTTTCGTAGCTGCAAAAAGTGCTTGTCAATTAGCTTTTTAAAAGTATTAAAATCCGCAAGAAGAAAATCATCTATCTGTGATTCACCACCCTCAAGGGAAATCGTCTTTATGATAATGAGATTGAGATATGCACTTAGAATTTCATGGGATTCACCTGCTTTGAACAACTTATAAAATCGTTCTACAAGATGAATGAGTTCTCCATCTCCAGAAAACTCAAAAATCTTTGAAAGCTTAAAGAGGCCATTCAAAGTAGTTGGATAGTTGTTCAAAAAATCTTCTTTAAAAAGTATTACAAATCCATCGGGAATCTGGGAAAAATCCCAACAATGCACGCTTCCCGGACTTAGGTAAAATCCATCAAACGGTTTAACTTCAAACAACTTGTCATCAACTGAATGAGTACCAGAACCTCTCGACAGATAAATCAGTTCATGGTATCCCGCATGTTTATGGGGTTTGGTCGGTTTGATCACAGGCTTCATCCGTGAAACCTTCACCAGCATATCCTCATCTAATTTCTTCTTCAATCCGATCGATCCCGATGACATAATTATTTCTAATGTTTAATTTTAAATACATACCGAAAATCCAGTATTCTAAAGGCAAAGCTACGACTTTGACAGAAACTTGTTGTGAAGTACACTGACCATTTCCCTCGTCCTGATTTTACCTGTAAAACTAGGCCAAAATATCCTTGACTACGTGTCCGTGTACATCTGTGAGCCTATAGCGACGGCCTTGATGTTTAAAAATTAGCTTCTCATGATCTACGCCTAGCAAGTGAAGTAAAGTGGCCTGAAAATCATGGACATGAACACCATTGTTGACAATATTATAACTAAAATCATCTGTTTTTCCATAGACCGTGCCAGGCTTGATGCCTCCACCGGCCATCCACATGGTAAAGCATCTTGGGTGGTGGTCACGACCATAATTATCATGTGTGAGCTGTCCTTGAGAAAAACTTGTTCGTCCAAACTCCCCTCCCCAAACCACAAGTGTATCCTCCAACAATCCACGCTGTTTGAGGTCCTTTACCAAAGCCGCAGAGGCCTGATCACTCGATTTTGCGAGGCGTTGGATATCGGATGGCAAATTACCATGTTGGTCCCACCCCATGTGATAGAGTTGGATAAACGGCACGTCCTTCTCTGCCAGTCGTCGAGCCAGTAAGCAATTGGCAGCGTAACTGCCGGGCTTGCGCACATCAGGTCCATACATATCTAGAATACAATCAGGCTCATTTGAAATATCCGTAACCTCGGGAACACTGGTTTGCATACGATAGGCAAGCTCATATTGATTTAATTTAGAATCCATCTCAGGGTCACCCCAAACAGATTTTTGCTCCTTTTCAAGTTTCTCTAGATAATCCAACTCACGACGGCGACTTTGCATATCAATTCCATCAGGATTAGATAAATAAAGCACAGGGTCAACACCAGATCTAAACCTCACACCCTGATGATGAGATGGAAGAAAGCCATTGTTCCAAATCTGCATATTCAGATTTTGTGTATCCGGCTTGCCCCTGGACAACAGCACGATAAAAGCCGGCAGGTTTTTATTTGGGCTACCAAGTCCATAGCTCATCCACGAACCGATGCATGGTCGGCCTACCTGCTGAGAACCGGTCTGTAAAAATACGATGGCCGGTTCGTGGTTGATGGCTTCCGTGTACATGGAATTTACCACACATATATCGCTAGCGATGGAAGAAATATGAGGAACAAGGCTACTAAAATACCCTCCAGTTTCGGGATGTTTCTTAAAATCAAATTTAGATCCAACAAGCGGAAAACTGGACTGCGCAGCAAGCATCCCTGTGATCCGTTGGTCACCACGAACGCTATCCGGAATTTCTTCACCCCATCGCTTCGTGAGTTCCGGTTTGTAATCAAACAATTCAATCTGGCTGGGGCCACCGCTTTGAAAAAGATAGATGACCCGCTTGGCTTTTGGGGCATGATGCAATGCCCTTGAGATTTCACTCTCCGCCATACTGTTCATTTGAGATCCAGAAACCATCGATTTTCCATGAACCATATCCGGGAAAAACATAGATCCCAGTGCCATTGCTCCCAACCCTTTGCTCGTCGTCCTGATAAACTCCCGTCGGGTTTTTAGATAGTTGGCGTTTTGTATATCAAATGAATTTTTCATCGCTTACCACTTTTAATTTTTATAATACCCTTCAGTAGAATTCAGGATGGTATTGGCCAGCCTAGCCATAGCCGCCAGTTCTGGTTTTGGGATCGAAGCATTTGGAACTGCCCTGCCAATATCCAAATAAGCCTCGTTGTTTTTTTGATTCATTTTAAAATAGTTCAACTCCTCCACAAATTGTTCATTTAAAATTTGCTCTTCTCTCTTCGTAGGATACCTGCTAGTCAATGATCGAAAAACATTTGTGATGGCTTTCTGTTGATTTCCATTGGTCTCTTTCCATTCCTTTTCTGCCAGCACACGGCAACCTTCTATCATTTGTGGGTCATTGAGCAGTGCCAAAGCTTGCAAGGGAGTGCTGCTTCGCTGTCGTCTTACCTGGCATTCTGCTCGGCTGGCAGCATCAAAGATCAGCATGTTTGGCGGGGGCATATTTCTTTTCCAGAAAGTATAAATACTCCGACGATACAATCCGTTGTCATAATCAACCTCATATTCGGGAAAAAACTTATGAGCCATTACTTCTTTCCAAAGTCCTGGGGGTTGGTACGGAAATACAGATATTCCTCCAATTTGATTATCCAATAAACCACTAGTTGCCAATATATTGTCCCTGATCATTTCAGCCGAACGGCGATATCTTGGCCCCCTTGCCAATAATTTGTTGTCAGGATCGATCTCTTTCAGTTCAGGCCTGATCACTGATGATTGTCGATAAGTTGCCGATAGCACCATCTGGCGAATAAGCCTCTTCATGTCCCACCCATTTTTTTGAAAGTCAATCGCCAGCCAATCCAGCAATTCTGGATGCGTTGGAAGTGCACCCTGATTGCCAAAATCCTCCACTGTTTCTACAATGCCCCTGCCAAACATCAGGTACCAAGCCTGATTAACTGCTACCCTTGCAGTTAGTGGATTGTCAGGATGCACCATCCATTTTCCCAATCCATATCGGTTTTTGGGCAGGTTTTTTGGAAATGCAAAAATGGATTCCGGCACATTGCTTTGCACTTCTTCCCCTGCCGCATTATACACCCCACGGTTCAGTATGTAAGTTGGACGCAGTTTTGGAAAATCTCCCATCACCATAATTTCCTGTGTCGTATCCATCAATTCGATTTCACGGGCCTGAACTGCTCTCAATTGTTCACGGCCTTTTTCCAGTTCCTGATCTATAAAAAGGTCATAAAATTCATGAAGTTGTCGATCATTCTTTTTCAGTGCTTCGGCAAATTCCAATTTTCCATTTTCCTTATCATAAAGATATTTGGCAACAAAATCATCTGCTTCTTTATTGAGAATTTGTACTTCATCGAGCATGCCTCCAGTAAAATCCTGATCATAATGACGGTTGCCAATGATCAAACCATTGTAACCCATATAGACAGTTGCCTCGGCATTCAGGTATGGTTTAGATGATCTGTAAATATAATTCCGTTCAATTTCCATGGGAATTTGCTCCCCATTTTGATATACCTTCATTCCTTTTGCATTGCTCGATCCATCATAGGTCCATACAAAATGTACCCATTCATTTAGCGGCAGCGGCTCAGGTGTGCGGATATCCAATGATTGGTACGGATGCGCATGGTTCAGCCGAAAATGTACCCGTCCCGAATCGAGCATGACATCCCATCCTCGGTATCCTTGTATCCTGTTGTTGCCATTATAGATCACATGAGCTTCGTCAAAAGTCTTCGGGGTATTGATCCAAAAACTGACTGTGTATGGTTCCATTCTTTCGAAAACAATCCTACGGCCATCAGCGACAAGTTTTCCATTGGCATCGCTGCGCACTGCATGGCCTATTTTGCCTGGGACTGGGGCAATATTGCCGGAATAGCTTGCTGATTCTGCCCCTTTTGCTAAATCCGTCGTTTTTCCATCTACCATGTCATCAAAAGTAAGATGGGTAACCGTGGCACTTTCTACTCTTTCATCTAAAAGACCGTCGCCTTTTTGCGTTTTCAGCCATTGCCGAAAATCAGGTTCATTTATTTTTTCATGCTTTCGCAAATCGTTTTGCATACTATCGATCCTATGCAATAGATATTCACGTATGGCTTCTGTCTCCTTAGCCACTAATGGCAAAACTGGCCCTGAATTCATTGAATATTTATTGGGCACTTTCTGTCCATATTCTATGGCGTTTAGGCTAAATATGCCATCGCCCCGTTCGATGGTGGAATTGAAAAAGCCATACATCTGATAATAATTTTCTTGGCTGATCGGGTCGTATTTGTGGTCATGGCACCTGGCACATCCTACCGTCAATCCCAAAAATGCCGTGCCTACCGTATTGGTTCTATCCACATTATACTCAACCCTGAACTCCTCGGGGATAATACCGCCTTCTGAATTTTGCTTATGATTTCTGTTGAAGGCCGTAGCCAAAATTTGTTCTTGAGTGGCATTGGGAAACTGGTCACCCCCAACCTGCCATGAAATAAATTTGTCGTAAGGTAGGTTCTCATTGAACGCTTTGATCACCCAATCCCGATATGGCCAAAAAGTATGGTGAAAATCATCGAGATATCCCTCGGAATCAGCAAACCGAGCCACGTCCAACCAATGGGCCGCCATTCTTTCTCCATAAGCAGAAGTGTTCAAAAGACTATCTACCAACCTTTCATAGTACTTTTCATTTTTGTTATCTACCCAATGATCCAAATCATCCAATGAGGGAGGCAAGCCGGTGATGTCAAAGAATACGCGCCGAACGAGTTGCTCTCGGTTGGCTTCCGGCGCAGGTTTTAGATCATGATTTTCTAATTTTCCCGCTATAAAATGGTCAATTTCATTTATACCCCAATCGCCCTCTGCTTTCGGGACTTTGGGTTCCTTAGGTTTTATAAAAGCCCAATGTGGTGCGTATTTTGCGCCTTGTTGAATCCACTTAATCAGAATGGCTTTTTCAGCAACAGTGAGCATGAGGTTTGACTCGGGAGGTGGCATTATTATTTCCTTGTCCTCAGAAAGAATGCGCTGTACTAAATAGCTTTTTTGGATATTCTTCGGGACAATGGCATGTCCGTTGCCACTAGCGAGAGCGGCATAGGCGCTTTCTTCACTATCCAATCTCAGTTCTGATTTTTGCTGTTTGGCATCGGGGCCATGGCAAGCAAAACAACGGTCTGAAAGTATTGGCTTAACGTGGAAATTGTAATCTATGCGATCCGGTGCCCTGGATATTTCAGATGTTATTTCTTCAGAAAGCCCTGAACCGCAGGCATAGACCAATATTAGCAAACATATATGAAATAAATATTGGAAAGCATTCCATCTCATTTAGCAATTTAATCATTTTTGTGTATTGCCAAATGATGATTTCGAGAAGAGTTGATGGATTTTAGGGGGTTTTTATTTGGTTGTCTTCGATATAAGCCTCAAGATCGCTCAACATCTCTTCCACTTCCGTCTTGCGCAGTTCATATATCTCGTCCTGTTTAACGTTGTTAGAATAATGGTTCCAGTGCTTTTTGGCTTTTTTCAAAACCCTAGCGGTAATATCAAATTCTTTGAAATCAAGTAGGTTTTTAGCCAACGTGGATACCTTAAAACTTCCCGTAAGGTACAGTTTGAATATCGGCACATAAACCGTGCTTACATCAAATCCATCCAGTGCCATCAAAAGATCACCTGCTATTTCCGCATTGCTTGGATCGTGAATGGCTTCCAAAAGTGGGGCCAATCCGTCTGAATTATTTTCTACCAATCCCAACGTTCGGGCCGCGATGATCCTCGACTCCGGGTTAGGATGATGCAGCAATTCAATCATGGAATTTACAACACTTTCAGAGCCAATCCTGACCAAAGAATCAGAGGCTTTATATGCCCTGTCTTGAAGTTCCCCGGTGAGCTGCTCTACTAGATGAGTTATATCTACTGCCATTTATTTATTAGGTAATCAATTTTCAATCTTTCTTTTCGCATTTCTAAATTGAGAAAAGTGCATGAAAACCATACAGCCAAATTGCGGCCAAGTGAAACAAACTTGCCTATTTCTCTATAATCGGTTTTAAGGCTGCCGGAGAATATTTGATGGATTTTAGGGTTTTTTTGTCTCCTTTACGGAATACGAGGTAATGTCCATCCACTTCCTCATAATAGCTATCGACACCTTTGCTTTCTTTATAATATTGAATGGTGGACTCAGCTTCGTCTACTGTCGCACAACTTTTACTCATATTCGACCGCTGCACTTCATCAAATAAATCCCTGAATTTCTCCCCTAAACCAAATTCTAAAACTGCACCGCTCAGAACGTACTGGATGTCGCACAAGGCATCGGCAACTTCCACGATGTCTTTATCTTTTATAGCTGCTTCCAATTCTTCTAACTCCTCTCTAATTAAAGAAACACGCAGCTCACATCTTTTTTCAGCAGGTATGGTAGGTTCCTTTTCTATTGGGTGTTTGAATGTGCGATGAAATTCCGCAACTTGATTTAATGCATCTAAAACCTTCATGTAATGTTCTTAATTTTTGATTCTACCGCAATAATAATTAAAAGATTTAAGTAAGTCTGGAAAAATGTACAGACCATGGTTTTTTATTACATTGACTCTCCGCACAAATCCCTCTCGATACCTCAACCAATTTTATAATATTGACTATTTTCAGTTAATTAGCTTAAGTTTTAAACAAGTATGAATAGAATATGAAATTATCTAAAAGAAGTATCTCCGCGTTTCTGTTTTTTATCTGCACGGTTGTGGTCGTGCAATCAGGGTTGGCTCAGAAGCCAGAGGCCGAAATAGAGCGCTTTATCAAGGATTACGCCAAGGCGTACGAAAACATCACCAAAACAAGAGATAAACAATCTGTTTTGGATTTTGTGTCAAAGGACCTCTTCTCAACAATTATCAAATCCAATGTAGTTGATAATTTTGGTCTTATTCAAAGTTCCTATGCTGACTTTGACAATCACTTAGATCAGCTAATCAATACCAATGGCATGGAGGTGAACTACGATATCAAAGACGTTTTGAGATCGAAAGTACGGGGAAAAACCGGAGTAGTCGTTTGTGAAGTAGCAGTTCAGATATCTTCTAAAGGTGAAATCTGGAACAAAGGAACGGAACTAACTACATATGTACTGAAAAATTTTAAAAGTGGATGGAAAATATTGAACTTCAATGTTGTGAGCCTTGAAGAAGAGCAAAATAAAGGCACTTGCCTCACTGAAGTTTTCAAGGCTTCTACTGGAAGTTATATGGTAAAAACCATTGTCCCAAAGGGAAGTACTTACGAATCCAATGTTAATAACTTTGAGTTCAATCCCGGCAATGGTGTTGTTTATATAAACATTGATGGTGAAAGTGGTTATTCTTGGATCAAAGATGGCCCAATAACAAAACTTGCCCAAGGCAACCAACAGGAAAGAGTAATCGGACCTGCGATAGATGAGTACGAGGCTGTTTTGAATATCGTTAAGCTTGATCTTTATAAAAGCAATTGCTTAAATTTTAGGAATAAAAATTAAATTTTCCTAAATCAGACATTGAAAAGGCCGGTAATACCGGCCTTTTTTTGTTTTCTACCAACCCTAAATAAACCCATGGATATTAGGGGCTTTTTTCTAAAAATCAAACTGCATGGGGTCAGGATACTTAAACTCAAATTTCGTTTTGCTCAATAGATAACCTGATGACACTTCCTTGCCAAACGTATTATCTTTCTCGCTAAATATTGGTGGTGCAAGACTAATGGAATCAGCCATTTTCGTATAGAAATCCGTTTTTGTGGGATGAACAGGTGCTACAACATTAAAAATTTCATTCTCGACAGTATTTTCCAGCATATAGGTAATAACTCCAATGGCATCATTGAGATGAAGATAGTTGACAGGATGGGCTCCGGAAGATGACAACTCACGGCCAGCCAAAAATCGCCCCGGATGTCTTTCCGGCCCGGCCAACCCACCAAACCTCAAGATGACATGTGGGATCTTTGATTCCATTATTGCCTTTTCGGTTTCTAAGATAGCTTTTCCGGAAGATGTCTGAGGCTGTGGCGCTACTTTTTCATCGACGAAAACCTCAGTGTTTCCATACACCGAAGTCGAACTGACAAACACAATTTTCTTTATGGATTTTACCTGCTTCGCGATGCGCAGTAGTTGCACGATTGAATTTGGATAGTCTTCCCGAACATTAGGATTTTTACGGCCTGGTGGAATATTGATCACCAAGTAATCAGTTGAAAGCATCTCAAAATCCATGAATTCAGGGTCGGGAAACTTCAGCAAAAAAGGCATAATGCCAACATCCTGCAATTGCTGAATTTTTGTTTTGTTTGTAGTTGTTCCATGGATTTTCCACCCTTTTTTTAGCATCAGTCGACTTAAGGGCAATCCCAGCCAACCGCAACCAACTACACATAGTGTGCTACTTCTCATTAGTATTTATATTATAAAAAAAGCGTTGTTTTTCCATGAAATACGCAGTTATTAGCGAATTAAATCAACCATCATTACGAAATTATCTGCAGTGATAAATAGGCTTTTTCCATCCTTTCCAAACGCACAATTAGAGGTAGCCTGATCAGTTTTAATTTTACCTAAAATCTTTCCCTGCGCATTGAAAATCCATATACCGCCAGGTCCTGTCGCAAAAATATTTCCATCAACATCTACTTTCAAGCCATCGGGCAAACCCTTTTCTTTCTCAACTAAATTCGTAGCATCGTAAAATATCCTTCTTGTCTTTATCATACCATCTTCATCCAAATCACAAGCTGTCCAGAAGGCGTTTTCAGGATCAGAATTCGCTATATACAGCGTTTTTTCGTCTGGAGAAAGTGCAATGCCATTTGGTCGGGACAAGTCCTTCGTCAGCAAATCAAGTTGCCCGGATTTGGAAAACTTGTAAACCCCCTGAAAACTTAGCTCCTTGGCAGGGTCTTCCATTCTTTTTTCCAAACCGTATGCAGGATCGGTAAAATACAAATCTCCTGCGCGATTGAAGCAAGCATCATTTGGACTATTAAATTTTTTGGCCATGTATTCGCCAACAATTGTTGTAAATCTAGGCTGAGGATCGCTCAAAGGTGCATCCATCTTAGCCAACCTTCGGTCTCCATGCTGGCAAAGCACCAAATTTCCATCATTATCCAAAAGCAAGGCATTGGAACCGGTTTCCCCTCCTCTCTGCGCTGATCCGGTATATCCCGATGGCGTCAAGTATAGTTTAGCACCATCCGATTCATTCCATACATATATTTTATTTTGCGGAATATCTGAAAAAAGCAATCCCAACCCATTGACCCAAAGTGGCCCCTCAACCCAATCAAAACCTTCCGCAATAGTCCTTACTGTAGCCGATGCGCTAATGATTTTATCCAAATCGGGATCAATCCGTTCTACAAATGGGCGAAAAATATTTTGTTCACTTAAATCATTTTCTTTAGGTTTCTTACTAGGATGGCAACTATACGACCCTATCATTACGACGATCATAAGTATTTGAAGCTGCTTCATTTTGAGTCAATCATGCGTCTTAAATAATTGATTTGACCGAGGTGATAATTCAAGTGAGCGACCAAATGTATTAGAAAAAATTCGTAAGTCATTTCCTCACCAAAAACCTGTACCGGGTATGGCTTTTGTAAATCTCCGGGTTTCCATTGTTCCAATGTAGAAACTATTGATTCCTTCGTTTCAACAACCATTTGCATCATCTGCTGTTTTGGAACACCTTTGGTGGCAAACTCCGATTCCATGTTTCTAACATATCCGGAATCTCCCATGATAGATCCAATAAAATGGTTTAAATTTCCGACAAGATGTAGGCAAAGGTTACCGGCAGTATTTTTAATTCCTCCAAAAAGCTTCCAAAGATTTTCTTCATTTTCAAAACTTGAAATCTCCAAAGCCAGCTTATCCAAATCCCGGCTCAACAATTTGCTAAATACATCCATGCTTACTAGCTGTTTTTTTGATTTTATCTAAATGTAGATTTTTCATTGAACTAAATAAAATGAACACAGCACAAATTCAATTACAAATATTTACTTTCTTTGTTGACATTTAAAACAAATAAATCCTATGAAAATAAAATTCCTATTAGTAGTCTTTTCTTCTTTCTTCATGCTGCAGTGCGGCAGTTCTCTAAAAGTATACACCACACACGACAAGGATGTGGATTTTTCGAAGTATAAAACTTTCAATTTTTATGAGATCAAAGAGGAACATCTCAAAATGAAAGAAGTGAACCGGAGAAGGCTCGCTATGGCGATAGAACTTGAATTGGGCAGAAAAGGCATCAAGAAAGCTTCCAATAATCCGGATTTACTGGTCAACCTCTATTCTGAAATCAACCGCACACAAACCACTACAACCTCTGGCATGCCAGGAGGTGTGGGCTATTATGGAGCAGCAAGTCCGTATGGCACTTCTATCGGTATATCCATTTCTCCTCCAAGAAATTACGTAGAAAACTATACCAAAGGAACCGTAACGATAGATTTAGTAGATAGGGAACAAAATAAACTGATCCTGGAAGGTGTAACTAAAGTAGATGCTGGAGACAATGCAGATGCAGACGATATGATCAACCATGCTGTACAAAAAGTATTCAGTGAAATCCCTGCTGCGGGCAAAAAATAATCCAGCATAAAAAAAGCGTGCAGAAATCAATTTCTGCACGCTTTTTTTATGCTCTTTAAATACTGCTTTCCTTTATTTCTTTTTGGTTTTTGTACTCACCTGCTCTTCATTTTCCTGCTTGAGCATCTCCATGGATTTTCTGAAAACATACCGCTCACGAACAATCTTTCCTGATTTGGATTTGATAAGTTCTTTTTTCAAAAATATCCATCCGTTACCTTCCATGTAGGCGATGGCTCCCTTATCATCATCAAAAGATTTGTGCTCAACACCCTCTTTCAAGTACCAGTCAGCATCACTACTTTTACCGTAAAAATCTACTTTTGCCAACAGTTTTGATGGATCCAAAGGCTTTTTGACCATTTCCAAGTTGACAGAAAAAACATGAAGGTTGTTAATGTTATGCCCTTGAGCATATATCTGGGCTTCAGATGTATTCCATCCTAATAAAATGATGGCCAAAACCATGAAACTTAATTTTTTCATCTCTATTTTTTTTAGATGTAGTGCGATGTTTTCTACAGATACTAAAAATGTCAGAACCTTCAGCTTGGATATCCATTCTATAAAATAGAATTCCATCTGTTTTATATCCATTGCAAAAATAACATATGCATTCAAATAAAGAAAAAATAAGTGATTTAATACAATGTAATTTTATAAGGTAAAAAGAGGCTCTCAAGTTGGTTACCAAGAAAATTTAAACGCGCAAAATCCCATTACCTATCATTTCAAATAGGCGACTGCTTCACTTTTCTAGTGAAAGTGTATCAAATAAATTATAAGAAATGCTACTTCAGTCGCGAACTCTATTGAGTGCAAAAGCCTTCAAAATCCATTTGGAAAGCGGTTTTTCTGGGTTTTTCTTTTTGAGGTTGAGATAAATCCCCAATTTCTTCACAACTGGAACTTTGTGTGTTTCAATAAATTCTATCAAAGCTCCATCGGGATCTTCGATGTAAGAAAAATGTCCTGCGGCCTCTCCCATATCAAAACTTGCACCATTTTGGTTGGCAGTGCTATCTACCGTGAATGGATACCCTGCATTGGCACAAATATCCCGCAATTCGCTAAAACCAATAATATCGAAGGTGAGATGGATGAATCCCAAATCACCCCAATACCTGTCTTCGTAAATTTTATTTGGTTTTCTTTCCGTGGTTTTCACCAACTCGATTTCGCTAGAACCAAACAATGGACTAAAGCTACCTTTTCGTGGTTTTGAGTGTCTTAGCACTACGCGCTGCAAGGTTTGGTCTGCTCCAGAAATACCTTCAAATCCATGAAATTTCCCCTCTTTCTCATAAACCACCTCATCATATCCGAGAATATCAGCATAAAACTTTTTCGAGGCTTGCATGTCAGTCACACCAATTATAGCCCCATAGCTACCTCCAGTCAGTTTGTTTTCATTTTTAAACCAAGACGTACTTTCTACAATATTGAAAATATTACTGTATGGATCTTTGATGAAAAAGTTATTGATTCCTGCCGGACATTGATGCACATCTCCTAATATCTCGATTCCCGATTTCGTAAATGCTTCATGGACTTCGTGGGCATTTCTACATTTTATTTTTGCCGCAAATATACCAAGATCGCCAAGCACCAATTCATGTTTTGGTGGCTGAGGAGTTCTTTTGGTGTATTGCCAGATTTCAAATCCACCGCCGCCTTGCAAGTTCAATGTGAGCGCCGCTCTGCGATATTGAGGCTTACCTCCGGTATAGGGCAACATTAACTCAGCCACTGCTTCTTCTTCAAATACCTTGATGTCGAATCCTAAATTTTTTCTATACCAAGCCCATGCTTCATGCAAATCCTTGACACCAATACCAACTTGTTGAACTCCGCTAATAACCATTTCTTAACTGATAAATCTGACTTTTCAATACCGTGCAATTGTATTGCTTTTATTTTAAATTTCTTAATAATTTTCCATTGATTTTAAAAAGCTAAGTCATTCCTATATATTTCGGTCTTATTCAATGATTTGGTTTCTATGAAGATTATATTCCCCATCAAATTGACCCTACTTCTTTTCTGCTCTTTGCTCTTATATAATTGCAAAGTTGACTCAGATGAAAAGCCACCCAACGTTTTATTTCTTGCCATTGATGATCTGAGGCCAGAACTCGGATGTTATGGAAATAGCATTATAAAATCACCAAACCTAGACCAATTGGCGGCTGAAGGCAGGTTGTTCAAAAATCATTTTGTACAAGTGCCAACATGTGGCGCTTCGAGGTATTCCATGCTGACCGGTCAGCGACCATCCAAAAAAATTCATTTGAGTAATAAGGCCATTTCTGAAACTTTTTCAGGCAAACCGGAAGAGGACATCCCTGAAACATTCGCACATCAGATGAAAAGGAATGGATATTATACCGTTTCTATTGGCAAAATCTCCCATCATCCGGATGGAATTGTTTATGGATATGAAGAAGAAGCCAAAGGTCCAAAGGAACTGCCCTATAGCTGGAATGAAATCCATTCTGAAGTTGGCAGTTGGGGCAATGGATGGAAAGCATTTTTCGCTTATGCAAACGGAAAAAATCGGATTGATGAAAAAGAACAAGTTTTGCCTTATGAAAAGGCAGATGTCGCAGATACGGGTTACCCTGACGGATTGAATGCAGAATTAGCAGTTAGAAAATTAAGCGAATTGAAAAATGCAGATCAACCATTTCTATTGGCAGTCGGTCTATACAAACCACACATGCCGTGGTCCGCTCCATCCAAATATTGGGACATGTACGACCGGGACAAAATTCAAATCTCCGAATTTCCTGATAGCCCATTGGGTGTGAACGATTTGAGTCTAAATAACTGCGGAGAATTTAACAATTATCAATTAGGGCAAGAAAAAGCCGGACGAAGGGTTCGGCTTACTGATGAATATGCCAAGCACCTGATCCATGGATATTATGCCAGCGTGAGCTATGCAGATGCGCAAGTAGGCAAAATATTAGATGAGCTGAAGCGATTAAATCTAGATGAAAACACCATCGTGGTAGTTTGGGGAGATCATGGATGGCAACTCGGAGATCTCGCTCAGTGGGGCAAGCATACTTTATTTGAAAAATCCCTGCGTAGTGCTTTTATCATTAAAACCCCAGATATGAACAATCCCGGAAATCAAGCTGATGGCATCGTAGAGTCTCTG
>JAUHYU010000181.1 GCA_030426345.1 Bacteroidia bacterium
TTCAACAGAGTGGTTTTTGATGAAGTAGCACAAGGGTTGAATTCATACATGAAAGACACCAATGCTGATTTGCTGGTGCTTTTAAATAAAAAAGCCAATTTTCTGGAGAGCCTTTTTCAAAAAAGTTTGGTACAACATCTTAATAAACTTTCTGATTATCCTTTGTTGGTTTATAAACTCTGATCAACATTGAGGACATATTTTTTGTAAATCATTCTTAAAATTCTTTATCGTTGTATAAAAGGTTATAATTTTACCTATCTGATTTTTTAGCAATTGAGATTATGATCAAAACCGTTCTATCCCTGATATTTTGTCTGGTGACATCCATGTTTGTTTGTGCGCAACAAATTGATTCGAGTGATTTTACAGAATTATTGAAAAATGTGAATTCTCGCTATGATGAGCAAAACCCAATTCTCAGCCCCGATGGGAAAAGACTGTATTTTACCCGAGCAAATGATAGTCTGAATATCGGTGGGCCGAAAGACAAAGGTGATATATGGGTAGCCGAACTTGCAAGTGATGGAAAGTGGATGCAGGCGACCAATCTTGGCAGACCCATTAATGATGATCTCCTTAATTATATGCTAGGATTTTCCCCTGATGGGAATATCATGTTTTTAAATCAAGAAAAGAGGAATCCCGGGGGGCTGGTGATCAATAATGGTATTGCGTTTTCTGTTCAGTCAAATGGAAAATGGTCTAGGCCGGAACACATTGCCGTCGATTATTTAATTAATAGTTCTAAACACCAAAGTGGCTCCTTGTCGGCTGATGGAAAATTGATGCTTTTGTCATTGAAGGCATACGCTTCGAGGGGAGAGGAGGATATTTATATTAGCACTTATAAAGATGGCAAGTGGACTCAGCCAATCAATTTGGGCTCAGATATCAATACCTCAGGGCAGGAAATGACACCTTATTTGTCTGCAGATAATAAATTTATTTATTTTTCCAGTAACGGCCATGGAGGTAAAGGAGGACGCGATTTATTTGTGGCGGAGCGACAAGGTGAAGGATGGACTTCATGGTCAAAACCTAAGAACCTGGGGCCTGAGGTTAATTCCTTTGGTGTAGAATTGAATTATATTATAGACAACAAAAATAAAGTTGCTTATTTTTCTTCAACTCAAAACAGCGATGGATATGGTGATATTATGGCCCATAACACCGTTCAGGATATAGAAGATTTACCTATAGAGGCTGAGCCGTTTGAGGAGTTGGTTGAGATGGCCGAGGAAGCCCGCAAGGCTTTGTTGTTTTCCGGTGTTACCTATAATAGTAAGAATGAAGCTCCAATCCCTACGGCATTAAATGTGGTGATAGATGGCTTGGAAAACCATATAAATTCCAATGAAGAAACTGGCGATTTTGAGATAGGAATTCCTTTGAGTGCTTCTGACGTTTTAGTGCATGTAAAGGCTCCAGGATTCATGAGTATTTCAGAGGAGATTCAATTGGATGGAAATGATTTACGGAAGGATTTTTCACTTGACCCATTGGAGGTCGGCTCCACGATCCGGCTAAATAAAGTATATTTTGAACGGGGGACTTCAGACCTTCTCGAAACCTCGTTTGCTGAATTGGACAGGGTAGTGGAAATGATGTCAGAAAATCCAACGGTAAAAATTGAACTTTCTGGCCATACAGACAATCAAGGAAGCTCTAAGCTCAACCTGAAACTCTCGCAAGAGCGGGTTGATAAAGTAGAGCAATATCTGTCTGAGCATGGCGTCGACAACAAGCGCATTAAAGGTAAAGGGTACGGAGGCTCAAAACCTATTTCGAGCAATGCCTCAGAAGAGACCCGGAAAATGAATAGAAGAGTGGAAATAACTATCCTTAAAAACTAAGTTGAACCGATCCAAGCGAATATTTTTAGTGTGTGCTGCCATTTTCTTTTTGGTGATGTTGATTGTCGGATATGATATTTCCAGAAGAACCACTTTCCCCGGCTCTAAAAAATTGATGATAGAAACTATAATCCCATCAGATACAATTGGGTTAGATTCGGCGAAAATAGAACCAAATTTAAAATAGTTGGAATAAGGTTTTAGCTAAGGATAGTTGCATATTAGAGGATGGAAACTAAGATTTATTCATCCATATACTTTTGCTTATATGCCTCGAATAACATTTTTTCCTGCTTAGAATTGTATGCGTTAAATAGAAGCTGAGCTGAAGATGGGGTGTAGCTGAATTTGCTTTCAAAGTGTTTGATAATTTCATTTAATTCAAACAAATATTCCCGAGTTTGTTGGAGTTGAGTACAGTTTTCAGGACTAAGAAATTTGTTCTTAGTGAGCTTTTTAAATTCTTTTTCAAGCTTGTTATTGTGGCTTTTGCTCATGGATAAATACAA
>JAUHYU010000132.1 GCA_030426345.1 Bacteroidia bacterium
AATTGAATTCTGCCAATGGAAATTGAAAACAAAAATCAAATTGTTTCGCTCAAATATGATCACTTTATTAGCCTCATCCATATTCAATTGCTGTGGGGGAAGAGAGGATAAAATCTGGTTATCTTTAAGAAACCCCAACATCTTCTGGTCAAAATTATTTAGATATTTATATTTAAGGCTTTCATTATCCACAAGAGACCATTGTCTTCTAGCGTATTTATAACTCCAATTATTTCCCTCCCTTGGAAAATCAATCCATTCAGGATGCCCAAATTCGTTTCCTATAAAATTAAGATATGCCTCACCACCCAAAGCGGCTGTAAACAACCGAATCATTTTATGCAAGGCAATCCCCCGGTCTATTACCAAGTTTTGGTCATCCACCTGCATATGGAAATACATCTCTTTATCCATCAACCAAAATGCTAGGGTTTTATCCCCCACAATTGCCTGATCGTGTGATTCAGCATAAGCCACGGTTTTTTCATTGAATCGACGATTGGTCATCACGCTCCACAATTCATGGATATTCCAATCCTCATCTCTTTTCTCTTTCAAATATTTGATCCAAAAGTCCGGAATTCCCATACCAAGTCGATAGTCAAATCCGATTCCTCCATCTTTAATCTCCCTGCATAACCCAGGCATTCCACTCATATCTTCAGCTATAGAAATAGCACCTGGTTTTACCTCATGCACCAACTCATTGGCGAGCTGTAGATACGTCAGAGCATCCCAATCTACCCCCTCCGTAAAATACTTATCGTAATGATCAAAATCTATGAAATTTCCATGGTGGTGATACATCATAGATGTAATTCCATCAAATCGGTATCCATCGATGTGGTATTCTTCCAGCCAAAACCTAACATTGGACAACAAGAATTGCTGCACTTCTAACTTGCCATAATCAAAGAGTTTGGAATCCCATTGTGTATGGTGTCCGCGTCCTCCTTCATGAAAATATTGATGGCCAGAACCATCAAAATCGTTCAATCCTTCTGCGAGATTTTTTACTGCATGGGAATGCACCATATCTATAATCACAGCCAACCCCATTTCATGTGCAGTATTTACAAGGTCTTTAAAATCATCGGGACTTCCGAACCTGCTGGACGCACTAAAAAAATTAGAAACATGATATCCAAATGAACCGTAATACGGATGTTCCTGAATTGCCATAAGCTGCACGGTATTATACCCCTGTTCTTTGATCCTCGGCAACATATTTTTTTTAAACTCCTGATAAGTACCTACCCCTTCTTTTTCCTGTGCCATCCCAACGTGGGCCTCATAAATCATCATGGATTTACGAATGCTTTTCACATCAAAATGCTTATCTGTCCATGGGTACTTTTTGTCTATATCCAATACCTGACCTCGATATTCGTGAGTTGTAGTATCCTGAATAGCACTGAAAATGTATGCTGGCATTCTATCATGAGCACCGTTTTCAGTTTTAACATGCACTTTTACTAAACTACCTTCCTGCAATACATTCTCGGGTACAAATATCTCCCAAATGCCTCCCTCGATTTTAGCAAGTGGATGTGAATTCCTATCCCAATTATTGAAGTCGCCTATGAAAAATAGAGCTTTTGCTCGGGGAGCCCATTCTCGATAATACCAGCCCTTTTCTTTCTTATTATAATGGATTCCGAGGTATTTGTAGCCCAAGGAAAATTCCTTAAGACTTTTATGGTTTTTTTTGATATCCACCAATCTGGAATTGAACCGGGAAATCCTACCATTTATTTCATCTTGATATGGAGCCAACCAAGGATCATCATTTACGATTTTGGGTATTTTAATCTTGCTCATATTAAACCTATGGAAATAGAAATTTTCATTTAAGGAAGGTTATCAACTTACCAACCAAAACCTAACTTAGTCCAAAAAAAAGAGAAAGAAAATGGAACTGTGAAAAAATGAAAAAGGGAAACTTGAGAGTTGCCCCTTTTCAACATCAACCAAACAACCAAAAAAACTTAAATATTTTAAATCAATTCTGCGTTCGCATGGAACACAATTGATTTTTAATTCTTAAATCAGTGTTCAAATATAAGAATTTAATATTTTAAAAACATTTTTTTTAAACTTTTCAAAATATTTTCATCAAGGTCTCCCAGATGATTACTCCAAATCTATATACTTTTCTACGTTATATAATATCTTTTAAATCAAACTTATTCCGCACCTGCTATTGCAGAGTTAGTGCTTCACAATTGCGCCAGTATCAATGCACTTTGTATAAAACCAACTTTTTTAAATAAATACATATTTATTTTGATAAAAACGCATAATATTTCACTGTTAACAGTGAAATATTATTGACAATGAAATAATTCGTTTTTAATCGTCCATAAAAAATATTGAATAATACTTTTTTCAATCTTTTCAAAATATTTTACTTACTGCTCTTTCCTTTTCCTGATGATCCAACCGAAGACCCTCCTGAAATCGTATCCCGCATAGAAGTGTCAGCCTGAATGTTTTGCATTTTATAGTAATCCATTATGCCAAGGTTGCCGGATCTGAATGCATCTGCTATAGCCTTAGGAATTTCTGCTTCAGCAAGAATTACCTTAGCTCTTGCTTCTTGAGATTTGGCTTTCATTTCCTGTTCTTCGGCCACGGCCATTGCCCTACGCTCTTCAGCTTTGGCTTCGGCCACCTTGAGGTCTGCACTTGCCTGATCTGTCTGCAATTGTGCCCCAATGTTTACTCCTATATCCACATCGGCAATATCAATGGACAAAATCTCAAATGCTGTACCGGCATCAAGGCCGCGCTGCAAAACCAGCTTGGAAATCTTATCTGGATTTTCGAGCACCTCTTTGTGAGAATCTGCAGAACCAATAGAAGTTACTATACCCTCACCTACTCTGGCTAAAATAGTATCCTCACCTGCTCCTCCAACCAATTGTTGGATATTTGCCCTAACGGTAATTCTAGCGGTAGCAATAAGCTGGATCCCATCTGCCGCCACAGCCGCCACTTTAGGGGTAGTAATCACTTTTGGGTTGACGGACATTTGAACTGCTTCAAGTACGTCTCTTCCTGCAAGATCGATTGCAGTTGCCTGCTTAAATGATAAATTCATATTTGCCTTATCTGCTGAGATTAATGCCCTTATCACACTTGTTACATTACCTCCTGCAAGATAATGAGTTTCCAAATCTGAGGCCGAAACCGGAATTCCTGCTTTGGTAGAAGTTATTAATTCTCTCACAATGATTCCAGGTGGCACTTTCCTGATTCGCATGAATACAAGCTCGAACAAACCAACTTTTACACCTGAAAATATAGCTGTAATCCATAGATTGAGCGGCACGAAGTATAAAAAAATGACTAGGAAAACGATTCCCAATCCTAAAAAAACCAATATCATCATTGGATTATCCATATCATTGTGTTTTAATTTGTTCTACAAAAATTTTATGTTCCTTATCTATATTAGTCACTTTTATTTTAGCTCCGGGAGTCAAGTAATTTCCAAGAGTTCTCACTTCATATGTTAGATTATAAATTTCAGCTTTACCATAAGGGCGCAAGGCTGAAAGAGTAGTACCTTCTGCACCAAGCAGGTGCTCTACATTTATTTCATCATTAAATTTACTGGTATTGGTATCCTTCAAAGCAAAGCGATCCCATACTCCGCTTCTAAAACCCAAGACAGTTGCAACAGCACCAACTACAATAGCCCCGACCAATATGAATGTCCCTGTTTGCGCACCAAACTTGCTAAACCCAATAATGACCCCAAAAACCATGAGAGCCACTCCCAATATTCCAAAAATCGTTGTTCCCGGAATAAACATAATCTCAATAACTATCAAAACGATGCCTCCAAACAGAAGTAAAACTATACTTATCCAATCCATTTTTGGTGTTTTTTGAAACCAATCAAAAGTAACAATTTCCAAACAAGATTACTACTTTAATATGCTTTTGCAAATACTACTTTTTTGTTCGATGGCTTACCTGAATATATGCACTTGCCCTGCTCCTCTTTTTCATCCAACAAAATACAGCGAATCGTTGCTTTTGTCTCCTTTTTTATCCGTTCTTCTGTTTCTGCAGTACCGTCCCAATGCGCTTTTACAAATCCTCCCTTATCCTTTAGTACCTTTTTAAATTCATCGTATGACTCTACTTCGGAAGTATTCTCCTCACGGAAATTCAATGCTTTTTGGTATATAGAATCTTGAATCTCCTCAAGCAAGTTCTTGACTAGCATTTCAATATTATCCATGCTTACGGTCTCTTTTGTCAGGGTATCTCTTCTGGCAATTTCCATTGTATTATTTTCTAAATCACGCGGACCAATTGCTAACCTCAGTGGTACCCCTTTGAGCTCATACTCAGCAAATTTCCAACCTGGCTTATGGGTATCTCTGTTATCATAATGCACCGAAATTCCATGAAATCGCATCTTTTCGATAATGCTATTGACCTTTTCATTTATCAATGCATATTGATCTTTGTCACGAACAATTGGAATAATCACAACTTGTATTGGTGCTAATTTCGGTGGTAATACCAAACCCTTGTCATCAGAATGAGCCATAATTAACCCGCCCACCAAACGGGTACTGACTCCCCAAGAAGTCCCCCAAACCAAATCGAGACCGCCTTCTTTAGTTGCAAACTTCACATCAAAGGCTTTGGCAAAATTCTGACCAAGAAAATGTGAAGTACCAGCTTGCAATGCCTTTCCATCTTGCATCAGTGCCTCTATACAATATGTATCGACCGCCCCGGCAAATTTTTCACTCTCCGTTTTCACACCCTGCAAGACCGGCACAGCCATAAATTTCTCAGCAAAAGTTGCGTATACTTTCAGCATTTTTTGAGTTTCCTCAATGGCTTCCATTCGTGTGGCATGGGCGGTATGTCCTTCTTGCCATAGAAATTCGGCAGTTCTCAAAAACAACCTGGTTCGCATTTCCCAACGCACCACATTGGCCCACTGATTTACTAATATTGGCAAATCCCTATATGACTGAATCCAATTCTTATAGGTGTTCCAAATTACTGTTTCAGAAGTAGGACGCACTATCAATTCTTCTTCCAATTTGGCCTCAGGGTCAACAACTAGACCACTGCCATTATCACTAGCTTTCAATCTATAGTGCGTAACCACTGCGCATTCCTTGGCAAATCCCTCTACATGATCTGCTTCACGGCTCAAGTACGACTTTGGAATGAATAGTGGGAAATAAGCATTGGAATGCCCAGTATCCTTGAACATCTGATCCAAAGCCCCTTGCATTTTTTCCCATATAGAATATCCATATGGTTTGATGACCATACAGCCCCTAACCGCTGAATTTTCGGCCAAATCAGCTCTTTTCACCAATTCATTGTACCATGCAGAATAATCCTCTGCCCTAGAAGGCAATCCTTTACTCATCTTTAAAAAAGTTTGGTATAAAATTTGCAGATACTCTTGCAATTAATAAGTGGGACAAAAATAAGTTTTTGTAGATATATTAACTAAGTATTTTAAAATATCGTTATCTTTAAAGCGGTGTAGTAAAGAAAAACTAGAAAGGAAAGTTATGAAAGCATTCAAATCACTAAAAGTATCGACACTTACTATAAGTATGTTAGCGATAGCGGTCATATTCTCATCAGCAAGTGCTCAAGAATATGACGATATGTATTTCACTAAATCTGATAGAAAAACAGTCAAACAAAGTAACGTTAAGAACTTGACCAAGAATTCTATGGACAATTCGAATTACAAAGAAATCTCTGAATCTACTGAAACATATTCAGCAAAGAATATTAATCCTGAGTATATCGCGAGATATAACAGTTCTGAATCGAATCAAAATCAGGATGCATCATATAGCGATAAGGACTATTTTGTTGAGGGATACAACGAAGAATATGTTAGTGATTCGGATAGAGGAAATATTGATTATGATGCTTTAGCTAGAAGAGATCAAATGAGTGCTAGCAAATACAATAATTCGTTTTCAAGTTCTCCATGGCGATTTAACCCATATATGAATATGGGATTCGGGTCTCCTTATTATAGTGGATTTGGCTACGACCCATTTATGATGGGGTATGGATCAGGGCTTTCCATGAGTTATGGATTTGGGTCAGGATTTGGCTTCCCGTCATCAGCAATGGCTTTTTCTATTGGAATGTCTTGGGGTTCTGGTTATAATTCATGGGGAGGAGGATATCCCGGATACTATAGCCCATATGGCATGAGGGGTTACGACCCATGGAATATGTATGGTTATAATTCTTATGGAAGGTATGGCTATTCACCTTATTATGGTAGCAGTTATGGGTACGGAGGATATTATCCGTATTCAAATACTGTAATAATTAATAACTCAGAATATAATAATGGCAGAAACATTTCATACAAGCCTAGAACGACAAGAGCAAGTGTAAATCAGAATAGTAGTATAAATTCCAATAGAGAATCCTCATCAACATCAAACATCAGGGTTCCAAGAAATACTACACAGTCTGCTTCTAATGGTCGCATCAGTAGTAGAGACTATTCTAAAGCTCAAAACGAATATTATAACAGCAGTAGGTCAAGGCAAAATAGTTCTTCACTACAGAGAATAGCTACTACTGAACCACATAGAAGATCAACTAGCTCAACTTCAAGATATAACTCTTCTATAAGCAATAATAAGCCATCTAGAATAAGCAATTATTCATCGGGAGGTACAAGAAGTTCATCTTATTCCAATTATAACAATAGTGGAACAAGTAGGAGTTCATCTTCTAATTCGTATTCTACACCTAGTAGAAGTAGTTCTAGTTATTCTAATGGGAATAGTAGTTCCAGATCATCAAGCTACTCTTCAGGTAGTAGTAGATCAAGTTCTGGATCCAGATCTTCAAGTTCCTCAAGGAGTAGTAGGTAATTAATTGTTCTTATCTTAAATATTTCAAGAGCAGGGATTTTCGAATTATTATCATGAAAAGCATTAATTCACTTTTATTAAGTGCTGGGCTTGTATTGGCCAGTAATTTCCTTTTTGCTCAATCCATCCCGGGATCCATTAGCTACAGTGAGCAAGCCTTGATGTTTAGCAATTACAATTATGCAGGAAGTGCTCGGATAAAGGGGCTGGGAAATACACAAATAAGTTTAGGGGGAGATATAAGCTCTGCCCTTTCAAACCCTGCAGGGTTAGGATTTTACAACCGATCGGAATTGAGCATTACACCCTCATTCAATTCAAAATCAACAAAGAGCAATTACTTGTCTAGTACAACGAACTCTACAACTGGCAAATTCAATATAGGCAACTTTGGGGCGGTCTTTAATAAAACAAAGGATGACGCTATCCCCGGAAAATGGAGAGGTGGCTCTTTTGCCATTTCTATATCAAAGATCAACGACTTTAATAATGAAATCGAATACTCAGGGATGAACTCCAATAATGATATTATTGATTATTATGTACAAGATGCCAATAATCAAAATGTAGATAGCGATCAACTTGGAGGAATTACCTACGGTGCCTACAATACATATTTAATGAGTGAGTTCTTGGATGCCAATGTTAGTGGAAATGACACCACTTATATCCCATTCTATGATAGAACTTTTTTTACTGAATTTCCTCAAGATGGGTTTCCTACCAATCAATCGGAAATAATCAGTTCCGAAGGAAGCCAAAATCAATGGAGTTTTAGCTATGGAGGCAATTACGGAGACGTTTTGTATTTTGGTGCCACGCTGGGCATTCAGTCCTTAAGGTATAATATTGTAAAACAATATAGCGAAATATACCCTGGAGCTTCTGGCGATATTGTAGATAACTCAGTCTTGGTTGAAGATTTGCTTACAGAAGGTTTTGGTGTCAATGGCACTTTTGGAATAATCGGAAGGCCGATAGATCAAATGACTATTGGTGTGTCTTTGATTACCCCTACACATTTATCAGTGAATGAAAAATATTATTATTCCTCTGCAGTAAGTTATAATAATTTCAATATGAATAATTATGGGAATTATTTTGATGCGAATTATGATTTAATAGTTAATCCAAACGCAGCTTTTACTACCTTCCGAGAAGATAACACAACATTAAATGACAGGTTTTATGAAGAAGAAAGCTTGTTTGATTATACACTCACCACACCATTACGTATTAATGGAGGTGCAACGTTTTTTATAAATAAAAATGGCTTCATCACTGCCGATGCAGAATTTGTAGATTATTCTAACATAAAGCTAAAAGGCAAACAGGGATCACTGCAATCAGATAATGAAGCTATAAAGAACGCATACAAATCAATTGTCAACCTTCGCGTAGGTGGTGAATATAGACTAAATACATTTCGTCTTCGAGCAGGTTACAATTATCAACCGAGCCCTTATTTAAGCGAAGATATTGATATGAAAACCCAAACCTATTCCGCAGGGCTGGGCTATAGATCAGGAAAATTCTTTATGGATTTTGTTGCTGCTTATGAGCAATATAATACGCGTTATTCACCTTATACTTTGGAAAATCCGAACAACGAAGAGTTTCTAAAAACGAGCTTTGTAGAAATGGAAAATAGCAAGCTGAATTTTTCAATTACTGCTGGCTTATTCTTCTAACTTTTCTATTGCAGCAATCACCTGATTTACTCTGGCAGTAACGCTATCCAAATGGTGTTTTAAACTAATCTGAGCCTTACTATAAAATCCAATTCGATCCTTCAGCTTGGTTTGCAATTCGTTGTATAATTCTTCCCTTGCTAAATCCTTAAGCAAAGGCCGCTGGTTCGTACCCTTTGCGGAAAGCTTATTGAATAAATCTTCTAGTGAAACCTCTAGAAAAACTGTGATGCCAGAATTGTTCATTAAATCCATATTGTCAAAAAAACAAGGAGCACCCCCTCCAGTAGCCAGCACCAATCCTTCCGTTCTATCAATTTGATTCAAGAGGCAATATCTTTCTACCTCTCTAAAATAATGCTCGCCTTGTGTCTTGAAAATTTCTGTTATCTCCATCCCTTCTTTCTGTACAATCACTTTATCCAGATCAACAAATGGTAAGCCAAAATGCGAGGCAACAAACTTACCAACCGTTGATTTCCCGGAAGACGGCATTCCCACCAAATATATTTTCTTGCTTTTCATTTATTATAATTTTCAAGAAAGTCGGATTCTAGGATCTATCACCACATACATCAAATCCACAAAAATATTGATCAACACAAAAACAGCAGCAACAAACAATGTGACTCCCATTACAACTGGAAAATCCAAACTTTGTACGGCCTTGATAGTGATAAATCCCAAACCTTTCCAGTCAAAAATATACTCAACAAAAAAAGCCCCGGCCATAAGTGATGCCAACCAGCCAGATACAGCTGTGATAACCGGATTCATGCTATTCTTTAGCGCATGCTTGATTACCACGTGGAATCTATTTAATCCTTTGGCATAGGCCGTCCGAATATAATCCTGTGAAAGCACTTCCAACATAGCACTTCTAGTTAACTGCACAATAATTGCCAACGGTCTGATACCAAGCGTAATCGCTGGCAATATTAGATTGTGCAATTGTAATTCGCGCCCTCGCAGCGGATGGTTTACCCATAGTTGTCCCGTGAGGTTCAACCCAGTATAGTCACTCAAATAGTATCCAAAAACCATGGCCATTAAAATCGCAGAAACAAAGGAAGGAATGGATATCCCTAAGACTGAAACAGATATCAATGCATGGTCTAGGAAAGTATTTTGATTTAAAGCCGCAATCACCCCCAAAGCAATTCCAAAAATACTTGAGATAGCCATAGCAGAAATAGCTAACCACAGGGTGTCATCTACGTTATCAAAAATAATTTCAGTTACCTTTTTATTGGTTTGAAAAGACCTCCTCATATAGGGCCATTTTAAAACGACGATAAACCCTCCAAAATCCATGACTTCCTTATAGCTGTATTTAGTTTGATTTTGAGGTGACTTCTCGTGGAAAGAAACAAAGGAAAGATCATTCACATAACGCAAAAACTGCACGCTCAGAGGCTTATCCAACCCCAGTTCCTTAGTTATGGATTGTCTTGTACTAATGTCACTCCTTTGTCCGGCTATCAATGAAACAGGGTCTCCTGGTAGTGCATGAAATAAAAGAAAAACCACCACAACAACGCCAAAAAGCACCAAAATTCCATACCCTATCCTTTTAAATAAAAACCTCAGCATAGGGTGTTAATTAATTAAAGATCGTATTACTTCTTGGCTAGGGATATCATTATTGTGCCATTTACCCAATACCACTCCATCTTTCATCAACATCAATCCTGGATTGGCTCGGATCATTGCCTTGATAACAGTGCCATCAGCATAATAATACGGCAAGGCAATTTGATATTCATGCCTGAAATTTTCATAAGTTGCTTCAGCATTCGCCGTAACAATCCACACTTCCGCCTCATTTTTAATTTCGTCAGCCAATGCATTGATTTGAGGGATTTTTTCGTATTTTGATTTATTCACATCATTAAAAAGCACCAACAGCTTAACTCGCTGAAATACCTCCTCTGTAAAATCTCCACTTTCATTCCAAATATTAAAATCGGTAATCTTTGGCTCGGCTTCTGGATTTAGTAGCACCATTTCCACAAACTTGTAAGTGGTATCAGTAGGATAATTCTCAAAGTCAAATTCCTCCCCATCCCTTTCCATAATATATTTATATCGAAAATCTTCAGAAGGCTGCATGGAGGCTTGTATATCCGCACCAATATGGTAAGGGCGGAAATCCACTGGAGGAAGATGCTCTACGGCATAATAGGCCACAAAAGCATTGAACAGCAGAATAATGGCCAAAATCCCAATACTGATCCTATTATTGAAAATTGGCGTGAATTGAATTGATCTGATAAATATATATATTATGCAAAACAGCAATATTACATCCTTTGCGAATGACTGCCAAGGTGTGAGCGGAATTGCATCTCCAAAGCACCCACAATCCGTGACTTTATCAAAGGCAGCAGAATAAAACGTGAGAAACGTAAAAAATATAATGAGCACGAGGAGTACCCATGAAGTCAATTTCATGCGATAATTGATCAAAACTGCCACTCCCAACAGTATTTCCAGAAAGATAATAAATAAGCCGATCGACATGGCCATTGGAACCAAATAGTGAAAAACAGAAGATATTTCTCCCGCAAATACCTCAAAATATTCCTCCATTTTGATGGCGGTTCCCATAGGGTCATTTAGCTTGACAAGGCCCGAAAAAATAAATAGAATGCCAACAAACCACCTGATTAACTTATCTGCTATAGCCATGATTTACGATTTCAATTTTATCAAACAAAACACGGCATAGTTCATCATATCCTGATAGTTAGCCTTTATACCTTCAGAAATAACCGTTTTTCCATCATTGTCTTCGATTTGCTTTACCCGCAAAATTTTCATCAAAATTATGTCCGTCATCGAACTAACCCGCATGCTTCTCCAAGCCTCACCATAATCGTGATTCTTATCTTCATGTAGCGACATGGTTTCTCCTATTACTTTATCGTAAATCGGTTCAATTTCCTCAAATTTCAATTCGAAGGAAGCTTCTGGCTTAATCTCCATTTGCATGATTGCCATCACACAATAATTCACAATCCCCAAAAACTCATTGGATATATCTTCATGGATTTTTTGGACACCCTTCTCTTGAAT
>JAUHYU010000014.1 GCA_030426345.1 Bacteroidia bacterium
TAGCGGAGATGCTAATAAGGCAATTATAATTTTTTTCATGATTGAACGGTTTAAATTTGAAATTGATTTAAGTTTTCAGAAAGGTAGCAGTCAAATATCACGAAAAGGTCACAAAACGATACACAAAGTGTAAACAAGAGGTCATGTTAGCGACATTGTCTATGGGCAAGAAAAACCTACTATGATTGAATTTTTAGAAATTTATAACGGGAAAACTGCTGTCGCAAAACCTCCAGGATCTGCAACCTGAAAAGGGTTTATTTACCAATTTTCATCGGATCCTGATTGAGCATGGTTACAAGTGCTCCATAAAGTTTTGGGTGTTTTTCATGGAATTCTTGCGACTTCTCAAAGAAATTCTCCACAGCGACCGCAAAAAACTCCTGGCTGTTAGTTGTGGCATAAGACCTGAAAAAACCTGACGATTCTTCTTCAGTTTTCTTCATTTCCTTCAACGCAAGCTTATTCCATGAATTCACAGCTTGCTTATCCAAAAAACGATATTCCTCGTTGGTAATGATATTTTCCAGCCGAAGTGCGTGTGCCATTTCGTGCAGGCCAAGGTTTCTCCCATCTTCGTAATCAGCTTGTCCCTTCACGAAGTTTTTCCAAGAAAGCACAATCAGTCCGGCCATATTGACTTCGCCCTTATGATAGCGTTTTGATATTTGTGAGTAATAACCATCGGGATAAACCAAAATTCGTCTGAAATGCTCTAAATAAACAGAAGGGTGCCCGAAGGTGAGTTGGATAGCCGCCCCAGCAATCAATGCCTTCATTTCATCGGTAACCCTATTCATCCCGCGTGCTATAAATTGCTTCTTATTGATGAACTTTTGCACCCGTTTTTCAAAAATTACTTTATCGGAAGCATTGAGTCGCTGATAATATGAGTTGTATTTTCTAAGTGGCTCCTTGTACAAAGGATCGATTCTAGCCATCAACAATTGTGTATTGATGTAATCGCCAAAATACCATTTCACAACAGTCCGAATCGACGAAATGATATTATACAGGATAAATAAAGCTAAAAGCAATAATATAATAGATCCTGTTACCATCGTATGGATTAAAGAATTATATCATAAATCTCTCTCAAGAAATCATTGTTGTTCAATACTATGCGTTTTAGAATTCTATAAACATCCTTACATCAAACTAACGGAGTTACGCTAACCTTGTTTGCCCCATGCCCTTCAAACCTTAACAGCAAGTAAAAAGCATCTAAAATCCATGATTTAAGAAGGGTTCACTTCAAGTAAACCTCTTCATAAATGCATTAATCCAAAGCCTCAAAGATATTTTTGATCGACACTTCTTTGTCGATGATGCTTTTCAAATCTGAGATTTTCACACGCTCCTGTTCCATCGTATCTCGATGTCGGATAGTCACAGTTTCATCCTCTTTGGTCTGATGATCCACCGCAATACAAAATGGCGTTCCGATCAAATCCTGTCGGGTATATCGCTTGCCGATCGATTGCGCATCTTCATAAATCAGATTAAAATCGTACTTAAGATCATTGAATATTTTTTTACCTATTTCCGGCAATCCATCTTTTTTTACCAATGGCAATATTGCAGCTTTTACCGGAGCAAGAGCAGGGTGAAACTTTAGGAATGTTCGTTGTTTCTGGTTTTCACCTTCACCAACTGTCACTTGTTTGTAGCCATTGCATAGCAACATGAAGAATAGCCTATCTGCACCGGCAGAGGTTTCGATCACGTAAGGCACATAGTTTTTATTGATCGTAGGATCAAAATATTGCAATTTTTTTCTTGACAATTCCTGATGGCTCCCCAAATCAAAGTCTGTTCTAGAGTGGATTCCTTCTATCTCTTTAAACCCAAATGGGAATTTAAATTCAATATCCACAGCCGCATTGGCATAGTGGGCAAGCTTGTCATGGTCATGGAATCTCAGGTGATTTTCAGGGATTCCAAGGGCTCTATGCCACTTAATCCTGATTTGCTTCCAGTGTTCGTACCATTCCATTTCTTCTCCGGGGCGAATGAAAAATTGCATTTCCATCTGCTCAAATTCCCTCATTCTAAAAATAAACTGCCTGGCAACAATTTCATTTCTAAAAGCTTTGCCGATCTGTGCGATGCCAAAAGGCACTTTCATTCGGGCGGTTTTTTGAACGTTCAGGAAGTTTACAAAAATACCCTGAGCAGTTTCAGGCCGTAGATAAATATTGCTGGCGTCATCAGAAACAGAACCGATCTGAGTAGAAAACATAAGGTTAAACTGGCGCACTTCCGTCCAGTTGGCTGTGCCGGAAACAGGGCAAACAATTCCGCTGTCAATGATCAGTTGGCGCACGCCTGAAAGATCTTCGTCTGTGAGCAGCTGACCCATTTGCTTCAGCAATTCATCGGCCTCGGCCTGTTTCCCCTCATCCACGAGCGCTGCGGCTTTATCTTCCAACAGCACATCAGCGCGGTACCTTTTTTTAGAATCCTTATTGTCAATCATTGGATCGTTGAAGCTATCAACGTGACCGGAAGCTTTCCATGTCAGTGGATGCATAAAAATAGCGGCATCCAATCCAACGACATTTTCATTGAGCTTGACCATGGCCTGCCACCACAGGTTCTTGAGGTTATTTTTTAATTCTACTCCGTAAGGCCCATAGTCGTACACCGCCTGTAATCCATCATAAATCTCACTCGAAGGATATACAAATCCATATTCTTTAGCGTGTGATACAATCTCCTTGATACCAAATTCCTGTTCATTCATAGCTTCTCAAAATAATTGCTGCAAAGATATAACAATTGGCTTATGCGCATAGTGTCCCATGAATTTTTCAAACATTTTATGCCCCTTTCAGGTATTAAATGCTGATATTGGTTTTTCGATTCAATCGAAACAGTTTTAAGAAATTTTCAATATGTATAAAAAAATTGGTGTAGCCGTTGCTTTTTCACCACGATGTGAAGCTATCCTAGTAGAGGCGGCGCGGCTTCAAAAGCTATTTGATGCAGAGCTTAACCTCATCCACATTGGTGAGGTAAAACCTGATGAAAAATCCTATCTGGAGGAATTGGTGAAGACCATAGGAATAGATTCAGAAAGGGTTAAGATAATTTGGGACAAAGGAAACCCTGCGAATAAAATCATCTCTATTGGCAAGAAGGAATCCATAGATTTACTAGTTGCTGGGGCATTGCAAAAAGAGAACCTAATGAAATTCTATTTTGGTTCCATTGCGAGAAAGATCATCCGAAATTCTCAGTGCTCGCTATTGATTCTTACTAATCCATCAAACAACCCTCAACCTTTTAAGAGGATTGTAATAGACGGTACAGAAGGAGAGAATAATGCCGATACGATAAAACATGGAATCGAAATTGCGACTATGAATCAGGCAAAACAGGTACATATTTTTAAAGGGATCAAGCTTTTTGGTTTGAGTATGGCACTTTCGGGAGAAGAAGAAACGGAGCAAGATCAAGAAGAAACCCGGAAAGAACTGGTAGGTCAGGAGATCGCTGAGATCAATAAAATACTCAAAAGTATCGATACACATAACCTTCGGATCAACGTGAAAGTAGCTTCCGGCAAATCTGGTTTTGCGCTAAGAAATTTCGCAAAGCGTGTCAAAGCGGACTTGCTCGTAGTCAAAAGCCCTTCGCACAAATTCAATTTTTTAGACAGGATTTTTCCGCATTACTTGGAACCAATTATGGAAAATCTTCCGTCCAATCTACTTATCGACAAAAACTAAATTTTTATGCAAAATCTCGACCATTCTGAGATGGTAAATCTGTTGATACAACTGGGGGTGATGATTCTCGCTGCCAGGTTATTTGGTGAGTTGGCCAGAAAGCTTCATCAGCCCATGGTAGTTGGGGAAATAATAGCAGGTGTAATCCTTGGTCCTTCTATATTGGGCTCGATCGATATGGATATTTACGAAATGCTTTTTCCAGTTTCCGGGGACACAAGTATTGTGATGGAAGGAATAATCAGCATTTCCGTGGTCTTGCTGTTGTTTATCGCAGGCATGGAGGTAGAACTTGATATTGTCATCCAGCAAGGTAAAAAGGCCCTTTATACAAGTTTGTTTGCGCTGTTTATTCCACTCATTACAGGATTTCTCATCTCGTATTACTCACCTTCCCTGTTCAATCTTGATGCTTCGGACGATAAGCTGGTTTTTTCCCTTTTCATTGGAACAACACTTTCAATCACAGCCCTGCCCGTGATCGCCAGAGTGCTCATGGATTTGAATATATTTAAAACGAAAATTGGGATGGTTATCATCGCCTCTGCCATGATCATTGACATTTTGGGTTGGATCATCTTTTCAATAATTCTAAGCATGATGGGGGAAAGTTCTGGGGCGCTCACTGTAGGGCAAACCATTTTATTTACATTGTTATTTACTATCTCCATGCTCACCATAGGCAAGTCGCTCATTAATCGTGCGCTGCCATGGATTAATCGGTCATTTTCATGGCCTGGAGGGCTTCTTTCTGTTGCTATGGTATTGTGCTTCCTTGCTGCGGCGTTCACGGAATATATCGGAATCCATGCTATATTTGGAGCTTTTATCATCGGTGTAGCTTTGGGAGATTCTGAATATATGTCAGAACGTGCGAAAGAGATAGTACATCAGTTCATCAACAACATATTTGGCCCGCTATTTTTTGTGTCCATCGGGCTGTATGTAAACTTCGTGACAAGTTTTAACCTAACGATTGTAGTAACTTTGATTGTGTTGGCACTTACCAGCAAATTGGCCGGTGCCTATATAGGTGCGCGGCTGGGAGGATTGAAAAAATTTCAATCGCTGGCAGTTGGTTTTGGTATGAATACACATGGTACGTTGGAAGTGATATTAGGCACCATCGCCTTAAATAGTGGGCTAATTGACAAAGAAATATTTGTGGCGATAGTGATCATGGTTATTGTGTCTATTTTAGTCTCCGCACCATTAATGAAATATACTTTGAACCTTTCTAAAAAACTAAAAGACAGCAAAGCAAAATAGTATAAAACCGCCTTGGTAATTCTAGCAAAAAATAGTCATATGAAGATATTACTGTCAATTATTGCCCTGTTACTTTTCCAAAGTTGCCAAAGCGGAGTTCCTTCTGAAAGCGGCTCAATGCCCATAAACCATCAGCAATGGGATGTATTACTCCATGAAAATGTGGATGTCGATGGCAATGTAAATTATAAAGGGTTTGCCAAAGACAGCCTACAGCTCAAATCATATCTAGGCGCACTTGTGGCTCATCCCCCTGATGCAGATGCTTGGTCGAAGGAAGAACAATTGGCATATTGGATCAATGCGTATAATGCCTTTACGATCCAACTGATCTTGGAACACTACCCACTAAAAAGCATCAAGGATATAGGCTCATCCATTCAAATCCCATTTGTCAATTCCCCATGGGACATTAAATTTATTGAAATTGGGGATATAAAATTGGATCTGAACAACATTGAACATTCTATTTTGCGGAAAAAATTTAATGAGCCCAGAATACATTTTGCGGTCAATTGTGCTTCGTTTTCTTGCCCAAATCTACGAGCAGAAGCTTATGTTGCAGATCGGTTGGAAGAGCAACTTCAGGAGCAGGCAACTGCATTTATCAACAATCCTAACTACAACAAGATTAACAAAAATCAGATCGAAATCTCCAAAATATTTAGTTGGTTCAGTGGAGATTTTACAAAGAACGGGTCATTGATAAATTTTCTAAACCAATATTCTAAAGTCAAAATCGATGAAAATGCCGAAATCGATTACTTGGATTACAATTGGTCGCTCAATGAACAATAAGTCTGTAATCCCCTAATTAGCATCTATCACATCTCCAACCCCTGTGATTTGAGTGGTTATGGCCGGAGTTCCCTTATAATACACATCGCCAGTACCAACAATTGAAGCATTGAGTGTATTATTGGCTCTTACATAACTATCGCCTGTCCCAGATACATTTATATCAGTATGATTAGTTACCAATCCATATCCATTCAGTGTAAACTGCCCAGAACCAATAAATTGATGCTTTAATACATCACCACTGCATGTCATGGATCCTGTCCCCGAAAATGTGGTATATAAAGAGTCTGCTTCGATCTCCAGATCAAAATCACCAATTCCTTGAAGGTTTAGTTCCATGATATCTCCGGTAATCATGCCAACGCTTTCCACGTCTCCGACACCAACCATACCAATCTCCTCAAATTCCGGAGCCGTTATTTCTACCAAAAGCTCATAAGATCCATTGAAACAATCCCGTGAACTAATCACCAACAAACCATTTTCAATAACTGTAAAAGTAAGGGCCACCACATTGTCCGGTCCGGTAATTTTCACTGAGAAATCAGGCCCCTGTATCAGCTTCAGGTCACCCACTTGATTGAATACCACGCCCTTAAAATCTTTGTTTTCGCGATTTTCAGTAATAATATTCGAGCTTGCTCTAACGCATGTTATCTGATCTGAATCACACGAACTGAACAACACTCCTCCTAAAATAACACCTGCTAAAAAGAAAATATTTTTCATGGTTTTTATATGCTTTGTTCTAACAAAAATGACTTGAACCCCACAAAATCCTTATTCATGGAAATTGCATGCTTTTTCTTTTCTATAATTGCTTTTAACCTTAACGGAATTTCGATCTCTTCTGATATCAACGGCTCCACCACATCTTTAAATTTACAAGGATGCGCTGTAGATAAAAATACTCCTGTGTCCTCAGGTTTCAAAAAATGCTTTAATCCTCCATAGCCTATGGCTGTGTGAGGACACATCAAATAGCCGTATTTTCCATGAACCTCACGGATGATATCTTCTGCTTGGCTGTCATCAAAGCTGATTCCTTTTATGTCAGAAGTAATCTTTGCAAAATCATTATCATACAGTTCCAACATCCGCACAAAATTAGATGGATTGCCAACATCCATGGCATTGGCAATAGTCTGAACGGAAGGCTTTGGTGCAAACCGGCCCGCATTCAGATAGTGCGGCACAATATCATTGGCATTAGATGCAGCAATAAATCCAGAAATAGGCAAGCCCATTTTTTTGGCTAACAGACCTCCACACAAGTTGCCATAATTACCACTGGGTACACAGAAATATACGTCTTCTTCTTTTCTGTTTAGTCTAGAAAATGCATACGTATAATAAAATGACTGTGGCAGCAACCTAGCAATATTGATCGAATTTGCCGAGCTTAGATTTAGTTTTTCATTCAACTCCTTGTCAAGAAAAGCCGTTTTTACAAGTAGCTGACAATCATCAAAAGTGCCATCCACTTCCAAGGCAGTAATGTTTTGCCCAATAGTTGTCAGTTGTTGTTCCTGAATTTTCGATACTTTCCCTTTGGGGTAAAGTAAAGTCACCTTGATACCTTCCACACCAAGAAAACCTTGCGCTACTGCACTACCCGTATCTCCGGAAGTAGCTACCAAAATATTAATCTCCCGACCATCTTCTTTCAAAAAATATCCCATGACCCTAGCCATGAACCGCGCCCCAAAATCCTTAAAAGCCAGTGTAGGTCCATGAAAAAGTTCCATCACATGGATATTGTCATGGACGTTTTTCACAGGAATTTCAAAATCAAAAGCATCATTAATGATGGAATGAAGATCATTGTCGCCAATCTCATCTTCGATAATCAATTTGGCACTTTCAAATGCAATTTCCTGAAAGGATTTTTTCGACAGTTGATTTAAAAAATCGTCGGAAAAGCTCGGGATTTTTTCCGGCAAGAAAAGTCCATTGTCGTCTGGAAGCCCCTTAATCACGGCCTCTTTAAAACTAACAGGTGCTACTTTTCTATTGGTACTGTAAAATTGCATTCGCGTCATGTTTTGTTTTGTGTCGCAAAATTAAGATAAATACAGACAATTAGGAAAAATATGGAGACGCACGAAAAATTCACTCTTAGTGAGGAATCAGAAAACACGGCTCCAACAAATTAGTTAAATAATATAACAAGAACAGATCAAGAATCATTGAATGTCAATTCAGCCATCTGAACCTTAGACTAAAGCAATAAAACATAGAATTATGAGCAAAACCATGGATTTTAGCAGCTTAAAAGCAGTATATATAAATTGCACTTTAAAAAAGTCTCCTCTGGTTAGCAATACTGCCGGCTTGATGGATGTGTCGAAAGGAATTATGGAAAGAGAAAAGGTTTCCATTGACGAAATACGACTGGTAGATCATGAGGTCGCCAATGGCGTATATCCTGACATGACAGAACAAGGATGGGAAAGGGACGAATGGCCACCGCTATTTGAAAGAATAATTAATGCAGATATTTTGATTATCGGGACACCAATTTGGTTGGGAGAGAAATCATCCATTGCTCAGAAATTAATCGAAAGACTGTATGCCATGAGTGGAAAGATGAATGATAAAGGCCAGTATATTTATTACGGAAAAGTTGGCGGTTGTATCATCACTGGAAATGAAGATGGTGTAAAACATTGCGCCATGGGGATATTATATGCGTTACAGCACATTGGCTATGCGATACCTCCACAGGCTGATAGCGGATGGATTGGCGAGGTGGGCCCAGGGCCAAGCTATTTGGACAAAGAGGCAAATGCAAAGAATAATGATTTTACAAATAGAAATACTACGTTTTTGACTTATAACATGTTACACCTTGCAAAATTGTTACAAGATCAAGGTGGATTTCCAAATTACGGCAATTCGCGAAAGGATTGGGACAGTGGCTCACGATGGGGTTTTGAAAATCCGGAATATCGCTAATTGGATGTGGTTCTAGTTCTACTTTAGGTTACCAGCCTCCGCTCGCTCCACCGCCACCAAAACTTCCACCTCCAAAACCACCTCCGAATCCACCGCCACCGCCAAAGCTTCCACCGCCGAAACCTCCTCCTCTAGAGGATCCTCCGCCATAATCACCACGGCCTAGGCTGCTTAAAATAATGGCATCCATGAGGCTACCTCCTACAGATCTATTTCCACCACGTCCACGTCCACCTCTTCGCCTTCTGATTATGAAAAAGAGGATGATCATGATAAAAAAGAGAAAAAACAACCCCTCAAAAGGGGATTCAGAACCATGAGAATCTTCTTGTCTCGTGCCATGATATTCACCTTGCATCACGGCAAATATCGCATCGACTCCATGGTCAAGTCCTGCATAATAATTCCCATTTTTAAATTCAGGGATAATATTATTTTCGATAATTCTTTTAGACAACGCATCTGTAAGCAGGTGCTCCACCCCTCTTGCTGTATTGATGGCGATTTTCCTATCGTCCCTTGCCAAAAGTATAAGAACTCCATTATCTTCTTTGGCTTGTCCTATGCCCCATTTTTCGCCCCATTGCGCTCCCAGATAGGTTATATTTTCACCTTCGGTAGATGCAATAATGGCAACGACGATTTGAGTGGATGTGGTATCTGAATATCGAATCAGTTTATTTTCTAAGGCTGATTTTTCCTGCGGGGAAAGCAACCCTACATAATCATAAACGCTTGTTTGAAAATCCGGTATTACCGGAATTTTAAATTGGCCCCATGCTGTTTGCGAAAATAGGACTCCGAAAAAAAATAAAAAAACAAAAGTGTGATTGTGGTATTCTTGGAACTTCATGATCTCGATATTTCGTCAGGAAGTTCGTTGCTATCACCCTTTTCCCATGGAAAGTATTTTTTAAGCTGCTGACCGGCCATTTTAACGCCTTCTATTATTCCGACTTTAAAGCAGCCTTCCTTAAAATGGGTTTGCATTACATCTTTGGTACCATCCCAAAATCCATCTGGCACAGCCTCATGAATGCCTTTATCTCCATAAATTACAAATACTTTTGAGTCTACAGCTATATAAACTAACACCCCGTTCCGAGCTTCGGTCTTGTGCATTTCGAGCCTTTGAAATATTTTTTGGGCATGTTTCAGAGCATCTTCTTTTACTGCGCTTTCTATATGCACACGTATTTCTCCGGAAGTATTAAGCTCAGCCTCTTTTATAGCATCAATTATTTCTCCTTCTTCTTCAGCAGTAAGAAATTTCTCAATTTTAGTCATCGAAATTATTTAAAATCGAAATCAACTTCAGGTGCTTTTTCTGCCCCTTGCTCAGCAGCAAAGCGAGTCATCTCTTCAAAGCCAAACATCCCCGCAAACATGCTATTTGGAAATATTTTGATGTGTTTATTATAAATATTGACAGACTCATTGTAGCGATCGCGAGCCACATTTATTCTATTCTCGGTTCCCTCCAATTGCGACTGCAATTCAAGAAAATTTTGGTTGGCCTTCAGGTCAGGATAACGTTCTACGGTTACCAAAAGCCGGGATAATGCCGAAGAAACCCCCGACTGTGCCTGTTGAAACTCAGCCAGTTTTTCGGGAGATATGTTGGTTGGATCCACGCTCACTTGTGTGGCCTTAGCTCTTGCTTCAATCACATCAGTGAGCGTCCCGCGCTCAAACTCTGCTGCACCCTGTACCGTTTTGACTAGATTACTGATCAGGTCATTCCTACGCTGATACGAACTCTCTACATCTGCCCAAGCTGTTTTAGCATCCTCTTCGTAATTGACAGCTGTATTATTGATACCAACAGCCCATTTGTACAATGCGAATACAACAATTACAATAATAACGACGGGAATTAACCATTTTTTCATGTTCTTATTATCTAAGGACTATTAGTCAGTTTTTTGAATATACGAAGATATCAATTTTATATTTTCATTGAAGTATTTCTAAGCATATTAAGGTTTTATACCTTGACGTTATTTAGGGATAATTGGTTTAGAAAATGAATCAATTACTGATAAATCCATGTGAATTACAGTAAATTTGAGTTACTTTAGAAGAGTAAATTAGTTTTATAATTTTTATTAAAAATCAACCCAAATGAGATATATCTGTTGCGCATTGATGGTAATTTTCTCCACGGAAATTATTGCACAGAAAAATGAACCAAACTACGACGAGTCCAAAATCCCTGCATACACTCTGCCCGAATTGCTCACTGCAAAGGATGGAAAAACCATCAGTTCTTCAAAGCAATGGGATAAAACTAGAAGGAATGAAATTCTCATGGATTTTCAACGGTTTGTCTATGGCAAAATACCTGAAGGCGCTGTAGAGACGAGAACACAGATTATAAAAGAAACAGATGCCCTGAATGGCAAGGCAACCCTGAAGGAAGTTCGTATGACTTTTAGCAGAAATAACCATCAAATATCCATGGATATTTTGCTGTTTCTTCCTAAGTCAAAAGAGAAAGCACCTTTATTTGTCGGGTTGAATTTCTATGGAAACCACACCATCCTCGATGATCCAAATATTTCATTGGCATCTAGTTGGATAAGAAATAATGAGGCTTTTGGCATCATTGACAACAAGGCCACAGAAGCATCTCGCGGAGTGAGGCACAGTCGTTGGCCGGTGGAAAAGATCATTGATCGAGGCTACGGATTGGCAACTATTTATTATGGAGATATCGATCCTGATGTAAATGACTTTTCTGATGGAATTCATACCCTTTTTTATGGCTCAGGACAGATGCACCCTGCCAAAGATCAATGGGGTTCGATTAGTGGCTGGGCATGGGGATTGAGCCGTGCGATGGATTATTTTGAAACTGATAAAGCAATAGATAACAAACGCATCGCCCTGATGGGACACTCACGGATCGGGAAAACCGCTCTTTGGGCTGGAGCCATGGACGAACGATTTGCCATTGTCATCTCCAATGACTCTGGCTGTGGTGGAGCAGCTCTTTCGAGAAGAAAAATTGGAGAGACTGTCGGTAAGATCAATTCTTCATTTCCGCATTGGTTTTGCGACAATTTTAATGACTACAGTAACAATGAAAATGCGCTACCTATAGATCAACACATGCTGATAGCCCTGATGGCCCCTAGACCTGTGTACGTCGCAAGTGCTGAGGGTGACCGCTGGGCTGACCCACGAGGTGAGTTTTTATCAGCCTATCATGCCGGAGAGGTATATCGTCTTTTTGGATTGGATGGCCTCCCTTCAGATAAAATGCCTGAAGTGAACCAGCCTATTATGCATTCGGTGGGCTATCACATCCGAACTGGAAAACATGACGTAACTGACTTTGATTGGGAATCTTATATGGATTTTGCGGACATGCATTTTTGATCCAAAAACTTTAGAACACATATACAACATTCGGTAGCACAGCCGTAAATCTGGCCGAAACCTATCCTCGTCATAATACAACATTTCAATAATGAAAAAGTTGTATGTTTATCGTAGCATGTTTTTACAAAGAACTACATATCGCAAACAAGACTATCTATGGGTTTCCATGGTAATTCTTACCTTTTTGGTTTGTCCACTAACCTATAATGCTTTTGGGCAAAACAGCACTATTCATCTTCATTTTGAAAAAAAGAAAACAAAAAAGATGGATATTAGATTTCAACTGATCCATAATCTCATCATCATTCCTGCCTTTATCAATGGTTCTGATACCCTTAAATTTGTGCTGGACTCGGGAGTGAGCCACACCACGGTCACTAGCTTGGACGGCACCAATGGTATTTCATTCAATTATGCACGAGAAATCGAACTATTCGGATTGGGTAGTGGACGAGAAGTGAAAGCTTTTCATTCTTTTGGCAATGTCCTCGAATTACCTGGAGTGATCGGGTTTAACCACAATGTTATTATTCTAAAAGAGGAATTTGATCACCTTTCGCAAGGGCTTGGCACTCAGATCAATGGATTGATAGGTTATGATGTTTTTGATGGGTTTACGGTGGAAATTGACTACGCTTCTAAAAAGCTCACCCTGTACGATCCGAAGTTTTACTATGCCAAAAGGAGGAATACGATGCTAAAAAAGTCTAAAAGAATTGACATCGAAGTTTATCGAAGAAAGCCCTACGTCAAAGCGACATTGGCTGATGAAAACGACGAAGCAATACCATTAAATCTTTTGATAGATTCTGGGGCAAGCCAAGCCCTCTCCTTATTTCAATCCACAAATCAACATCTGGAAATTCCGGAAAATTCGATCTATACTTTCCTTGGCATCGGGCTGAGCGGTGAGTTGTATGGGCATATCGGCAGGGTTTCAAGATTTACTATTGGAGATTTTAAGTTTAAAAAACCCATTGTCACCTACCCTGACAAGTTATCAGTGCAAATAGTCGATGAATCCATAGAACGGAGTGGTAGTCTTGGGGCAGGTATCTTGAAACGGTTTACAGTAGTTTTTGATTATCATGGAAAAGAGATGCTTTTAAAGCCAAATTCCAGCTTTAAGAATCCATTCAAGTACAACCTGAGTGGCATCGATATAACCACACCTGTGCCGGATATTCCGGTTTATCAAATTTCGAAAATCAGAGAGGGCTCCCCTGCCTGGATTGCGGGTCTGGAAGAAGGAGACCAACTTGTAGCCATCAATGGAGTGGAAACATCGGAATACAATCTTAGCAATATTGTTCAAATATTGCAGTCAAAAGCAGGCAAGAAATTGACTGTTGGTGTCCGCAGACAAGACCAGAGATTTTCGGCCAAGTTTACTCTAGAAGATGCGATAAAATAAATCCCTAAACCGCGGTTGCGATTCAGGGATTAAAGTTTGGCGGATATCTGGATAATTTACAATTCCCTTACCCAAATATTTCTAAAGCTTGTTGGGTTTCCATGATCTTGTAAAGCAATCGATGCTTTGCCATGTGCCACATATTTAGGAAATTTGGTATATTCTGTTGGTCCTTTAATGGCATAATTATTTTGTACTAAAATTCCATTTTGCAATACAGTTATCGTCGCAGGGGATTTTAAAGTGCCCTTTTCTGTAAATACTGGCGCCATGAAGATCACATCATAGCTCTGCCATTCTCCCGGACCTTTGCAGGCATTTACCAAAGGAATGCTCTGCTTGTAGATACTGCCAGCCTGGCCATTGGAGTAAGTCACACTTACATAAGAATCCAACACTTGTAACTCGTAGCGTTCCATCATAAAAATACCACTATTGCCACGTCCTTGTCCTTCGCCTTTTACTTCAGCCGGGGTTCTCCATTCTATATGCAGTTGCATGTCCCCAAACTTCTGCTTTGTTTTGATGTTTCCTGCTTTTGGTTTTACAGTCATTGCTCCGTCATCTACTATCCATTCTGCCGCTCCACCATCCATATTTGTCCACTCGTTCAAATCTTTACCATCAAACAATACGATTGCATCAGTTGGTGGAGCATTGTTATCCCCTGGTGTAACTTTGGCGGGAACCGGATCCCATACTTCAGAAATTTCTGGATCAAACGAATCCTTTTTCTGTGCATTTGCAACTATAACCACGGTTAGTAGGACGATTAGTAATAGATTTACCTTTTTCATTGTTTTGAGTTTATTGGTTTAAAAAATTACAAAATTTTTGGGCCTGATTGGTTAATTTTAGAAACATACGTTTCACTTTCTATTTCAAAACCTGCATAGATGGTTTTCATTTTTGCTGCGATTCTATTTGCTATATCATGATCATTGCTCAAAGCAAATATAGAAGGCCCCGAGCCGGAAATACCCGCGCCAAGTGCCCCTAGATCCATGACAGCCCTTTTCACTTCATCATATCCCGGAATCAGAATTGAGCGAATAGGCTCTACGATATAATCGTGCATAGATCTGGAGATTAAGCCATAATCTGATGTCAACAATCCGGCAATAAGTCCCGCCACATTTCCTGATTGCTTTACAGAATCCTTGAAATATATCTGCTTGCGCAATATCTCTCTGGCATCTTTAGTTTTCACTTCAATATGGGGATGCACCAAAGTAGCATAAAGATCATTCGGGGTTTTAAGCCCGATCACATCCAACGGCTCATAACTGCGGATGAGCACAAACCCTCCGTACAAACCCGGCGCGACATTGTCCGCATGCCCGGAACCGCAAGCTGCCCGCTCACCCTCCATGGCATAGGGCAGTAGTTCCTCCAGTTTTTTGGGTCTTCCCACCAATTCGTTGATCGCAAATATGGCTGCTACGGAACTGGCGGCACTTGAACCAAGCCCACTACCCAACGGCATTTTTTTATCTAAAAATATGTCTATCCCCTGATCTGTTCCAAGGTCGTTTAAGAACATTTTGATGACTGCTCCACAGCTATTTTGATCCGTGTCCAATGGCAGAGCACCTCCATCACCAGTGATTTTAACGATCTTTACTTTCCCCGAATTAGATTTCCTTAGCGTAATCTCATCTCCGGGTTGATCCACAGCAAATCCCAGGATATCAAACCCACAGGTGACATTGGCTACGGTAGCCGGAGCAAATACTTTAATCTCCTTCATTTATATAATTTGAAGATTTAATCTCCATTGATCAATCAAACTTCTACCCCAAATAATGGCTGATGCTGATGATTTCAGCAAATACTCCTGCAGCCGTAACTTCAGCTCCGGCACCGGGGCCTTTGATAACTAAGGGCCGCTCATGATAGCGATCAGTTGTAAACGAAATCATATTATCACTTCCATCCAAAGCATAAAAAGGATTTGCCTGATTTACAGCCTCCAACCCAACACAAGCTTTTCCATTTTCCATTTTTGCAAGAAACCGAAGGACTTTCCCATTTTCCTCAGCTTTATTTCTGAGATCATCAAAATAAGGGTTTGCTATTTCCAATTCCTTAAAAAATTCTTCCACTGAACCAGCCTTAATACATTCATCTGGCAATATGTTTTTTATTTCCACATCATCAAGACTGAGGTCCAAACCAACCTCTCTAGAAAGGATCAATATTTTTCTCGCCACATCCATCCCATTCAGATCGTCGCGGGGATCCGGCTCAGTAAAACCTTTTTCCTTGGCCTGTTTCACCACATCACTAAAATCAGTGCCTTTAACGAAAGAGTTGAAAATGTAGGATAAAGTACCTGAAAGTACTCCTTCTATCTTCAATATTTTATCACCACTATACTTCAAGTCATTGAGCGTAGTGATGACTGGCAAGCCTGCTCCGACATTCGTTTCATAAAGAAACTTCACATCATTTTTTAATGCCAAGGACTTTAATGATTTAAACAACCCAAAATCCCCTGAACTTGCTAGTTTGTTGGGCGTTGTGATAGAAATGGAATGTGCTAATATCTTTTCGTACCCATTTATTACTTCAGCGTTTGATGTGCAATCTACAAATACAGAATTTTGCAAATTGAGTCCAACCATATTATCTATAAACCCTGCAATAGACGATTTTTTTCCATCATTTAACAAATGATCTTTCCATTGGTCAGCTTCTAAGCCTTCAGGATCAAAAATCATTTTTTTGGAATTGGTCATGCCTACAATATTGATTTTCAGGGCATGCTCTTTTTCCAGTTCCCGATTGTGTTTGGCAATCTGGTTGATCAAAGTACCTCCGATCAAGCCTACACCCATGATAAATACGTTGAGGGTTTTTATATCCGAAAGGAAAAAAACCTCATGAATCGTATTGAGCGTTTTGGTGATATCCTTTTTTGATATAACAATGGAAAGGTTACGCTCAGAAGATCCTTGCGCAATCGCTGATACGTTGATGCCATTTTTTCCAAGGGAATTAAAAAGCCTCCCGGAAATCCCTGGTGTACGCGCCATATTCTCACCAATGATGGCAACAATTGACATATTTTCTTCTATGGAAATGGAATCAATTTTACCGGAGGAAATTTCTCTACTAAACTCTTCCTCGATTACTTTTTTAGCTAGTCCTGCGTCTTTTGGATCTATGGCAAAACAGATCGAATGTTCAGAAGAAGCCTGAGTAATCAATATAAGATTGATGTTGTTTTGTGCCAAGGAACCAAACAATCTAGAAGAAACCCCGGCTACACCCACCATGCCACTTCCTTGCAAATTGATTATAGAAATATCCTGAATCGATGAGATTCCTTTTACCAAGTATTCACCTGAATCTGCCAAATTCCTAATCAACGTTCCGGAAAATTCCCTATTAAAAGTATTTCTAATCCGCAACGGAATTTGTTTTTGAAATGCCGGCTGAAGCGTCGGCGGGTAAATTACCTTTGCTCCAAAGTGCGACATTTCCATGGCTTCTTCATAGGTCATTTCACGTAAAGAAAATGCCTTCTTCACTTGTCGAGGATCTGTAGTGAGCACGCCGTCTACATCAGTCCAAATTTCGATCTCCCCTGCTTCCAAGGCAGCTCCAAAAATAGAAGCTGTATAGTCCGAACCACCCCGTCCCAAAGTTGTGGTTTCATTTTTTTCAGTAGAACTAATAAAACCGGTGACAATTTGGATCTTTTTATTTTTCTTAAAATAATCCTGAATATTCTGCACAGTCATGTCCATGAGTACCCGCCCCTTGCCAAACTGATTGTCAGTTTTTACCACTTGACGCGCATCCAACAATTCTGATTCCAGTTGTTCCTGATTGGCATACGCATTGATAATATAGCAAGACAGCCGCTCTCCAAAAGAAAGTAAAAGATCTGTAGTCCGCGGGGAAAGTTCTTTAAGTAGGTAAACTCCATGCATAAGATCTTCCAACTCATTGAGCATTTTTTTGATACTCGCTAGCGCATGGCTTTGGTTTTTTACCTTTAAAAGTTGCTTGAGCGTATTGAAATGTACGTTTTCAATTTCCTTGAGCAAATCGAGATAGCTTTCATCATTTTCAGAAGCCCTTTGCCCGGTTTGCAGCAATTTGTTAGTAATCCCTGACATAGCAGACGAAACTACCGCCACATGGATATTTTGTGCTTTATAGTCGGCAATTATCTCAATTACTTGCTTTATGCTTTCGGATGACCCAACTGATGTGCCTCCAAATTTCAATACTTTCATTCACTGATATTTTTACGATCAATTTCTCGGTTTCATTGAAACATTCTAAGAAGTAGATTTATCTAAAGATAGCCCCAAACTGTCCTCCAAGATACTAACCAATATTTGGTTTCTCAAAGTTGACAAAAATAATAAGCCATGGATTAATTAAAGCTTTTTTGGTAGATTATTTTAGCGATTTGGCCTCTTCCCAGTAGGCATCCATTTCTGCTAAGGTCATTTCTGAAATCTTTTTGCCGTCCTTGGCCGACTCCGTTTCCAAAAATTGAAACCGTCGGATAAACTTTTTGTTGGTCCTTTCCAAGGCTTCTTCGGGGTTGATATCCATGAAGCGAGCATAATTTATCAAGGAAAAAAGCAAATCCCCAAACTCTGAAGACGCTCGTTCTTCATGGATTTTTTCCCCTTTTTCAACATTAAATTCCTCTTTGAACTCCTGCATCTCTTCTTCCACCTTCTCCCAAACCTGTGATTTTTCTTCCCAGTCAAACCCGACTCCACGAGCCTTTTCCTGGATCCGCATGGCCTTGACCAATGCGGGAAGAGATGATGGAACACCTCCTAAAACCGATTTATTCCCTTTTTCTTTGAGCTTTAGCTTTTCCCAGTTTTGTTTTACGGACTCTTCATCTTCTACCATGACATCACCATAAATATGAGGGTGACGGTGCACTAATTTATCGCAAATTCCATGAAGAACATCCGTAATGTCAAATGCCTTTTTTTCACTGGCAATTTTAGCATAAAACACCATATGCAACATGATGTCGCCCAATTCCTTTTTGATTTCCGTTAGATCGCCTTCTATTATGGCATCAGAAAGTTCATAGGTCTCTTCAATCGTCAAATGCCTAAGTGACTCCAAGGTTTGCTTTTTATCCCACGGACAGTTGGCCCGCAACTCATCCATTATTGTTAAAAGCCTGTCAAAAGCCTCTAATTTCGCCGCTCTGTTTGAATCCTTTGGGGTACTAATTACTGCCATTTAATCTTTTTTGAAATTCAAATGTATAAACTTTGTACTATTATCATTCGTTATAATAGTATTAATTATCTTTGCACAAAATTAAAAAATATGACTACGCTATTATTAGGAATCGGGCTTATTGCAGTGTTTTTTGTACTTATGTCCGTGAGGCTCATCTTTATAAAAGGTGGTCAATTTAAGGGAACCTGCGCTTCGCAAAGTCCATTTCTAAATAAAGAAGGGGGCTCGTGCAGCTATTGTGGTAAAAACTTGGACGCAGGTGAATCATGTGGAAAAGAAGAAGAAACAAATGAGGTAGATAAAGTCCTCTCAAAATTCAAATAATGGCTCCAATTCCATTCTCAAAAAAATCAATTTAATTAATCAATTATCATGACATTAATAAAATCTATCTCCGGTATCAGGGGTACGATTGGGGGTAAGGAGGGCGAAGGTCTAACTCCTCTTGATATTGTAAAATACACTGCTGCATTTGGATATTTATGCAAAGAACAGTCAGAAAGTAAAAAGATCGTAATAGGTCGAGATGCGCGCATTTCCGGCCAAATGGTTTCAAACATTGTAGCATCTACTTTGCAAAGCATTGGCTTTGACGTCGTGGATTTAGGGTTATCGACGACTCCAACAGTAGAAATTGCTGTACCACTGGAAGAAGCTGCCGGAGGAATCATATTAACCGCAAGCCACAATCCTGCACAGTGGAATGCATTAAAGTTGGTCAATAGCCAAGGTGAATTTATCTCTGCCGAAGAAGGCCAAAAGGTGTTGGATCTGGCAGAAAACGATGAGCTAAGTTTTGTAGAAACCAAACAACTTGGCTCGTATTCCACCAACGATACATATATCGACAAGCACATAGAAATGATTCTTGAGCTGCCTTTAGTTGATATCGAGGCAATCAAGGAAAAGAATTTTAACGTCATAATAGATTGCGTCAACTCAACAGGGGGTATAGCTGTGCCGAAATTATTGAAGGCATTGGGTGTAAAGCATGTTCGAGAATTATACTGTGATCCGACTGGGCATTTTCCACACAACCCTGAACCACTTCCTGAAAATCTCAACCATATTTCCCGAGAGATGCATAATGGGAAATTTGATTTGGGTATTGTTGTAGATCCCGATGTGGACAGATTGGCATTGCTCAACGAAGACGGTTCGCCCTTTGGCGAGGAATACACTTTGGTGGCTGTAGCTGACTATGTGCTTAAAAGCTCTCCCGGCAACACGGTTTCCAACCTTTCCTCTACAAAAGCATTAAAGGATGTTACGCTAAAGAAAGGCGGGAACTATAATGCCGCTGCCGTTGGTGAAGTGAACGTGGTAAACAAAATGAAGGAAACAAATGCCATCATCGGAGGAGAAGGCAACGGCGGCGTGATTTATCCAAAGCTACACTATGGCCGAGATGCACTGGTGGGCATCGCGCTTTTCTTGACTCATTTGGCAAAATTTGACAAATCAATGTCATTCTTGCGCGGGCAGTATCCCAATTATCATATTTCTAAAAACAAAATAGAATTGACGCCTGATGTGGATGTGGATGAGATTTTAGAAGCGATAGAAAAAAAATACAAAAATAATCCAATCAATACTGTTGACGGAATCAAAATTGAATTTGAAAATGAATGGGTGCATTTGAGGAAATCAAATACTGAACCCATCATCCGGATTTATTCTGAATCTGCAACTTTGGCAACTGCCGAACATCTCGCGAACAAGATTATTAGCGATATCAAAGAATTGGTTACGGAAAAAACTGAAGACTAAACTTACCCCCTTCAGGATGTCAAATCTTGAAGGGGCCGATTAAGTCACAAATGGAGATTACATGAAAGTCTATTTAGACAACGCAGCCACGACCCCACTTGACGAGCGTGTATTCGAGGCCATGAAGCCATATTTTCTTGAGTATCATGGTAATCCTTCCTCTATCCATACCTTTGGCAGAACGGTAAGGTCGGGAGTGGAAAAAGCTAGAAAGCAGGTTGCGGATTTCTTGCAGGTAGCTCCATCAGAAATATTTTTCACTTCCGGAGGCACAGAAGCGGACAATACAGTTATCAATTCTGCCATAGCACAATATGGAATTCAGCATGCCATCACTTCCAAAATTGAGCATCACGCAGTACTGCATACCCTGGAATACCTAGAAAAAGCAGGTAAAATCCATGTACACTTCGTGGATTTGGATCCCCAAGGGCAGGTAGACTATTCCCATCTGGAAAAACTGCTTAAAATCCATGAAAATGCATTCGTCTCGCTGATGCATGCCAACAATGAGATAGGCAATATCACAGACATCGACATGGTCGCTGAGCTCTGCGGACAACACAAAGCTTATTATCATTCTGACACAGTCCAGTCCCTGGGGCATGCGGCCATTGATCTGAGCAATCCTAACATCCACTCTATTGTTGGTTCGGCACATAAATTTCATGGACCAAAGGGAGTTGGTCTGATGTACTTACGGGCGGACAAACAACTTGCCCCCTTCCTTCATGGAGGCGGACAGGAACGCAACATGCGTGGTGGCACAGAGAACGTTCCCGGGATCGTCGGGCTGGCCAAGGCTCTGGAGCTAACCATTTCCGAACAAGAAACAAATCAGCAGAAATTGCTCGAATTGAAGCAATACACGATTCAGAAACTTAAGGAAAACATAGAAGGTGTAGCGTTTAACGGCCTTAGCGTAGATACAGGACGAAGCCTGCACAAGGTGCTAAGCATTGGCCTTCCTGGCGTAGAAGACAATGATATGGTACTTTTTAACCTAGACATCAACGGCATCGCTGTGAGTGGCGGAAGTGCCTGCTCCAGTGGCACGAGCATCGGATCGCATGTGCTGGAGGCTATTCAAACAAAAGAAAATATGGGTCTTTTGCGGATTTCTTTTAGCAGATTTAACGCAAAGGACGAGATTGATTATTTTGTGGAGAAGCTGAGTTTGACTTTGAAAAGCTAAAATCTCTTCAACTACTGTTAGGGGTTTTTGACTATTTGATATCAGGATATGTCTCTTCCATTTGAGGAGAGGAAACCCGTCAAAGGCCTTATTTTTCCATGGATTCATATTTGCACTTACCGTGTGAGTAGGTGCAGGTAAATGGAAAAGCTATGAGCCGACTCAGTAGTTTGGCTTATCCTGAAGGTTTTTGAAGTTTTACTACTATGAATCGGGTTAATGTAGTAAGTTTTCAACTTAGATGGACAAGTAGAATGCATTAAACACGATCATAAGTTTTAAGATTTGTAACTTTGACCCTACTTGGTAGATAAACAACACCAATAAGCAAGGCATTAAACGAAATATAATTTAGAAAAGCCATGAGTAAAGAGGTAAAAGCGAAAAAGAAAGTGACGAAAGGAGATACTTATGAAACTCTAAAAGCTCTGTATTATTCTGGCAAAGTGAAGCCGTCCTTAAATAAAATTCTTGTTGAATTAGAAAATGATTCAAAAAACCCAGATCTAGCTCTTTTGGCTTGTAAGTGCTTGGCAAGGGCTAAGAATTTTGAAGGTTTATCGTCATACGCTGATCTTTCTATTAAAATAGCTCCTAAGAATGCAGAAGGATATTTCTACAAAGGAGTGGCCATTCAACACATAAAAGGGAAAGAGCAAGAGGCGCTAAAAAACTTTAACAAGGCATTAACATTAGAACCGGACAATCCTGTCTTCCTTAAAAGTAAGGCCAACACTCATCTTCTGCTTTATAAAGATTATCATTTGCCAATAAAATTTGCTGAAAAACATAGGCTTAAAGCCGAAGAGAGTCTTTTAAAAATTATTGAGCTGATAGAGCAAAAGAAAAATCCTGATTATATAGATTTCCTGACTATTGCCGAGGTAAGTATTATGGCTGAACGAACTCTAGATGCCAAGAGGTATTTCATAAAAGCAGTAAAAGCCTTTAACGCTTCTGATGAATCAGAGCAAGATATGAATATTTATAAGGATATCATTAAGGCTCAAAAAGCTTGTATAAAGCTGATGGAGAAATTCACTGAATAATAATTTCAGCAAGATCTTTTGACGTTATCGGCCAAAAGAATAATTATCCCCTTCCAGAAAATAAATACCTAGCACATCTCATGGCTATATTGTACAAACTGAGTTTGAACGTAAAAAGCTAAATCACTCCAACCGCACTTCGAGGTTTCTGGCCTATAGGATTTTGGATATAATATTCCTACTGCCATTTGATCTGGTGAATTCCGCCAAAAAAGTCATCTAAAAGCCTATAAAATCCATGATACGAATCATTGTGTCTCAGATTTGCCCTTTCGTATTTTAGGGGTTTCTATCCATCCAAAAACTTGTTAGATTTACCCAATTTATTTATTGGGTATCAACGACTTGTTTTTGACTGTGGTTTATATAGCCAGTCGTGACAAAACCACTTGAGCATCTATATTGATCATGAAAAGACAAACGGTTTTAAAAGGAGTTTTGCGAGCTTTCCTTATAGTAATTTTGGGGCTGATATCCTGCCTTGATTCAAATGCGCAAGCAACAGATACGGCGCGTGTCAAGATCGAGAATAGCTGGATTGAGAAAATGAATAATAAAATTGCCATCGATGTTTCATTGAATAATTCGTACGAAATATTTGAAGTAAAGACCACAACTAACAAATATGTGCTTCACCCGAATGCACCAACTAACTTACGTTTGAAATTTGGTTACAGGTTTGTATCCTTTGGTCTTCAGTTTGCTCCCAATTTTATTCCCAGCAATGGCGATGAAGATTCAAAAGGAAACACAAAATCATTCGGATTAAGAACCGCTCTGATTTTCAAACATTGGTTTCTTAATCTATCATATACAAAAGTAAAAGGATATTATCTTGAAAATTCTAAGGATTATCCCCCATGGGAGCAAGGAGATCCTTATTTTCAGATTCCTGAATTGAACTATACCGGGTTTGCCATTGAGTCGGGATACTCCAATAATTCAAAATTTTCAATTCGCAGCCTGACCACACAAGCAGAGCGTCAGCTAAAAAGTGCAGGGAGCTTTATTCCTGTATTCAATTTTCGTCACTATAAATTAGACGATCAATCAACAGGAGCAAGTACACAAATGTCGAGCAATATTGAAGCGAGTATTGGACCAGGCTATGGCTATACATTTGTTATAAATGAAAATTTTTACTTGTCATTGGGCATGCTCACCAGCATCGGCTACCTAAATTCAAAGGTGACAACACGTCAATCAAATAGTAAGGACATCACAAAGCAAGACGATTTTATCTTTAGATGGGATGGCAAATCAGGGATAGGATATAATGGAAGCAGGTTTTATACGGGGCTGTACGCCAATATATCAGGCACAGAATATAAACAGGAGTTTACGAACGCGGTCAACCACGAAACCAGGGTTTTCTATCATCTTTTTGTGGGCATACGGATCAATTCCCCTGACTACCTAGAGCGGCAAATGACCAAGATTCAAAACAAACTTCCATAGTATGGATGCTTCCCTGATACAGCACAAGTATCTACTTGCGCCAAAGGCGATATGTCTAGCTACTGGTATTTGAGCTAGTGAATTCCTCCAAAAAGCGTTATTTTTCCATGGATTTATATTTTATGTATATGTGGGTAGGTCGAATGCCATACCCAGTTATTCTGCTAAAATAGCTTTATATGTTTGGAATTGAAAACTCAAAAGACCGCCTTCAACTACTCGAAGAGAACTTTAGTAAACTAAGGGAAGACCCATTAAACATCTCTCTTGCTGAACATGCATGTTCAGATGCCTGGCATTTAATAGATTGGATTCTTGTTGAAAAAAAAGAAACTGATCCAACCTTAACCAAGGAACAATTTCGAATTAAAGTATATAAAGATTGTCCTGAAATTAAAATTCTTCATGATCTTGCCAACAGTATTAAACATAAAGAACTTAATAGTCCAAAAGTTCGAATAGTGAGAACTAGAAAACATGGAGGTAATTTCAACAGTGACTTTTCTAAAGATTTTAATGTGTCAAGATTGGAAATCCATTTTGAAGACGATACCAAAATTGACTTAGATGATTTAGTGAAAACTGCGATTGGCTATTGGAATCAACTATTGAATGAATACTAAGAAATGAAGTTAATAGTTTTCAAATCACTTTGAGTTTATCTTAAACCCAGTATAGTAATCCGAACGCAACTAAGCTTTTCCTCTCACCATCTGCTCTACGCCCTCTACCCAAATATCGTTGGAGTTTAGGCTTTCTACGAGTTGCCACTCCTCACCTCCGTGCTCAACAAACAATTCCTTGAACTCCACCGCAACTTCGATGGTTGTTTCCAGACAATCGCTCACAAATGCCGGGCTAAAGATCAAAACCTTTTTCTTGCCTTCACCCGCCAACCTTTTGATCTCATCTTCGGCATAGGGTTTGATCCATGGATTTTTGCCCAATCTCGACTGGAAAAATACTGTGTATTGGTCTTCACTGATGTCAAGGGCTTCCGCAAGCTTTCTGGATGTTTGGAAACATTGTGCCCGATAGCAAAACTGGTTTTTGCTGTGGTAAGTCGAGCAGCATTTGGCATTGATCTGACAGTAGTTATCCACAGCAGACTTCAAGATTTGCCGCTCAGGCAAGCCGTGATAGCTAAAAATAAAGTGGTCAAAATCCATGGATTCCATATGCTTTTTGGCATTTGTCGCAAAGGTGCGGATCAACGCTTCATTGTCAGGGAAATTGGTAATGAATTCCAATTCAGGAAAAACCAATCTTCCTTTTATCAGATCCATCACCTCCTCGATCACAGATCCGGTAGATGCAGAAGCATAGTGTGGAAAAAGCGGCAGGACGATGATTTTCTTTACGTTGGCGGCAAACAGCTCGTCCAACGCAGCCGCGATGGAAGGCTTTTGATAGCGCATTCCAAAAGCCACTTCAAAGTCCTTGCCCAAACGCTGCTCCAATTTGTCTTTCAAATCCATGCCATGAAACAATAGTGGCGAACCTCGATCTTCCCAAAGCTCCTGATATATTTTGGCAGACTTGGGGGCACGAAACGGTGCGATAATAAAATTAATCAGCAGCCATCGGGAAATAAATGGAATGTCAATCACCCTTTTATCCATTAAAAACTCACGCAAATATTTACGCACATCCGGCACAGACGGGCTGTCCGGGGTTCCGAGGTTGACCAGTAATACTCCTGTTTTTGCTTTCGCCACTTCTATATCCTATTTATATTGTCGCGTAAAATTAAAACATAATTCAGAAACTAAAACAGAAATGGATAATCCGCTGGTAAGCGTCATCTGTTTGTGCCACAACCACGAACGCTACGTAGAGCGGGCCATCGCCTCTGTGCTGCATCAATCTTATGCTCCTATCGAGTTGATTGTGGTGGACGATGCCAGCAGTGACAGCAGTCGTGAAATCATCAATAAACTATCCAAAATCCATGGATTTCTGACCCATTTTACTAAAAACAATACCGGAAACTGCAAGGCCTTTAATCAGGGGCTAAAACTTTCTAAGGGGAAATATATCATCGATTTGGCGGCAGATGACCTGTTAATGTCTACCAGAATCCATGCAGGGGTTGAAAGCCTTGAATCCAAAGGAGAGAATTATGCTGTGGACTTTTGCGATGTGGAGCTTGTGAATGAAAACGGTCAGGATCCCGTTACACATTTCAAACGAAATGCTCATGGAATTTTAATGGATTTTGTACCGGACGGGGACATATATGCCGCACTTGTGGAGCGGTATTTCATTTCTACGCCATCGATGATGATGCGCCGTTCGGTATTGGAAGAGTTGGGTGGGTATGACGAAAATCTCAGTTATGAGGATTTTGATTTTTGGGTGCGATCAGCTAGGAAATATAAATATGCCTTTACCAATCAGGTATTGGTCAGGAAGCATATCCTTTCCAAATCTTTGTCGTCGTTTCAGTACAAGCGAAAAAATAAACATAGTTTGAGTACGGCGATTATTTGTGAAAAAATTTTCCAAATGAATCAATCTACCATGGAAAATAAGGCCCTTTTAAGGCGAATTAAGTACGAATTAAAATGGGCGTTGATTACGGAGAATTGGGACGCAGCTGAAAAATTTATGATCCTAAAGAAAAAATTGACAGGTAAAAGTATCAGCGATCGGCTGATACGTCAAGTCATAAAAATGAAGCCCCCTTGGTATTTTTTATGGAAATTGGTTCTTTAGCTTGAAAAGCTATTTTAAAAAGTAAGCAACGGCAATTCCCAAATAATTTCCGAAAGCATATCCCAATATCCCCCCAGTTAATCCTGAAATAATAATTTGCTTGTTTTTCAATGCTCCCGCCAGCACCGGCACAAACGGCGGCGAATATGTCAAAGCCGTAATCGTAATAATTGTGGTATCTGCATCCACCTTGAACAGATAGGACAAAAACACATGAATGACCATCGCCCCCAAAACAACCAATACCACATAGCCAAAAAGATGCAGGGATTCGATATGAAAAATGCTTTCCAAATTACCCATAGATGCAATTACGAGTGAAAAAACAATGATGAAATACATGCCCAATTGAAATGTATTTTGGATTTTATTGACTCGCTTCAAGCTACCCGTAAGAATGCCAAGTGTCGTGATCGACAATATTGCCGTAAGCATTTGAGTATCTTTTGCCACCAGCAAACTGAGCCCTCCGCCCACAGCTACAATCACCGCAGACAATAAGAAACCTTTCAAAATATCAAGCATTCCATTTTTTGATCTCACATTCTGAAAATGATCAAAATACAATTGTGGGTCATCCTCCATCTCATTGGTCAGTTGTGAATGCTTTGAGTCAAACTTTGGCAAAAATAGGCCAAAAATCCATTGAGCTCCCGTCATGAGAAAAACCAGACAAATGGCCCCAACGGCCATATCGTAAGTGTTAGTTAGTAAAAAGGTATTGGAATCCACGCCAAGCGCGGCACTGATCACGGCAAGGTTTGGCGTGCCCCCGGTATATAATCCAACCAGCATACCACTGATTTTCCATGAATCATAAATCAAATCTTTAAAGATATAATGCCCAATACAAATAATGGCAAGTAAAGAAACCATCGCCAGTACGAGTGAGAGCAGTGCTGCTTTGGCGAGTTTCAACCATTTTTTTTTATCCAAAGAAAAAAGCAATAGTGGAATAGCGAGCAGTATCGCAACGGACATGATATTCTCTTGCACAGTGGCCATTTGGTTGTAAAGCATGTCTGATTGACCTATCACGCCTTGTCTTAAAAGTTGCTCCGCTTCTTCTGCGGATAGATGTGATGCATGACCTAGCATTCCCTTAAACCGCTCACTGACACTCGGCCGAATCCCGATATTTCCAAATATCAACCCGATAATATAAGCTAGAACCACAGCCCCAATTTTCTGAAAAAAACTCACCTTTTTGGTGAGGTAAAGAATCAAAACAGGTATTAGGAAATAAAAAAAGACAAGCAGAATTGTCATCAGGATTAATTGTGAATTAAAAAATGCAAATCTAAAAGAAAAGTGGCAGATTACCTCCATACCTTATTTGAAGGTGTGATCAGGTTTATAGAAGCAAAATCCTTTCAAAACCCTTGGAAATTCAATGCATTTCTCATGGATTTGAAGGACATTTCTACGAAAGGAACTTAACCTGCCAGAGAACTATTCATCCGAAATGATCTCCACTTTCACCTCGATCAAACCCGCATGGATTCCGTGGAGTTTTTCCATCGCTTTTCTGGAAAGATCTATAATCCTTCCTTTGATGTGCGGTCCTCTATCGTTAATACGCACGATAATTTGAGCCTTGTTCTTGACATTTGTGACTTTCACTTTGGTGCCAAATGGTAACGTGCGATGGGCCGCCGTCAGCGAATCTTTGCTGTACGGCTCGCCACTTGCAGTTATTCTACCTTCAAATTTATCGCTATAATAGGATGCTTTTCCATGCGCCACGGTTTGAGCAGTAGCTTTATTGCAACAACAGAACACCCAGATTAACACGATGATCGCTTTGACTTTTAAAATGGAAGCCTTGTCAAGAATCACTCTCCCTGCGCTAAGGAATAACCTCTTTCTCCATCAAAAGTGTACATGTTTTCCATTTTTATAAAATCAAGTCCCAATTTCTTGATCGCTTGCAAGAGACTGATGATCTGGTCATGCGATACCTTACTCCCTTTTTTTGACGCCATAAACCTGCATCTCCAATGATCAGAACAAAATGTCTCCGAATGCCCTTCTGGGAATACTTTCACTCCCCGATTGGTGATCATATATAGATTCAAATTATCCGAAGGTAATGCTGACAATAGTTTGCCGAGTTTATTTGGATCACGGCCTTTTTCATCCCAATCCAAAAATACATCTACTCCAACCAGCACTTTATCTGCTTTTGGATATTTTGATATTTTGATTTTACTCATCGACTCACCCTCTTTATACTGCACAGCATGCAATTTGGTAGGTTTTTGTCCCAACCTAAGGATTACCTCTCTGGCAAACTCCTGCGTCCATACTTTTCGTAAGGAATCTTTGTTATAAATATCCGTGGTATGAACACCGTCTTCTATCGTTTTCAACCAAGCATTGTTGATGGTCTCAGCAACTTTTTGCTGGTTGATATGCACCAACATCATACATGCTGCATTGATCAGACCAGATGGGTTTGCGATATCTAAACCAGAAATATCTGGTGCAGATCCATGAATGGCCTCAAACATCGCTACTTCTTCGCCAATATTCGCAGAGCCTCCCAAACCAACAGAACCTGTCACTTGCGCTGCAATATCTGAAATGATGTCACCGTACAAATTTTCGGTAACTACCACATCCAACGAGTGTGGCCGATCAGCAATGATCGCAGAACCAATGTCAATGATAATATGGTTGTTCTCAATTTCAGGATATTCACGGGCCACCTCATCAAATATTTTGTGAAACAGTCCATCTGCCTGCTTCATAATATTGTCTTTGGTCATACATGTCACTTTCCTTCTGCCATAAACTTTGGCATATTCAAATGCATACCTAATGATTTTTTCTGACCCTGGTCTGGAAATCAATTTCAAAGCCTGTACTACTTCATTGGTCTGCTGATGCTCAATGCCAGCATATAGATCTTCCTCATTTTCCCGAATGATCACCATGTCTGTCAATGGATGATTGGTCGGCACATATGGAAAGAAAGAACGGCATGGTCGCACATTGGCAAACAATCCAAGAGTAGTACGTGTTGCCACGTTCAGGCTTTTGAAGCCTCCTCCTTGAGGTGTGGTAATCGGTGCTTTTAGAAAGACCTTATTTCTCTTAATCGACTCCCAAGATTCCGGAGCGATACCCGTAGAAACTCCCTTTCGGAAAACCTTTTCACCAATTTCTATGACCTCAGTTTCTATTTGTGCTCCGGCAGCAATAAGGATGTCGATAGTGGCCTGCATGATCTCCGGGCCTATTCCATCACCATAGGCGACTGTGATTTTTCTTTTTGTTGACATGATTGATTATTAAGTTTGTGCTGAATTTGATAGAAGCGTGAAAATACAACACAATTGTCAATTGTGGAATTTGATGTAATTAATACAATAAAAAACCATGTTAGGTTATATCCAATTCTATGCACAGTTTTTCAATAAACCCATCACCCAAAAGGAAATTCATGGACTTTAATAGCTTTTTATGACAAAAAATGGACTAGGTAAACTCAATCATTTGCGTTTTCAAAAACTCACGCAACGTATAAAAATATTGAAATAATGTTTTTATAATAATTCCTTTGATCTGAAAGTTTAATTTCACCTCTATTTTAACGATATTTGCACCCAATTTTGAGAAGAAAGATTGTTTATTGACAAAGGCTAGAAGCAAATATTTAAAAATATTTTTTCAGTCTAATTGTAAAAAACATTTTAAGTAACTGCAAATGAAGCAGTAGCATTTATGAATTTTACAAAAGCTCAATGGATCTTTTTAATTTTAAAAGCAGAAAAGCAAAATTTTAATATACCATAATGAAAATTGATTCACTAAAGGATTGGGGTGTTGGTTTGGACAAACCGGCTATAATTGCTGGTCCGTGTAGCGCCGAAACAGAAGAACAACTACTTGAAACCAGCTTAAGGCTTAAAGAAGTTGGAATTAACATCGTCAGAGCAGGAATATGGAAACCACGAACCAGACCCAACAATTTTGAAGGTGTTGGAGAAGACGCCCTGAGGTGGATCCAAAATGTAAAGAAAGAAACAGGGCAAAAATTTGCTGTAGAAGTAGCTACACCCAAGCACGTGTACGAAGCGTTGAAACACAATGTAGATGTATTATGGGTTGGAGCAAGATCTACTACGAATCCATTTGCTGTACAGGAAATCGCTGAGGCGCTAAGAGGAGCTGATGTTCCTGTGTTGGTCAAAAACCCAATCAACCCGGATTTCGCATTATGGTTAGGTGCCATTGAACGCATCAGCAATGTTGGTGTAACTAAAATTGGCGCGATCCATAGAGGATTTTCTTCTTTCAAGCAAACCAAATACAGAAACTTGCCGATGTGGCAAATCCCATTGGAATTAAAAAGACAACTACCGGATATTCCCCTAATTTGCGATCCAAGCCATATTTGCGGCAATAGAGATCTATTATTTTCGGTAGCTCAAAATGCATTGGATCTGGATTATGACGGATTGATCATAGAATCACACCGCGATCCGGAAAAAGCCTGGAGTGACGCTTCTCAGCAAATCACTCCGGAAATTCTTGGCACAATGATCAAAAATCTAAAATTCAGAACCGCTACTTCTGAAGACAAGGATTTTATCACCATACTTAGTGAATTGCGTGAACAAATCGACCATGTCGATAAAGAACTTTTCGATATAATCTCTCAACGCATGGAGATCGTAGAGAAAATGGGTCTTTACAAAAAACAAAATAACGTTACCGTTTTTCAAAAAGACAGATGGCAAGAAATCTCCGACTCGCGCAACAAATGGGCCGGTGAGTTGGGGCTTAACCCCGAATTTATGTGGGATTTGTTCAAATTGATCCATGATGCCTCTATCCGGAGACAAGAGCACATTATGAATACTCCCATTGAGAAACTAGATGTCACAGCCAAATAACATCATTTTTTGTCTGGATATCGGCAATGAATTAAAGGAATTCTTTCATCAGAATTCCTTTTCTAAAATAGCCGTAATTGTAGATGACAATACTAAATCGCATTGCTATCCATTAGTGCAATCTGCCATTCCTAAGCATGTACTGCTGGAAATAAAAAGCGGGGAGGAACAGAAAAACCTGCGCACGTGTGAGCAAATATGGAACGGATTAACAGAAAATGCCTTTGACAGAAAGTCGTTGGTTGTCAACATCGGCGGTGGAGTGATTGGAGATATGGGAGGTTTTTGTGCGGCTACTTACAAAAGGGGCATCGCATTTATCAATATTCCTACGACCCTGTTGGCACAGGTAGATGCCAGCATTGGGGGTAAACTGGGTATCGACTTTCAGAATTTCAAAAATCACATCGGAGTATTCCAAAATCCTTTAAAAGTATTTTTGGATGCCGCCTTTTTCTCAACACTCAACCCCGCAGAACTGAGATCAGGTTATGCTGAGGTGATCAAGCACTGCCTGATTCGGGATGGTGAAAAATTTGAAGAAATCGTTCAAACACCCTATGCAGATTTAGATTTGTTTGGGCTGACCAAACATTCTGTAGAAATCAAAAGTAAGGTAGTTTTGGAAGACCCCAAGGAGCAGGGATTGAGAAAAATATTGAATTTCGGCCATACTATTGGACATGCAATAGAAAGTTTTTATCTGGAAAACGAGGATAAAAAACTGCTTCATGGAGAGGCAATTGCTATCGGAATGATCTGTGAAGCATTTTTATCAACAAAAAAATGTACGCTTTCCAATAAGGAATTATTTCGGATAGTGAAATACATCCTACAAATTTATGCTTCAAAGCCGATAGCCGAAGAAGACTTTGGTGGGATAATATCCCTCACCAGACAGGACAAAAAAAATGAGGGAGATCAAATAAAATGCTCCCTCCTGAATAATATTGGAGATTGTGGCTTTGATATTGAAATTAATCATGAGGATATTAAATCCTCCATGGAATATTTCAATACGCAAACTGCCTGCTAGATAAAATATTTATCAATGTCTTCCGTTTTTTTGTCTTTATTCAAAAATTTATTAAGCTCTTTTGCTGCGTTAGCAAATGACTTTTTGTCTATTTTATCACTTAAGTGAGCATATTTACGGACGATGGCACCAACTATGAATCCAGAAGTGACAATGGAAGCTGTTTTTAATATTGCATTCATGTGTACGGTTGTTAAAAGTAAAAAAATAACTCTATCTACTCAAGACAGATAACTAACGGCCTTGGTTGTATTAAATTTTAAAATATTTTTAATATTATAATTTTTATTGAAATAATCCTATAAAATATTACAAAATTTTTCTTTCTAATATATTATGACTCCAGAATCTGCAATACTCATTCATCACAAACCTGTTATCAAACCCGTTATCATTCACCTCCCCTCTTCTAAAAGTGAAAGTAATAGGGCATTGATTATCAACGCTTTTGCTCATGGAAAACTGGAGAATCTGGCCGAAGCCCGAGATACGCAAACAATGATGCGACTACTGCAATCCGAAGAAAAGGAGCTCAATGTTTTAGACGCCGGTACGACTATGAGATTTCTTATAGCATACTGCGCTTTGACCAATCAAAATAAAATATTGACTGGTACACCAAGAATGTGCGAGCGACCGGTTGGCATCTTGGTTGATGCGCTGAGAGAACTTGGTGCAGATATAGATTACCTTGGCAAAGACGGCTATCCTCCTTTGGAGACAAAGAGTATGCAGCCACAAAAAAAGCATCAAATTTCCATAAGAGGTGATGTGAGTAGCCAATATATCTCTGCCCTCATGATGGTAGCCCCTACCCTCCCCGAAGGTTTAACGATCACTTTGGAAGGAAAAGTAGGTAGCAAACCATATATCATGATGACTCTGGAATTGATGCGGAAATTTGGAGCCAAAGTAGAATACACGAAAGACAACAAAATAGTCATTCAACCATCTACGTATCATGCAGGAACCTACTACGTGGAATCTGACTGGTCAGGAGCGAGCTATTGGTTTGGTTTTGTTGCCCTTGCTCAAAAAGCTGAGATCGTGCTCACGGGGCTGAAATCAGAATCCCTACAGGGAGATCATAAAATCATGGAAATTATGGTCTTTTTGGGGGTCAAATCGGAATTTAGGGATGAAGGGCTAAGGCTAACCAAAATTGAGCACAAGCCAAATTTCAAATATGACTTCACCCATTGTCCGGATTTGGGTCAGACCGTGGCGGTGGTCTGTGCTGCCAAAGGCATTTCAGCAGAATTTATCGGGCTGGAAAGTTTAAAAATAAAAGAGACCGACCGCATCCTTGCATTACAAAATGAACTAAAGAAAATTGGTGCGCAACTCGTTGAGGAAAACGAAAGTCTTTGGCGAATAATCCCTTCAAAAGATTTACAAACTAAAAAGGGTAAAATATCCATAGCCACTTATGACGACCACCGCATGGCAATGGCATTTGCCCCTTTGGCTACCTTGGTGGAAATAGAAATCCAAGATCCAACTGTGGTGAATAAATCATATCCAAGCTTTTGGGAACACCTGAAAGTAGCTGGATTTTTATGGAAATAATCATGATTTCACCAATAAAAAATCCCTGAAGGCGATTTGACCTTCAGGGATTTTTTTTATACACAGAAGAAAATTATTTGATATACCTGAAATCGTGTCCAGATTTCAGCTGCACCAAAAATTCGTACATCAATTTGATCACATTGTCGATATCCTTGAGGTCTGCCATTTCCACGGTAGTGTGCATGTATTTGATTGGCAATGAAATCAATGCTGACGCCACACCTTCGTTGGAATATGCAAAAGCATCAGTATCTGTTCCGGAAAATCGCGACAATGCAGACCGCTGATAATCAATCTTCTTTTTACCCGCAACATCAAACAACATTTTCAAAACATTGTTGTGGACCGATGGCGCAAAAGACAAAACAGGCCCCTTGCCTGCACGCTGGTCTCCCTGCTTAATTTTGTTATAACCTGGAGCGGTAGTATCATGACAAACATCTGTAATAATCGCCAAATCCGGCTTGATGCGCTGAGCAATCATTTGCGCTCCCCGAAGACCAATTTCTTCCTGAACGGCATTTGTGATGTACAAACCGAAAGGCAATTTTACACCATTTTCTTTGAGCAACCTCGCTACCTCCGCAATCATAAATCCCCCAATGCGATTGTCCAATGCACGGCCTACAAGGTATTTTTTATTCAACTCCATGAGCTGATCGTCGAAAGTGACCACCGAGCCAACTTGTACGCCCATCTTCCTCACTTCCCCGTCAGAGGTAGCACCACAATCGAGCACTACAGTTTCCACGTTCATTTTCCCACCTTCCTCTTTTGGATCACGCACATGGATGGCTGGCCAGCCAAAAACAGCATCCACAGTACCACTATCCCCATGGATTATTGCCCGTTTTGACGGTGCAATCACATAATCTGACCCTCCATTGCGAATCACATGAATGTATCCTTCTTTGGAAATATAGTTTACAAACCATGAAATTTCATCGCAATGTGCTTCGATCACGACCTTATATTTAGCTTCCGGGTTGATCAATGCAACCGCTGACCCGTAGGTATCTGTGAAATAATCATCAGTATACTGCTTCACATAATCCAACCATATTTTCTGACCGGCCACTTCAAAGCCCGTGGGGGAATTACTATTCAAATAATTGTATAAAAATTTCTTACTCTGTGCTTTCATAAAAATCAATTTTTAAATTTTGGCAAAATACAAAAAAATGTCCTTGAAGATTTCCTAATGCACTTGAACATGTTCTAAATCCATGAAGCTAGAATATTCTTTTGGCTAGTCTTTTCGGCTGGGTTAGGGAATCTATTTCAATTTTAAAATCAATGACTCCCAACACCAATTCTTCTTCTGTAATTACATCTACCCTCCAATCTCCATCCATCATGTTGCTTTTGTACGTGTATCCCCTATAGCCTCCGTCACGTCCTCCAGTAATTTCAAAGTCAATATTCTCAATCACTTCCCATTGATTGGTATGCGGGCTAAACCACTTCCATCGATGTGAAATAGATTTTTCTAATTCTGAAGGGGCAAAGATTGATGAAAAAACAAATACATTATCCCCTGGATGGTAGGAGTATTGAATCCTATTTTCTCGCCAAAATTTATACCATGCGTCCTTTTCATAAGTAACAATATAATTGTCATTTTCTTTCTCAATGCTGTGTGCCGCCATGCCCGTTTGCAACGCAAGCGGTACGGGAGGAATTAGGTTGAAAAAATAAAAAGCGTTGATCATCAAATATATTCCGGTCACAAGCCCAAGCATTCTTATTAAATGGATTTCGAGTCTTGTCGAAGGACTGACAGCATAAATGTAGATAATCAATGCAAAAGTAATCGTGAGACTGATAAACCCTGAAATCATAAAAACCGACGTATTCATCTCCTTAATGAGTACAGGAATGAAGAATGTCAAAAAGGTGAAATTCACAAAAAAATAGGCACTGAACTGCAAATACTTATTTGATATCCGCTTCTTGAGCAGTTCATTGGCAAATAATAAAATCACTAAGATTACAAAAAAAGCTGTTGTTTTGGTCAGAGAAACACTTCTTGAGAAGTAGATTACATATGCACTTGATAACCCCCCTAGAAAAAACTGAATCGCCAGTGGAAAATATTCCTCATATCGTTCTATGAGTTTACCTTTCCATTTCCCATCTCCTGCTAGGTTGTAGAGATAGAGGCAAACAGTTAATGATGTCAAATAGGAGCACAGGACAATCCTATCGTACATACGATCTATCCGGCCAAGCGTTAACGAGTCCCAAACAAAACCGCCTACGAAAAAAATAATTGGAGCATATTTCTGATGCTTTCTAATAAAAGTCAAGAAACGGTTATCATTTGCTGGCATCGAGCATTTTTAGTTCCGTGTTAGAAAATTCATCGGCAGTCATCATTATTTCTTCATAAATTCTTTTCATGGAAAATCAATGCTTTTTAGGGACTAATAAGTGTCTCAAGCATTGATTCTATATTATTCAATACAAAAAAATACCCCCGACATTTGTCGGAGGTATTTTTAATAAGGGATAATTTACAAGCGCTCAATTTCGCTTTTTAATTCTTCTTTTGATTTGCCAAGCTTCTTCTGCAATTTGCCCAGAAACTCATCCGCTTGCCCTTCAGAATACGCCAAGTCATCATCTGTCAGCTCGCCGTACTTCTTTTTAAGCTTTCCTTTTACTTCATTCCAATTTCCTTTTAACTGTAAGTTGTTCATCTTCTTGTGTTTTAGTTAAACAAATATTTATACCATAGTTTATGAAAATATCATACCAACATTTACTTGAAGAATTTTCACCACTTAAAAATCTATATATGAGCGTGTTATCACGTTTAAGTCTTAGCTCAGTTGTATAAAACGGGTAATGACTTCTACATAAAAGGGCAATTTCATCACGTCTTCGTCTCAACCTTTTAAGATTAAAAAGTATTCGTCAGATCAAGCTGGTTAATTCTTCTTGTTAAATCCATATAATACCAGGCCACTGATCACAACCAAAGCGCTTACTATCAGAGGTGTCCAATTTGCTTTGCTCACGGCCACATCCATGCCCAACAAATTAAAACTCTCTGAATCATTAAATGCCTGCACACCAAATACTGCAGTTCCTATTATCCCAATAATTGTCAATACTAATCCTGCTGTTTTCATGATTGTTGTGTTTTAAATAATACAAAATACATTAAAATTATTTTCAGATTTATTTGAATGCGTTCATAAAAAAATAAAGAGGTTTTACAGCACCTCTTTATATATAATTAGTGTACATCAATTCCTCTATCTTCTTACTGCACCCATGACTAAGGAAATAACCAATAAAACCAGAAAAATAAAGAAGATGATTTTGGCTATTGAAGCAGCTCCTGCAGCGATTCCTCCAAATCCAAATACTGCGGCAACTAAGGCAATGACAAGAAATATTACGGTCCAGCGTAGCATAGTTTTTAAAGTTTAGTTATTGAATACCCATATTACTAAAAATACCTTGCCAACTTCTAATAACAGCCCTGAAATTCATTGGCGAAGGGTCGAATCAAATTTTTCGGGGAAATATTACACGTAATTGAGTAAAGAAATGTACAAAAGTTTCAAATCAAATGTAGCTTGAATTATTTATTATTGTTGGTTATAAGATCTCAACTATAACCACCATGAAATAATTCTATTCAAAGGATTGATAGCTCTCCAGATATTTCTTAGCAGTAATCCGCCAAGAAAACTTTAAAGAATGTTCACGGCCTCGTACCCTTAATTCATCAGATAAAGATTCGTTTCTTGTTAATTTAACTAAGGAGTTTTTAATTTCTTGTTGGCTAAGTGGATTTACCAATAACGATGCTCCACCAGCTATTTCAGGCATAGAAGAAGTATTTGAGGTGATAACCGGTGTGCCACAGGACATTGCTTCTAATATTGGCATACCAAAACTTTCCCTTAATGATGGATATAAAAAGATAGTAGCCTTACCATATAGGTCGGGCATATCTTCATATAAAATATATGGAAGTACAATAATTTGTCCTTTCATTTTGTTTCGAACCCTCTTGTTTACCCATACATCAATCACCTTTTCTTGTATGTCTGTTACCACCAAAGGCATTGGCTCAGAAACACATTTACAATAATCGTAATATGCTTTAACAACTCTTTTTGTGTTCTTTTTTTCTGCGGTATTACCTAAGTGCAGTATAAATTTTTTTGGCAAATCATCCGTATTATGATTGGCTTTGATTTCGGAATTCTGCTGTCTAAATCTTTCGTTCAGTCCATTATAAACCACCTTTACTTTTTCTTGCGTCAACCCAAACTTCTTAGTTATACGGCTCTTTTCGTACTCTGAAACTGTAAGAATGAGATCAATAGGTTTAACGACATTAGGGACAATAAATCTCCTATATAAATTTCCAAACTTTTGATAATATGTGCCGCCCATAATCAACTTCTCCAGATAAATTATATCATGAAGGGTTAATATCCTCTTTCCTTTGTAAAATATTGGAGCAGTATTGCTTGTGCAATGCAATAAATCAACACCATCAATATTCGCCTGTTTTGGTAAAAGCCATTGTTCCCATATAGCAAATGAACTTGCTTTAATTACTTTAACTTCGAAATTAGAAGTAGGAAAGACTCTTTGTACAGTATTATCCCGCACATATACAACATATTCATTGATTGTATCCAGTTTTTGGAGCTCCTTTATTACCTCTATAATGACAACCTCCATGCCATGAATCTTCTCCCTGAATATTCGCTGCGCTTCAATACCGATCTTCATAGCATAGTAATTGACATATAAATTAACATCTTGGTTTTGAACATATTGATATAATCAAAACAAACGCCTAACGAATTAAGTAGCACATAAATACTAAATCTCAGAGTTAAAATCCTTATTAAGTTCTATTGACTAGTTTATGCAATAAAAGCTAGTAATCTTGTCATGTTTTTAATCGGGGTATCCTAATCGAAAAATGCAAACTAAAAATCAATATGTAAGAACGAAAAAGGGCTTTGACATTAGCCAAGTCGCCTTTTATAAAATGCATAAATACATTCTTTGGAAATGCAATAAATGTATAATAAATCAAGTATATCGAGCTTTTAAAATAAGAATAATTATACCTAATCAGCTTATATCTGTTCAATGACATATAATAAGTCTTGTCTGAGCTATTTTTTCCGACAGAAATTGATTCCTTATGATAAATAACAGCATCAGGCAACACTTTAATTCCAAATCCCGCCCTTCTTACCTTTATTGAAAAATCTATCTCTTCATAATATAAAAAGAACTCTTCTGACATCAACCCAATTTTATCAAATACATCCCTGCTAACTAACATAGCAGCACCATGCGCATAAGATGTACATATAGGAATCTTATACTGCCCTTTATCTATTTCTTTATGACCTATAGCTGAATTTTTCCCAGTATAGGGATTTATTGAAGTGTAACCTGCATACTGTATCATATGCTCATCGTTGTAGTATTTGATCATTGGACAAGTAATACCTACATTATTCAGACTTGCAAAATCAACTAACTTATTAAGTAAATCAGGTGTAGTCTCAGTATCATTATTCACAATAAAAACGAAAGGTGAATTAGTTTTCCTTATTCCCACATTTATTCCTCCTGCATAACCCAGGTTGCACTTATTTATAACATAATCTACGGAAAATGAATAACAGTGAATTTGCTCAAGTGCTTCTGTGGAGTTGTTATCAACGACAATCACATCAAAATTATTGAAAATTAAGTTATCACATGATTTTAACAATTGGTGTGTTATTTCATTCTGATTGTAATTTAAGGTTACAATTGTCACTTTAGGCCCATCTCCCCTCAGAAAATCCATCGTTACTCTTGAATTATACTTTATCGGAATTTATCTCTCCGTGAGTTGTATGAATAAATCTTTTATTCGCGCCTTTTGATGTCAACATTGACATAAGAATTGAAAAAAAAGCAGCTGGAAGAAATAACAATGATTTCAACGTCTTTCTATTATAATATGAAGGCGGTATGGGCATAATTAGCGCACACAAGCAGATAATGAGCAGTATCAACCAAAACACAGGAAGTATCAATAAATAGTCAGCGAAAATAAAATAAAGAATAGAAGTAAAAAACAAAATACCTAATAATAACACTCGAGGCAAAAGTAAATTACTGAGGATAGCACTATCAAAAAAATTATATTCTCCTTTAAAAAGAGCCCTCAAACCCATTCTGAAATATTTTTTCAGATACATAAATTGACTAGATACCCACCTCCTTCTTTGTTTTTTTAAAGCGGTGGTATTTTGAATTTTTTCATCAAAAACTACTGCAGTAGGCACATATTTAGTTTTGATTCCTTCCTTTAATATCAACAGTTGTAATTCCCTGTCAAAGCCGCCAACAGAATCCATGGTCCTGATCACTTTCTTAAACATATTGTAGTCAAAAGCCATTCCTGATCCAATGATCGAAGATGACAGATTTGAGGCATTATACCCTAACCTGAAAATATGATTATTAATTACTTCACTTATTCCATCTAAGACTGCTATTTCGGTATTATCATTCTTAGCAACTCTTTTCCCCTGAATAGACATATTGGATGCATTATAAGCATCATTCATTTTGAGAAGAAAATCTTTCTCCATAACGTTATCAGCATCCAAAATAACTACAACTTGATAATTTTCACTTACAAAGTTTACACCTTCTCTAAGTGCTTTTACTTTGGTGGAATTTTCAAATGCAACCTCAATTACTTTGATAGGTAGTTCCCGTAACTTAGTTATGACATCACCTTCAATTGAATCAGCTATTACTACAACGTCATATTTATCAACTGGATAGTTCTGTTTTTGAGCTTCCATTGCGGTAGAAAAAATAACATCATTCTCTTGGTAAGCAGGAATAAAAACTACGAATTTATTGTATTTATAGGTGCGAGGAAAATCATTATATTTGTATAATTTACCTCTCAATGAATAGTAGAAAATGTAAAAAACACAAACCCCAATATAAGAAATCAAAGCAATTTCCAAAACATTAAGAATCAAATACATATGATATGTATATTTATTATCAAGAAGTTTTCTCTTGAAATAAAGCGGGGATAGTCTTTAATATTATAATAAGGTCAAATAAGAAAGAACTTTTTTCGGCATAAACTATATCCAACTCCATACGTTCTTCCTCCAACATCTCACCTCCCTTTCCTCTCTTTGTGACTTGCCAAAGGCCCGTGATACCAGCAGGAGCCAAAAAGCGCTTGGCCCATTGATCCCTTGTAAGTTGTTCTGCTTCATAAAGTGGCAATGGTCTATTGCCAACTAACGACATATTCCCCATCAAAACGTTGATCAATTGTGGTAATTCGTCCAAGCTAGTATTCCTCATGAAATTTCCTATTTTTGTGATTCTTGGGTCATTCTCTATTTTCATAAAAGAAGAATCTCCTCCCTTTCCCGCATATTGATTTAGATGTTTCAAATCTTTAATTTCCTTATCAGCATCTATTTTCATCGATCGAAATTTATAGAAATTAAAGATTTTATAGCCTGTTCCCGCCCTTTTGCTAACATAGAATACAGGTCCCCGAGATTCCAATTTTATCAAAACAGCAAGAACTAAAAAAAGTGGCCCCAATACTATTAAGCCAACAGATGATATTACTATATCAAACAGTCTTTTAATTAATGGCATTCTAAAAACAGGCATAAATTGGCTCAAACTCACGTGGGGTTTTGGCCTGACATCAGCAGTCAATTTTTTGAAACTATGCAAAAATTGAATGCGGTCACTCAAATCTTGAGCCGCAATACTATCCATATAAAAATCATCAATCCCAATTTTTAGTGACTTAATCTTATCCTGCCTTGTCCCTTCTTGAGCCATTACTATAAACGGAATTAACCGAAGCACAGGGTTTAGCTTAATCTTGTTATAAAATGCAAAAACATTTCCTTCCTCTAATATAAAATCAGAAATGATAGCCACTGGCAATTCTGAGCCAGACAATAATTGATTTTCTAACCAATAAAACGCCTTAGAGAAATTAGGAACAGAAAAATAGGAATATCTCAAATCAACCAACTGCTGGCACACGCTCTTTTCTTTCGTGCCTATATACAGTATTTCCCTTTGGATAGTCTGCATTACTTTCTCCGACTTTTTAGGATAATAAGTAATTTTCTTCTCTGCATGTATCATGGAATACTTAACTTTTTCTTAGTATGCTTTAATACGACTTCAGCCGAAAAAAGTAATTCTCTTGGATTAAAGGGTTTTATAAAATAATCATGAACACCAAGTTTCATAATTTTCAGCTTTTCACTCTTGCTATTGTAGCCTGTAATAATAATAACTGGTACATCCTTAAAATACCCACTTTTATTCAAGTTTGCAATAAATTCCTCTCCATTTAAATTAGGCATGTCTAAGTCAGAAATGATCAAATCAGGCAGGTTTCCTGCTACCAACCAATACATCGCAGACATCCCATCATTTTTTGCAATTACCTCATACTCATTTTGAAATAGCTTTTCCAATAATTCACACATTGCTGTGTCATCATCGATAATAAGAATTTGATTTCTTCTCGCCATAGTTAGATAGCTGTATTTCAAAAAACTAAGGATTCCATTGAAAAGAAGACTTCCTTAGATAAGTTTAAAATTAAATAAAAATATTTATATAGAAAAATTTAATTAAACATTTATTTTTTTGCACTAAAAAACACAAAGTATAATTAATTATTAATATAATACAATTTCGCATTTAAGGTTATGACTATATGCTAGTTACATAATCTTTATTAAAAAAAGATTAACTCCTATTCAAATTATTTGCTATATGTACTTATCCAAAAGTAAGATTGTCACTACAGATTTGGAGATATTATCTGGAGGATTGCAAAAAAAACTAGCAATACTTAATTTTCAAACTGCTCTTGAAATTTCAAAATTCGTCCATCACCATGTTATAATGTAACTAACTCCTAAATAATTGAAAATATTCAATCAACTTCTCTTCAAATGCCTCGTCTATTTAAGATAGATTTTGTATTGGATTATGACTAATATCATGATCTGTTTAGATTGCTCTATTTACCTTTGTATTAAGGTATCTGGATAGCGAATTCGCTCATAAGATACTAGGAAAGTAAAGGACGCTATAAGAAACAATTTTTATGCGATCACTTCACGTCAAAATTGAGTTTTCATTGTTTTACAATTTAAAATTACTTACCATGATCACCAAAGAGCAATTAGAAAAATACGGTATACTAGCACCGAGCGAAATCGTTTACAACCCATCTTACGACCAACTGTTTGATGAAGAGACAAAACCTAGTTTGCATGGATTGGAGAAAGGGCAAGTTTCTGAACTAGGCGCTGTCAATGTCATGACAGGAATATATACGGGACGATCACCAAAGGATAAATGGATTGTAAAAGACGACACAACAAAAGATACCTTTTGGTGGAATACTGAAAAATCACCAAATGACAATAAGCCAATTTCTACAGAAGTTTGGAATGGACTAAAACAATTGGTGGTGGATGAATTGTCAAAACACAGACTCTTTGTTGTCGATGCATTTTGTGGGGCCAACGAAGATTCTCGACTTAAAGTAAGATTTATTACCGAAGTAGCTTGGCAGGCACATTTTGTCATTAATATGTTTATTCGTCCTACTGAGGAGGAAATCAAAAATTACGGAGAACCAGATTTTGTGGTATTGAATGGTTCTAAAACTAGCGACAAAGACTATAAAAAACACGGCATCCATTCCGAAACATTTATTGCATTTAACCTAACGGAAAAAATGCAAGTAATCGGTGGTAGCTGGTATGGAGGAGAAATGAAGAAGGGCATGTTTGCCATGATGAATTATTATCTTCCACTAAGAGGGATTGCCGCAATGCACTGCTCCGCAAACGTAGGTAACGATGGAGATACTGCCATATTCTTTGGCCTTTCTGGTACAGGAAAAACGACACTTTCTACAGATGCCAGCCGCGCTTTGATCGGGGACGATGAGCATGGATGGGATGACGATGGTGTGTTTAATTTTGAAGGTGGCTGCTATGCAAAGACTATTAAACTGGATAAGAATGCAGAGCCTGAGATATATGCTGCTATCAAACGCGATGCACTTTTGGAGAATGTTACTTTGGATGAAAATGGTAAAATAGATTTCAATGATGGGTCTGTTACACAAAACACTCGTGTTTCATACCCAATATACCATATTAAGAATATAGTGAAACCGGTATCGAAAGCGGGGCATGCAAAAAAGGTGATTTTTCTTACGGCAGATGCTTTCGGTGTAATGCCCCCAGTATCCAAACTCACCCCGGAGCAAACTCAATATCATTTCCTGTCTGGGTTTACAGCTAAATTAGCTGGCACAGAATTGGGTGTGACTACACCTCAACCAACTTTTTCTGCGTGTTTTGGGGCAGCGTTCCTGACACTACACCCTACTAAATACGGAGAAGAATTAGTTAAAAAAATGGAACAGCATGGAGCTACCGCCTATTTAGTAAATACAGGATGGAACGGATCTGGCAAGCGCATATCAATTAAAGATACCCGGGGTATAATCAATGATATCTTAGATGGATCTATAGACCGTGCGCCAACGAAAACCATTCCAATTTTCAATCTGGAAGTGCCTACAAAACTGCCGGGCGTGAATCAGTCGATACTTGACCCGCGTGATACATATTCGGATGCTGCTGAATGGGAAAGCAAGGCCAATGAGCTCGCAGGTATGTTTATCAAGAATTTTGAAAAATATACTGACAATGAACATGGCAAATCTCTTGTGGCAGCCGGCCCACAAATATAAAAACTGATAATTTTAAAAGAAGCCCCAATGAATTTATTGGGGCTTCTCATCCTCCAGTCAGATATTAAGCATTGAGCAAAGTACTAAGATGGATTTGCATATTAAGTCAGTCCAAAAGGACAGAAAACCCTTCAAAATCCATGGATTTCAGAACCTAAACTATCTTAAATAATGCTTAATTACCTGCCTTGAAATGATCCCATCCTTGCGCTTGAATCGGCACAACGTTCTGGCTTTTGGTCACGAGATTTATGCCCTTTTCCTTTTCTGTGGCATACCCGATAAAGTGAATATCCGGATGGGTTTTTAGTTTTTCGAAATCATCCTGACTTATTGAAAACAACAATTCATAATCCTCTCCCCCATTCATTACGCAAGTGATCGGATCAATTTTAAATTCCACGGCAGTATCATAGGTCTGCTTGTCGATGGGCAGTTTATCTTCATAAATAAAAAAGCCCACTTTGGATTGACTCGCCAAATGATATAACTCTGAAGCAAGCCCATCAGAAATATCTATCATGGCTTTTGGCTGCACTTTCAACTCGGCCAGTTCATGGATTATATCCATCCTTGCCTTAGGTTTAAGCTGTCTTCCAGTGATATACGGATACTTTTTGAGGTCCGGTTGCATCTCAGGATTAGAAAGAAAAACCTGTTTTTCGCGTTCCAAAACCTGTAATCCGATATATGCGCCACCCAAATCGCCGGTAGCACAAATGATATCGCCCTGTTCTACCTTACTACGCAAAGCCACTTTATCCTTGGCCACTTCCCCGGTAACGGAGATAGAAATAATCAAACCTGACGGGGAAGAAGTCGTATCCCCTCCTACTAGATCCACCTCAAAATCTTTACAGGCAAAAGCAATCCCCTCGTAAAGTTTTTCCACTGCCTCTACAGAAAACCGGTTGCTCAAGGCTAGACTCACCACTATCTGTTGCGGAATTCCATTCATGGCTGCTATATCGGAAACATTGACAGAAACCGCCTTGTAACCCAGATGCTGAATCGGCATGTAGGAAAGATCAAAATGAACGCCCTCTACCAACATATCGGTGGAAAGAAGCGAATAAATGCCTCCAAAATCCATGACGGCAGCATCATCACCAACACCCACGACTGTCGATTTATTTTGATTGGTAAAGTTTTTAGTAATCTGCTCAATGAGTCCAAACTCCCCAACCTTATTTATTTCCGTTCTTTTTTCCATGAATAATTTTCCTTTTCGAGGTGCAAAAGTAGTCCAATATTCTCAATGGAAAAAACACTCATGGGTTTCAGATGCTTTAGACGAAACAAATTACACTGAAATCAGTTTTACATGATTGAAGTTGCAAATTGAAATATTGGTTCATTACTTTGCAGGTTCTTACGATTTAAAATCAGACCAATGATACAAGTAACAGATAAAGCAAAAGAGAGATTGTCTAAATTGAAGCAGGAAGAGGGACATCCCGACAATCATAATGTGCGCGTTGCCGTGCAAGGAGGCGGTTGCTCAGGCCTGATGTATCAATTGGAGTTTGATGCGGAAATCAAAGAAGACGACAAGATTTTTGAAGATAAGGGCATCAAAATCCTTGTGGACAAAAAAAGTATTCTGTACTTACTGGGCACAACTCTTGATTTCTCAGATGGATTGAACGGAAAAGGATTTCAGTTCATTAACCCCAACGCCTCGCGCACGTGTGGCTGCGGCGAGAGTTTTTCTGTATAAATAGGAACGATCCACTTTTCAAAGAAGAAAAAAGCTTTTTTTAATTATCGTTGATTAGATCTCTTCACATCCACTTCCACCGATTTACTGATTGGCGTATTGCTCTTATCTGCAAAATGATTGATGGGAATTAAGACATTTGTCTCCGGAAAATAGGCAGCAAGGTTTCCTTGGGGGATTTTGTAGGGTACCACCAGAAAGTTTTTTGCCCTTCGCTCTTGCCCGTCATAATTGCTTACCAAATCTACTTTGTCGAGTTTTTTAAATCCATGGATTTTAGCATCATTTGGGTTCATAAAAACCACCCTTCTCTCATTATAGACCCCCCGATACCTGTCGTCCAGACCATAAATGGTGGTATTAAACTGATCGTGCGAGCGAATGGTCATCAATAAAAAAGCACCTTTTGTCAGATTGTGATTAGGCAAATTGCAAGTGCTGAAACTAGCTCTTCCGCCGGGAAGTTTGGAAAAATCCCCCGATCGGGAATTGTTTGGCAGATCAAATCCACCGCCTTTGCTTCTTACTGAGTAATTATCAAATCCAGTGAAAACTTCAGATATTTTCTCCCTAACGAAATCATAATCACTTCCCAACCTTTGCCAATCTATGTTGGAGTTTCCTTTAAAGTAAGCAGCTGCAATCCCGGTAACGATATCAGGTTCGCTTTTTAAATTTCCGGAAGCAGGTTGCAGGTTGCCATGCGATTGGTGCACCCTTCCCATGCTATTTTCTACGGTCACATACCTGTTTTTTCCATGAAATGGATCCTGTTCCGTGCGACCCAATGTTGGCAAAATCAGGGAAGTTTGCCCAGTCACCAAATGTGTTCTGTTGAGTTTTGTACTTATGGAAACCGTCAGTTCACAATTCTGAAGAGCTTCCCCAGTATAAACAGTGTCAGGTGAAGCGGACAAGAAATTCCCTCCCAAAGCCATGAAAACCTTGGCCCTACCTTCATGCATGGCTTTAATGCAATGCACAGTATCCAATCCATCTTTGTCTGGTGGTTTGAACTCAAAAGCTCCCTCAAAAGCTTTATTGAGGCTTTCAGAAATATGATGCATGATTCCGACTGTTCGATCGCCTTGTACGTTGCTGTGGCCACGAACTGGGCAAGTGCCGGTGCCCTTTTTCCCAATGCTCCCTTTTGACAACAGCAGGTTTACACACTCCTTTATGTTATCAACGCCATTTTTGTGCTGAGTTAGACCCATCGCCCAGCAGATAATTATTTTGTTTTTTTTAGCCAACAACTCAACTGCCTTCTCTAAGTTATCTGAATCTACCCCGCAGAGTTCAAGTAGCTCACCTTCATCGTAACACGCCAAATCCTTCAAAAATCCATGAAATCCCTGCGTTTTATTTTCTATAAAATCATGATCAAAAACATCCCCGGACTCTGCATCTAGTTTAGCCAGTTTCTTTATGATCAACTTCAACAATGCTACATCTTGATTGATTTTGACCTGAAGAAAAATATCCGTGATGGGCGTGCCGGATGCCACCATTCCATGGATTTTCTGGGGATTTTTGAACCGCATGAGCCCGGCCTCTTCCAACGGATTTACCGCAATTATCTTTCCTCCATTTCTTTTACATTTTTCAAGCGCTGACAGCATTCTGGGATGGTTGGTTCCAGGGTTTTGACCAATTACCATGATCACTTCTGCCTCTTCAAAATCTACTAAAGTTGCAGACCCCTTACCAATTCCAAGGGTCTCTGTCAACGCCACTCCGCTCGATTCGTGGCACATATTGGAACAATCGGGCATGTTATTTGTGCCGAATGCACGGATAAAAAGCCCGTACAAAAATGCTGCTTCATTGCTCGATCTGCCAGAGGCGTAAAAAACAGCTTCATTGGGATCATCTAGTTTTCTTAGGGAGTCGGCGATCTTGGGAAACGCATCTTCCCAAGATATGGGTTCATAGTGATCATTCCCCGGCTTCAAGATCATTGGATCAGTCAATCGGCCGGATTTCCCGATTTCATAATCCGACCAAGAAGCCATTTCCGTGATGGAATGCTTTGCAAAAAAATCAGCAGTTACCCTTTTTGTAGTTGCTTCTTCGGCAATGGCCTTCACACCATTTTCACAAAATTCGCCAAGAGAAGACCTATTTTCCGGATCAGGCCACGCACATCCAGGGCAATCGATCCCATTCTTTTGATTCAAACTAGATAAGGTCTGGATGGAACGCGTCAAACCCATCTCTTTCAATGCATGATTCAAAGCTACCTTTATAGCTGGCATCCCTGCAGCATATTTCTTTGGTTCAGAAAGCTTGATACCTGTGAATTTTTCAGGTGCGACTGCAGAAAGATTGCGTTTATTTTTCTTGCCCATGGAGTTGGATTATCAAGGATAATATCAAAAATATGATCAATATACTCCTATCCAAGGTTTTTGAACAGTTTTAATTTCTAAATACCAAATTTCATTTCATGGATTTTCGATGCTTTTACACATACACTTAACAAGCAGTGTTCTTACGAAGCCCGATTGGAAAACAAACCCTAGGCAGCAGAATCTAATAAGCTCTCACTAGCTTTCCTTCCATGTAGTTTACGAAAGCCTGATTCACTACTTTATTGCCGCCTGGCGTTGGGTAGTTGCCAGTAAAATACCAATCCCCAAGATGTTTCGGACATGCCTTGTGCAGGTTTTCCACGGTTTGAAATACGATTTGCACCTTGGCCTTCACATGCTTCGGAGTGACAATTTCACTGATTTTATCGGATAGTTGGTCATCCGTAAAAGGTGCATAAATTTCCTTCACATAATTTGGGGAATTCTTTTCGCCTATACTCGCGATGCATTTATTATAAACATCCTCCAGTAGGCTTTCCATTCCATTCTCTTTGATTAGGGCAATAACCGCGCGGAATGCAATAAAATCCTTCATCCGCGACATATCAATGCCATAGCAATCCGGAAATCTAATTTGTGGGGCAGAAGATACAATTACAATTTTCGTTGGATGGATTTTATCCAGCAAGTTTAAAATGCTCCGCTCAATAGTGGTGCCGCGCACAATGGAATCATCAATAAGTACTATGGAATCTTTATCCTTTTTCACGACCTCATAAGTAGTATCATACACATGTTCTACAAGTTCGTGCCGATGGTCTTCGTCGGTTATGAATGTCCTCAGTTTGGCGTCCTTGATAATGATTTTTTCTACACGTGGCCGAAAATCCAGTATCTCTGCCACATCATCCAAAGTTGGTTTGCCATCGATCAGCACCTCTTTTCTACGTTCGGAAAGATAATCTTCCAATCCTTCAATCATTCCGAGATAAGATGTTTCTGCAGTATTTGGGATATAAGAAAAAACGGCATTTTTCAAGTCAGAATTAATAGACTTCAAAATTTGTGGCAACAATAATCTTCCGAGTTCTTTTCTTTCTCTGTAAATATCCGGATCGGTTCCCCTAGAGAAATAAATACGTTCAAAACTACAAGATTTCTTTTCTATGGGTTCAATAAACTTCTCCTCTGTCACATCACCTTGCTTATTGATAATAAGTGCATGTCCAGGTTTAATTTCATGGATTTCACCATAGTTTACATCAAAAGCCGTCTTGATAGGCGGCTTTTCAGAAGCAACCACAACTACCTCATCATCTACATAATAATATGCTGGACGGATACCTGCGGGATCTCTTGCAACGAATGACGCCCCATGACCGGCAACACCCGCCATAGCATAACCACCATCAAAATCCTTGCACGCCCTTCGCAATACATTTCCGAGATTCAACTCATTCTCAATAATTTCTGTAATCTCCTGATTACTGTAATGTCCTTTGTACTTATCAAAAAGCTCTTGGTTCTCCAAATCGAGGAAATGCCCTATTTTTTCCATGACCGTGACCGTATCTACTTTATCTTTGGGATGTTGTCCCAAGCTTAAAAGTAGAGCAAAAAGTTCATCCACGTTGGTCATATTGAAATTACCGGCTACTGCGAGGTTTCTACTACGCCAGTTATTTTGTCGCAGCATGGGATGTGTACTCTCAATACTATTACCTCCATGGGTGCCATACCTGAGATGCCCGAGCCAAACCGTACCGGTAAACGGCACATTTTGTGTTAGCCACTCGGCATCTGTATAGTGGTCAGGATTAGTTTTTTTGACCTTAAAATACTTCTTGTTGATTTTCTTGAATATTGAAGCGATTGGTTGAGGCTCAATAGAGCGATACCTACTGATATATCGGATTCCCGGGTTTACATCTACCTTAATATTGACAACACCGGCGCCGTCTTGCCCCCGATTGTGTTGCTTTTCCATGAGCAAATACAACTTATTTGCAGCATAAGCAGGTGTACCATATTTTTCGAGATAATAGCTGAGTGGCTTGCGGAGACGGATCATTGCAATACCACATTCATGTTTTATTACATCACTCATATACAGGTATCAAGACACAAATTTAAGAGATAATAAAAGACGATCAAACAAAACATTTACATAACATTCTCTTGATCATGTCGCTTTGGTGACATTGCTTTCAAACGATCATTTTCGAAAAAGTAAAACCAACCCTTATCCTATTAGAATAACATCAGTTCAAGAAGAAAGTTCAAAGAGTGGCATGCTCTCCATTTCCAATCCGGGATCGGCTTTCAATATCTTTTTTTGATTCTTTTTTTTAAATGCATTTAACTCTTTTACCCAGCTATCGTAATGGATTCGGTGCATCAAAACGTAGTTGTTTTTTTCATTAATATCATTTATCAATTCTTCCATCAACGGGAAATCGGCGTATCTGGGATGATCGCGTGCATAGGCAATGATTTGATCAGACAGCGCAAATGTAGCACTGTCATAAGCATCGATCATCGCCGAATTGCTCATGGATTTTTGATCATATCTCATAGATCCCAACTGATCTACCAAGCCGCTTAACTCACTGAATCTATCCTTGTCGTAGTTGTTGGTATAGCTCACTTCGAGCAACAACCGCTTCATCATTTTATGCTTGTCGTCATCATCAGCGATCATTATTTTCCATTCATGGTCTGCACTATCTTTAAGTGCTGAATATGTTTTTAACAGAGAATCCAATTGATTGGCTTCTGATGATCCTTGTTTCTTGTTCACACAACTATTCATGATAACAGTCATTATTATTGCAATAACTGCCATAGCACTTATCCGGGCAACAATGGATTTAATAATCTCAGTCTTCATACTTAGCATAAATTTATGGTGGGTCTAAATTAGGTTTTGTCTAATTTAGCAGCAAATTAAAACCAACTAACTTTTTATGCCTGAAATTTTAAGCGGTAAAGAATACGTAAGAAAATTGATCAATATCGCCTATTTAAATATTGGGATTCCCTTATTGTTTTTTGCCTGGGTTTATCTTGAATCCAATGCCGAAACTCTCATACCAAAAGTAGCCGAAAACCAAAGGTTGATATTGTTTATCCCAATCGTTGTCACAAGCTTAGTATTTATATTATTCGGACATAAAAAGCACAGCTACTTCACAAAAAAAGCAAGAAAAGAGGAAGACTTCGTAAATAAGTTAGTTATTTATCAAAAGGCCACCACCCATCGGTTTATCTTTTATTCTATATCTTCATTACTAATCACATTCGGTTTTTTCATGACAGACTTTCAACCATTTGCAGCATTATTTGGAATCATGATCGTGCTTTTTTCCATAAACCACCCAAACGCAAAAAAAGTAGCTGACGATTTGCGGCTGAAAGACGACAATAGAAAAATCATTTTAGAAGGACTTGATCTACCCAACTCTTGATACTATGAAAAGTTCATTACTTACTATACTGATCTACTTCATCATTTCATGCAATGGCCCAAAAAAACCAACACAAGAAATCGTTCCCCCTATTCCCATAGATTTAGCTGATGAAGCAAAAAAATTGAGTAAGAAATTCATCATAGTAGATGGGCATGTGGACCTTCCCTACAGACTGCGGAACAAAATGGAAGATATTTCGGTACAAACTCCAGATGGTCATTTTGACTATGTGAGAGCAAAAAATGGAGGACTGGATGCCCCATTTATGTCCATATTCATTCCTGCTGAATTTGAAAACAACGGGGCCATGCAACTGGCGCAAGAACTGATCACAAGTGTCGAAAAATTGTGTACAGATCATCCAGACAAATTTGCTTTGGCTAAAACGCCCCAAGACATAGAAAACAATTTTGCCAACAACCTTATCTCCTTGCCAATGGGGCTGGAAAATAGTGCTCCCGTTGAAGGTAAGTTGGACAACCTGAACATTTTGTTCGATAGGGGTATTCGGTATATCACCTTAACCCATGCAAAAGACAATCACATCAGTGACTCGTCCTACGACCAAAAATACACACATGGTGGGCTGAGTCCTTTTGGCTACAAAGTCATTGAGCGTATGAACCAATTGGGCATTATGGTCGATGTTTCCCATGTTTCTGACAGTGCATTTTATCAAGCCGTGAGGGCTTCCAAGGCACCTGTTATTGCTTCCCACTCTTCATGCCGACACTTTACACCTGGATTTGAACGCAATGTATCTGACGAAATGATCCGTTTGATTGGAGATAATAATGGTGTGATCATGATCAATTTTGGTTCGATGTTTCTGACCCAAAGAGGCAAAGGGCCAATTAAAAAATTACAAGAGAAGATGAAAACCAACCCCAACGATGTCAGAATTAAAGCCGAATTAGACTCCTTAAAAAAATCTAGTCTAGTGCTCGGTGATTTAGCATTGGTTGCCGACCATATCGACCGGGTGGTTGAAATTGCGGGGATAGACCATGTCGGATTGGGATCTGATTTTGATGGGGTGGGACAATTACCTATTGGTTTAGATGATGCTTCAAAACTTCCCAACCTCATCCATGAGCTGCTCAAAAGAGACTACTCTACTGACGATATTGAAAAAATATGCAGCAAAAATCTATTTCGGGTATGGAATAAAGTAATAGATATCGCTGATCAATAATTTTCCATACGCCAGTTCCATGCCTTATAAAAGTTGGATGAACAAATTCGCATCATTCACCCAACTTATAAATGTTCTAAACCCTCCCCATAAATGGGTCGCTATATGAATTCTTGCCTGTTTCTTTTGGACGAGCAAAACATCTTGAAAAATCAAACTATAGAGGTAAACTCAGATTAGCACAGTGTTATTTTTACTTTTAAATTAAAAACTGGACAATAGGTCAGATTATGAAAAAGAAAATTCTAATTGGTATCGGCATTTTTATCTTGATCCTGGCGGTTAGATTTAATTATATGAATTTTAGAGACAAATCTTTGAGCCCCCTTGCCAAGTGAAATATTCTAAAAATGCATTAACCATTGATATTCTATATAACCGACCATTTCAAAAAGAGCGGTTGATTTTTGGAACCAAAGCAGATGGCGCACTTCTGCCTTATGGCAAATACTGGCGGGTTGGTGCAAATGAATTTACAAAAATCACTCCAAACCGCAATGTATTATTCAATGGCAATGAGGTTGCCGCTGGGACTTATCGGATATATGCCGCTCCAGGAGCACAGACTTTTGAGATTTCCCTGAATTCAGAATTAAATAGATGGGGTTATTGGGGGCCAGATTATGATTTGGATGTATTGAAAACAACCGTGCCTGTGGTGCGCATCAGTGAGCCTGTAGAGCAATTTACCGCCAGATTTGAAGAGGAAGAAAGAATCGTTTCGTTGATATTTGAATGGTCTGATGTGAGATTGAAAATCCCGATCAAAGCGTAATAGGCCACGTCAAATCATATTCTCTAATCTTGTCGGGGTGTTTTGTTTCACCCATTCGTCGTAGTTGCCATCGTAGCCAACTTTTTTCTGCAGCTCGTTGGTCTTATTCAAGATATTCTCGATTACATCATTGGGCATGAATTGTCTGGTTTGAATAACTTCGATGATCCTGCGGATGTCTTCGTACACTTTTACTTCAGTTTCCTTGCGCCAACGCTCGTAATCTTCTTCATGCCATTCGAGGTGTTGCTCCATAATTTCCCCCGAAATCTTCCTGCTGTGTTGGGCAGATTCGTTGATATTCCCCTTGCCCGTTACAGCATTTCCGATAGCAAAAACATTGTCAAATCCATGAATCATGCAGCTTTCGCTGTCGGAGTTGATTTTAAAAATATTGCCTTCTGAAGGCACCCCTTCTATACGCTCGGGAATACTTCCTATCGAAGAAATGATCATAGGTGATTCTACTTTTAGAAAGTCATTTTCAATAGGTACCACCCTGTCATTTTCTATTTTTGTCCGTTGAAATCGGATACCTGAAAGATGGTCATTGTTAGTTATTTTCCCCACAGGAATACAACACGGCACAAAATGAAACAAATACTTTTTCTGATAATTATCCAGGATTTTCTGGCGTACTAACTGTGCCCTTTTTAATTGCTCAGGCGTATGGGTTGGCATCGGCGAGAGCGGCATATCCATGGGTCTTCTTCGGTAATACAGCGTACATCCCTTAATCCCCAAATCATCCAAAGTCAGATTATGTTTGTCCAAAACCTTGTTTATTCCATGATCCAGGGTGAAAAGATTCGTCTCTATTCCATCGGTTTTAAGGGCTTTTTCCACAGTTTCAAACATGATGATCTTGGCTACATCAAGAGAAGCAAGCCCTCCACCAACTACAACCGCGTTATCCTTTATCTCAATATTTTTCCCTTTAAACCCGGGCTCATGTTTGTGATTGAACCAATATACGAATGGATTTTGGTAGTAAAATCCATGCTCGAGATGCTCGTCGATATTTTCGATCGGCAACGGTCTGTCTTTCCATGCGCCTGTAGCCAAAATCACAGCGGTGAATCCCCAAGTCAATATATCGTCAAAATCAACTTCTCGTCCCAACCGCACCCCGGGAACAAACCGCACATTTTCATGGTTGATCTTATCATTGATATTTTGTTCTTCCTTGTCGCGGAGCTTGGCATGCCACTTGGGAAGGCCATCTTCAATTTTGCCATAAGGCAACATGCCCTGATCAAAAACCACTATCCTAAAACCCTTTTTAGCCAGTTGATATGCCGCCTCGGCACCAGCTACTGCGCCTCCGAAAATGGCAATGAAGTGATGTCCTGATTCCTTGATGCTCATGGTCTATCGGTAGTTTTGAGGTTCACAAAAAAGTTATTAGTTACTAATATAACAAAATCACCAGCGATTAAAGAGGATACCTGGAGTAACCTCTTCAAATCGTCCATTCTAACGGGAAAGTTCCTTTATAAAAGCATCCAACTCGGGCCGGATCATGATCTCATCGTTTATTTCTATGATAGGAAAGGAAATATTACCCTTGCTATCCTTCTGCTGCACTTTCAGCATCATCTCGCTATAGTAGTTTTCATTAGCTTCTGCGTCTTTAAAGGTATATTTAACACCAAGAGAATCTACTTTTTTTCTGAATTCAATGCAATGATCACAATTTTCACTGCCATAAATAGTGACTTCCTTATCAACTTTTGGAGTGATGTTAGCTGATGTGTCAATGCTTTTTCGCTTATGATTGCATCCAAAAACCATCAACAGGCAAACACATATTACAGGAAGAAGTAGAGGGTATGATTTTGTTTTCTTAGTTATCATGGTTTTTCTTTAGTTATTTTCAAGAAAAGGGGAATTAATATCAACAAGGCTCCCAATAAACTAATCGGGGGCATATGACCGGGCCATTTTTCTATCTGAACCCAACCTGAAAACCCCATGAATCCGACATGAAGCAAAGCTGCCAAAAGCCCCAAATAACCCATCCGTTGACCTTGTTGCCACTTCCTGATCCCAACGGCTTCCTGCATAAAAGGGATTGTAGTAATGGCAGGTATGGAGAAACAATACAAACTGAATACTCCCATCACCATAGTTAACTCCCCCGTCACATTCATCATATCTCCGGAGTAAAACTTGGGGTAGTAGGCAGGAGAAATCAAAATCAGTGAAATAAAAACATGCATGGCACTCAGGGAAAATCCAGCCAATCCACTAAACTTCACAAATTGAATTTGTCTGCTTTTATCTCCGAGCCTTAGGGCCTTTAACTTTCCAGATGCGTAGCTTACTGCCAAAAAGAAAAGCCCAGAAATACTTAATATTTTATTGACGATAAATGATGGGAAATGAGCCGTGTCAACTCCTTTGAAGACAATGTACCTCAAGGTAGCGTAAAGTGAGAAAAATATTAAAATGCCGGATAACCATTTTATTTTCAATTGAGTTATCCTTTCTTCTTTATTATTAGATGCGGGCATTGATCAAATTCAGGGTATTAAAAAATCGCTTAAAGTTAATAGCCACATGGAAAAAGTAAGCATTTTATGTTTTTTTTATCCCGTTAATAGATGAATTATAGTGTTCTTTTCTTGAAGATCAATTAATTATTGAATTGTATCAGGCATCCTCTAAATAGACGTGCTCTCGTTATATTTTAAAGCAAAAAGAAATTAAGTTCTCAATATGATTCACCTTCAGAATTGAGCATTTTATATTGCATTTCTCATAAAATATCTGAATTTAGCCCCTCTATGATTCGTCTTATAGTTATAGGGATCAAACCAACTACCAAAAATTCACATCAAAAATGGCGATATATCCGTGGTGTTTAGTGCATAAAAACAATATGATTTTATGATCCTTCGCCAATTTATTCAAGCAAGGTTCAAAAACCGATACCTGATCCTACTATTAGGTATCAGCATAATATGCTACCTCAGCATATTGGTGCCACCAACTGTTTTTTGGCCAGCTGTATTTGCCAGTTATGCTATTCCGGTGCTTTTGGTATTTCATGGTTTTTTGATGCTTTTGTTCCTGTTTTGGAGACGCAACCTGCTTATATTTCCAATAATGGCATTGCTTATCGGTTTACCGTTTATTCATAATACGATTAGTATTGAGGGTACAGATGAACCCAAAAACCACTCTTTTTCCATGCTTGGCTTCAATGCCAAATTATTTCGACAATATAAGATCTATAATGAATTTTCTAAGGACATGATCAAGTGGGCAGCCAATGACAATTCCGACATCAAGTGCTTTCAAGAATACAGCACCAACCACCTGTCAGAAGATCTGAATGTGACCAAACAAATCGCCGAAAAGGGATACAACCATTTTGTGTTTTCTGCAAAAATGGACCCTGATGTCGCTTACAACAATCCAGGACTTGCGATTTTTACCAAGTTCGACATTTTGGATAGCGGTGTGGTGTGGCAAGATTATGGATCTTTCAATGCAGGAATATTTGCAGATATCCGCATTGGTAAGGACGTGATCAGGATATATAACATTCATCTAGCCTCTATGAGGCTAGAGCTATACCGATACAAGGATACCCATAATTATTACCGCAAAATTATCCGTCTATTATTGAGGCTCAAACATGGGGCGGAAAAGCGATCTTCTCAAATTGACTTGTTAATAAACCATGCTAAAAACAGCCCTTATCCGGTGATAATATGTGGGGATTTTAATGAAACTCCATATAGTTATAATTACTTTAAATTAAAAAGACACTTTTCAAATTCATTTGAGCAGGCAGGCAATGGTTTTGGCTTTTCCTACCATAGCATCTTGTTTTTTCTGCGCATTGATCATCAATTCTATACGGAAAAAATCAAAGCCATTGATTATCGTGTAGACAGGAAAATGCGCATATCCGATCATTTCCCAATCAGAAGTAGGTACAGCATCAACGAAGACAATGATTAAATAGACAGGGAAATCCCAAACCTCCTGTTTAAAGTTTAAATAAAATCATGGATATCGTCAATAAAAATGTTGAGATTTTAATTACCATGCAAAGGTAGCCCCTGCTGTAAGGCTGTATTTTCAAATGTTTTATTTCAAATAGCTAAACAAGTAGTTTTACTCCCTTGTTTTATTATCACAACAATAATAACTTTAAACATTGAACCAAAATCAAATCATGGGAGCTAAACAAAACATACTCATAGTAGGGCTGTTGGCATTTCTATTTGTTGCGATTGGATTTGTGCTCAAAGAAAAGGGTGAAAATCCAGAAAGTATTTCAGGGCAATCAGGCATCCCAGATGAAATAAATTTCAATTTTAATGTAAAACCGATCCTTTCTGATAAGTGCTATGCATGTCATGGGCCCGATGCCAACAAGCGCAAGGCTGGTTTGAGGCTAGACATCGAATCTGATGCCAAGGCAGAACTGCCAGAAAATCCAGGACTGTATGCCATAGTGCCAAATGAAGCGTCAAAAAGCGAATTGATATCCAGAATATATTCTGATGATGAAAGTGCTATGATGCCTCCTGCAGATTCCAATCTAAAATTAGCTGAACATGAAAAGGGGATTTTAAAAAAATGGATCGATCAAGGAGCCAAATTTGAACCCCATTGGGCTTTCGTCCCTCCAAAAAAAGCTGACATTCCAAAAGTCAAAGATGAATCTTGGCCTAAAAATGAAATTGATGATTTCATATTGAGCACCATGGAAAATAAAGGCATGCATCCAGCCGATCCTGCCAGTCATGAAAAATTGATCCGCAGGGTTAGCCTTGATTTGACCGGATTGCCTCCAACTTTAGAAGACTTGGATAAATTTGTATTAGGCAATAGTGAATTCAATTTTGAAGCGATTGTTGACTACTATCTCGCCAAACCTAGCTATGGAGAGCAAATGACTAGAGAGTGGCTCGATGTTGCCAGATATGCCGATTCGCATGGATATCAGGATGACAGCTACCGGACCATGTGGCCCTGGCGCGATTGGGTAATCCATGCTTTTAATGAAAACATGCCTTACAGCCAATTTTTGACCTGGCAAATTGCCGGGGACTTATTACCAAATGCTACCAAAGAGCAAATTCTTGCCACGGGCTTTAACAGGAATCATCCGATCACTCAGGAGGGCGGTGTCATCGATGAAGAATACCGATCTACTTATGTGACTGATCGCACGAATACATTGGGCAAAGGGATCATGGGAATAACTCTGGAATGCGCCAAATGCCATGATCATAAATATGATCCAATAACTCAAAAGGATTTTTTTAGTATGTATTCCTTTTTCAATAATGTAAATGAAAAAGGTCTGCAAATGGATGCTGTGCAAGCAAAAAATAGAAAGTACTATGCAGATGCTCCATTCATTACCATAGATAGCACAGACTTACATGGCGTACTTTCTTTCTTGAATATGCCAGACACAACCGCAATTAATGTGATGGTAATGGATGATTCCAGCCACAGAGAAGCACATGTGCTATCTAGAGGAAACTACGATGCACCAACTGATTTGGTCGAGCCTTCTACTCCTCCCGCCATCATGCCATTTTCTTCTGAATATCCCAAAAATCGTCTTGGGTTGGCCAGATGGCTGACCAATGATCAAAATCCATTGACAGCTCGTGTATATGTCAATCGCCTTTGGGGTATGATCTTTGGCCAGGGCATAGTGAAGACCTCAGAAGATTTTGGAAGCCAGGGAGCATTGCCCACCCATCCAGAATTACTCGATTGGCTTGCTGCTGATTTTATGGAGCATAATTGGGACATTAAATACATGATAAAAAAAATAGTGACCACTGCCACCTATCAGCAATCGTCGATCATTAACCCAGAAAAAGAAAAACAAGACCCACAGAACATTTACCTCGCCAGAGGTCCACGATTCAGGTTGGGGGCTGAAGAAATTAGGGATTATGTCCTTACAACCAGCGGTTTACTCAATAAAGAAATCGGAGGACCTAGTGTAAAACCTTATCAGCCACCCGGGCTATGGGAAGAAACCAATGCTGGTGGAAACCGTGGGATTTTGACTTCATACGTTCCTGATACTGGTGATAAGTTGTACCGCAGGTCACTTTATACATTTTGGAAAAGGACTTTACCACCACCATCTATGGCCATCTTCGATGCACCAAACCGAGATTTATGTGAGGTTCGGAGACAAAACACCAATACACCATTGCAGGCACTCGCCCTGCAAAATGACATACAGGTATTGGAGGGCGCGCGGGTTTTGGCTTCCCATATCACTGAAAATACTCATGAGGTGAGTGATGCGGTGAAAAGGTTGTTTAATTCCATATTGCTTCGCAACCCGACAGATGAAGAGATGGAAATACTATCAGAATACCATGAAGAATACCTTACAAAATTTAGTGAGAATGAAGAAAGCGTAGATCAATTGCTATCAATTGGCCAATATGAAATGGGAAGTTCAGACCCAACTGAAACCGCCGCTCTAATGATGGTAGCACAGGTATTGTACAATCTGGATGAAACAATTACAAAAGAATAAGTTATGGACTTGAAAGATGAAATAGCAAAGGAAAAATTAAAAATCAACCGAAGACATTTCTTTTCGAAATTAAGTGTTGGCTTGGGAACTGTAGCCCTCGGGTCTCTGATGGTTCCCGATCTGCTCAAGCGAGGTGGAACGGGATTGGATTCGGAAATGTTAAAAGCAGGAATTCCAAATTTTGCCCCAAAAGCTAAACGCGTCATCTATTTGTTTCAAGCTGGAGCCCCTTCGCAATTGGAGTCGTTTGACTATAAACCTTTGCTTCGTGAAAGGATGGGCGAAGACCTTCCTGAATCCATACGCAACGGACAACGCCTTACTGGGATGACTTCTGGACAAGATAGTTTTCCGCTCGTAGGGTCGTTTGCTGATTTTAAACAATATGGTCAAAACGGCACTTGGGTAAGTGATTTCTTTCCCCATATTGGAAAAGTGGCCGATGAAATATGCGTGGTCAACAGCATGCATACTGAGGCAATCAACCATGATCCTGCCATCACTTTTTTCCAAACAGGAAACCAAATCTCCGGAAGGCCAAGCATGGGTTCATGGATGAGCTATGGACTTGGAAGTGAAAATCAAAACCTCCCTGCTTTCGTGGTGCTTACCTCGCGTGGAAAGGGCAACAGTCAGGGATTGTATTCTAAACTTTGGTCCAGTGGCTTTTTAGATTCTAAGCATCAGGGTGTTTTGTTGCGGTCAGGTAAAGACCCTGTTTTGTACCTCAATGATCCAGATGGTGTATCAAGGAGTGACAAGCGTGTGATGTTGGATAAAATCGCCGATCTAAACCATAAGCACTATGATGAAGTGGGTGATGAAGAAATCCATTCCAGGATTGCACAGTACGAAATGGCCTACCGCATGCAGATGTCAGTACCGGAGGTTATGGACATCAAAAAGGAGCCAGAATCCATTATAAAAATGTATGGAGCAGAGGCATTGATTCCCGGAACCTATGCGGCCAATTGCCTTCAAGCCAGAAGGCTGGCAGAAAATGGTGTGCGATTTATTCAGTTGTACCACCAAGGTTGGGATCAGCATGGCAACCTTCCTAATGAAATGGCGGGCCAGGCCAAAGATGTAGACCAGGCTTCGGCAGCATTAATCCTAGACCTAAAGCAACGAGGAATGTTGGACGATACTTTGGTGATCTGGGGTGGAGAATTTGGCAGAACCAACTATTGTCAAGGAAAATTTAGCCCTGACAACTACGGGCGCGACCATCATCCAAGGAGTTTTAGTATCTGGATGGCTGGCGGGGGAATTAAGAAGGGGATTACTTATGGACAGACGGATGAATTTGGCTATAATATTGTGAAAGACCCAGTCCACATCAATGATTTCCACGCCACCTTGCTCCACCTCATGGGCATAAACCATGAGCAGCTCATTTATAAATATCAGGGGAGAAGATTTAGGCTAACAGATGTAGCAGGAAATGTGGTATCTGGACTTATGGCATAGTATATGAATTCAAATTTTTTCAAAAAATTTTTCGAATACATCATTTTTTCATTGGCCATCTTGTTGGCATTTCTTTTAATCTTCGAAAGATATTTGCAACTGCCCGAGTTGGTGAATTGGTTGGGACATTTCCACCCAGTAATCCTTCATTTTCCCATAGTATTAATTTTTGTTACCATCATCCAGTATTGGAGAGGGGATAAATATATTTCACTTTATATCGGATTTACTACACTGTTTACCATTATTTCTGCAATGACCGGGCTTATTTTAAGTCTCGATGGCGGTGCAAAAGGGCAATTGATCCTCACACATCAATGGATGGGAATTGGCTGCGCGTTCCTTATGGTATGTTGGTATTTGATCAATGAAAAACCAAATTTTTCAAAAATATATATCAAAATGATCCATGGAGGGTTGATGGTTTTGGTGGTGGTCACAGGGCATTTTGGAGGGATGATCACCCATGGCAAGGATTTTTTAACCTATGGAAAAGGCGAGGAAAAGGATGAGATTTCCATGCCCGACGATCCTATATTATATACACATATTGTGCAACCCATCCTGGACAAAAAGTGTGTCTCATGTCACAATGAAAATAAATCAAAAGGTGAGTTGCTTTTGACGGGTTTTGAAGGACTGGTAAAGGGTGGGGAATCCGGATCTGTCATAAACCAAGAAGATGTTGAAGCAAGTGAATTACTGCACCGCTTATTATTGCCAACGGATGACGAAGACCATATGCCACCAGAAGAAGAGGATCAGCTATCGCCCGATGAATTGCAAGTACTGCGATCATGGGTTGAATTAGGCGCAAACGACACTCTTAAATATAGCCAGCTCAACACTGAAGATCCTTTGTATGTCATCGTCCAGAGCAAAATAAAGGCGCAACAAACCAAGCAATGGAAGGACCTGCCGGAAGTATCGGACGACAAGATTGCAGACCTATCATCTGATTATTGCCACATCATGCGTATCTACAACCAGTCAAATGCTTTGCAAGTATTGGTGTTTCCAAATGCGGACTATAGTCCAAAAATGATCGAGGATTTAAAACCAATCGCTAAAAATATTATCGAACTGGATGTGAATAATCTGCCTTTGGGCGAAAAGGAATTAAAAACCATCAATAGCTTTTCGAATATCGAGCGACTAAATATGAGCAATACGCCCATTGACGATGCAATATTTCGACAATTGGGAGTCATGGAAAAATTGGCCTTTTTACAGGTTTATAGTACGAAATTGGGCGAGGGCTCCATCGAGCAATTATTATCCTTCCCTAACCTGAAAGAACTATATCTATACAATACTGGAATTAGCGCAGCAAAAATCGCCGAGATGGCAGCAAAGAAAAATGATCTTGTAATCATGTCAGAATCCATGGAAGCACAAACTTTCAAATCCGTTTTACCACCACCAACTTTAGCACCTGAAAAGTCATTGTTCCGTGATCCGTTTTATATCAAGCTAGAACACCCTTTGGCCGACATCAATTTTAACTATACCGCAGATGGTTCTGATCCGACTAGTGATTCGCCATTGATAAAAAACAGCTTGCTGATTGATAAAAGTTTTACTTTAAAATATTTTGCTTCAAAGGAAGGGTGGGATCCGAGCACAATCGATTCTGTAGTATTTATAAAATCCAGTAGGATTCCTGACAAATATACTTTGGGAAACCCACCAAACTCCAAGTACACCGGTTATGGAAAATCACTGCTTTTTGACCTAAAAAGAGGCCCCCAGGACGATCTGACGAGCGATGCATGGATGGCTTTTAGAGAGCAAGCATTCGTTTTAAATTGTGAATTTGATCAGGGTATTGCGCTGAAAAAAATCATTCTGAGTTCGTTGGTGAATACCGACCCCTACTTATTTCCGCCATCGTCTATCCGCATCATGGGTGGCAATGATTTGCAGCACTTAAAGCTATTGGGATCCATGAAACCGAAACCTCTTAAGAAAAGGAAGCGAAGGCAGTTTGCTCCTTACACAATTGAGCTCAATTCTAAAACCCCAGTCAAATATCTGAAAATAGTCGCAGAACCATTGTACAAAATTCCCTTATGGCACCAAGGCAAAGGCGAACGAGGATGGTTTTTTATCGATGAAGTGGTTTTTGTGGAGTAGGAAAGTTTATTGCACAATACTACCGCAGGCTTCTTTCTCATTACTCTTTTACCGAAACCTCTTGAAAGCAGCCATCTAAAATGGCAAGTGCCTGATCCATTTCATCGTAGCTAATGGTCAAAGCAGGTGTCAAAGTGAGGATATTTCCCATGGTCAATTTGAAGTTGAGACCTCTCTCTAAGGCCAAATACATGATCTTCTCTGCCTCATCAACAGCTTTTTTTCCATTCACATCGGCTAGTTCTACACCCATCAAAAGACCGATTCCACGAACATCCTTGATCAATGGATATTTCTGTTTAAGCTTCTGCAATCCATCTATTGTGTAAGTTCCTATGGTTTTGACATGATCTAATAGGTTTTCACCTTCGATATAATGAATTGCAGCGAGCGAAGCTGCACAGGCAACAGGGTTTTTCTCATGAGTATAATGACCCAAGGCTTTATCCTGCATTACATTTAAATCTTCTCTTGCAATAAGCGCTGCCAACGGGAAAATACCTCCTCCAAGCCCCTTACCGATAACTAGCATATCAGGTACTATACCATAATTCTCTACAGTAAACATCTCCCCAGTCCTTCCTAGGCAATGGGGAATCTCATCCAAAATCAATAGTGCCCCATGACGATCGCAAGCAGCTCTCACTTTTTGCCAATATTCCTTCGGTGGTATAAATGGTGTTGAGCGTACAGTTTCAGCAATTACAGCAGCGACGTCTCCTTCCTTTTCCAACACATATTCGATGTAATCGGCGCATTTAAGCTTGCATTCCCCCGCACAGTCCCATGGGCAATTTTGAGCATCTGGTGGTGGCACATGTTCGGTCCCCGGCATTAACGGCCCTATTTCACTACGAAAAATCGCCTCTCCTCCTATTGATATGGCATCAAGCGAAGCTCCATGGAAAGAATCCCACATAGAGATGGTTTTGAATCTGCCCGTTTTTACTCTGGCCAGTTTTAGTGCCATGCCAATGGCCAGCGAGCCTCCCGGAGCAAACAAAACCCTATTAAGGTCGCCTGGAGCCAACTCTACTAATTTCTTTGCTAGCTCAATTGCCGGTTTGTTGGTATATCTTCGAGTGCAAAAGGACAATTCTTCCATTTGTTTGGTAATGGCTTTAATGACTTCAGGATTGCTAAAACCTACCTGATGCACATTATTTCCATGGAAATCTAGATAATTCCGTCCTTGCACATCAGTAATAGTTGCTCCTTCACACGACTCCATCACGTTGAGACAAGGGGTAGATAGCGACTGGTGCAAAAAGTACTTATTGTCCATCTCCAGCAACTCAGCTGTTTTTGTATCAATGTTATTCTCCCAATAATCCTTTCTACTACCGGTAATGTTGATATCCCCTTCAGATCTCAGTCTGTCTTTGTCCATATTCCTTAAAGTTTATTGATAGCCAAATTGCTCCTAAATAAGCGATGAAATTAAGAGATAATTTTACTAATATGAAATATATTTGGGTGGTTAATTGACATATATTATATTTTGTAAAAAACACAACATACCATGAGCTATCAAATTTCCAAGGAACAAGGAGACAATAATTCTACGATCAATAGAAAAAAATACCATGATGCGTTAGATACGGAAAGTCAACATTGGATCGGTGAAGACGCCAAATATTTCCTACACCAGGCACTTTCCACCCCGGTAATGAATGTCCTTTCTAAAACAGAAGGCGCCTATATTGTGGATTTGCATGGTAAAAAATACCTTGATCTCCATGGCAATGGGGTACACAACGCCGGGTTTAACAACCCAAAAGTTGTGGAGGCCGTGAAAACTCAACTGGATAGTAGCCTGGCTTTTACACCACGTAGATATACCAATATCCCTGTAGTTCATCTAGCCAAAAAAATAACAGAAATAACTCCTGATGGATTAGATAGAGTCTTATTTTGTCCGGGGGGATCGGAAGCGATAGAAATGGCAGTGATGCTGGCCAAGCAAATTACAGGAAAATGGAAAACTATTTCTTATTGGGATTCATACCATGGCACAGGGTTTCAGGCATCAAGCGTTGGCGGAGAGGAACATTTCACTGTGGGCAATGGGCCGATGGTTCCTGGAGCATTTCATATAGAGTTCCCCAATTATTATCGAAATCCATGGGGATTTACAGATCGGGAGCAAATAGACCGAGAATATTTACGACAAATCAAAAATATCCTCAAGCGCAATCCTGATATAGCCGCTATCATTGCAGAACCCATTTCTGCAACGCCTGTAGTGCCCTCACTTGAATATTGGCAGGAAATTCAATACCTATGTGAACAGTATGGTATATTTCTGATTTTTGATGAAATAATTGAAGGTTTTGGCCGCACAGGAAAAATGTTTGCTTCAGAGCACTTTGTGACTCCAGATGTCTTGGTACTCGGCAAATCACTTGGTGGAGGTGTCGTGCCATTTGCGGGCATTGTAACCAAAGACAAATACAACACGCTACAACATCGCTCCATCGGCCACTTTACACATGAAAAAAACCCACTTTGTGCAGCGGCAGGCCTCGCCGAAATAG